>DATBBK010000043.1:0-25364 GCA_036271035.1 Thermoanaerobaculia bacterium | reverse complement strand
GTCTCCCCGAGCCAAGCCTCACGCGGAGCGCATCCGGGGGCCCACCCGATACGCAGCCTGACCGGGCGCCGGAGGCCGAATTCTTGCAAGGCCCGAGCGCGACGTGCAATTGCTCGTTGGGGATAGAGTCGGGCCGTGAGGTATATCGCGGTCCTGTATTTCGGCGTGCTTGCGCTCCAGGGCTGCGCCGCGTCGACTCCTCCGGCCAACTCGGCGGCCGGGCAGCCGGCATCCACGCCGACGCCCAAGGGGACCGAGGCGGCGCGGGGGACCGTGGTCGCGATGGACGGCGTGTCGTTCTCGCCCGAGAACCTCACCGTCAAGGTCGGCGAGACGGTCACGTGGACGAACAAGGATCCGTTTCCGCACAACGTCAAGGCGGCGGATGGCTCGTTCGAGTCCGGCGAGATCGCGCCCGACGCCAAGTGGCAGTACCGCGCGGCGGCCGCGGGACGCTTCCCCTACACGTGCACCTTGCACCCCGGAATGGATGGGGTCTTGATCGTTGAACCGTGAGTTTCAAGGAGGAGGAACGATGAAGAAGTCGAGTATCGGGATCATCGCGGCCGCGGCCTTTGGCCTCGCGACCGCGGGGTGGGCGCAGGCGCCGAACGACGCGCAGATCGCGGCCATCGTCGTGACGGCGAACAATGTCGACATCGACGCCGGAAAGCTGGCCGAGTCGAAGGCCACCAACGCGGACGTGAAGGCCTACGGCAAGATGATGGTGACGGACCACACTGGCGTGAACAAGCAGGCGACGGACCTCGCCAAGAAGCTGGGCGTGAAGCCGGAGGACAACCCCACGGCGCAGAGCCTCAAGTCGGGCGGGACCGACAACCTCGCCAACCTGAAGAAGCTGAGCGGCGCGGCCTTCGACAAGGCGTATATCGATCACGAGGTCACGTATCACGAGGCGGTGCTCGACGCGCTGGACAAGACGCTCATCCCCAACGCGCAGAACGCCGAGCTGAAGGCGCTGCTCGTCAAGGTCCGCCCCGCGTTCGCGGCGCACCTCGAGAAGGCGAAGCAGATCCAGGCCTCTCTCGGGAAGTAGTCCTCGGGCTCGGACGGCGGCGGTCGCATCGACGCTGCCGTCCGACGCCGTCCGCCTCCTGATCGGCGGAGCGCGGCCTACGGCCTCGGCGCCAACTCCTGTGCGGCTGCGGCAGCGGCAGCGCGCCGCGCGAGGAACGTGTGCAGCTGCGCGACGACGGCGGCGCCTTCGCCGATCGCGGCGCCGACGCGCTTGACCGACCCGCAGCGCACGTCGCCGACCGCGAAGATGCCCGGGATCCCCGTCTCGAGCGGCAGAGGCGCATAGCCGCCCGAGGCGACGTCGGCGCCGGTCGGGATGAAGCCGTTCTCATCGAGCGGAACGCCGCAGCCGGTGAGCCAGCTCGCGGCCGGATCCGCGCCGGTGAAGAGGAAGAGGTGGACGACGTCGTGCCGTTGCTCGCCTCCGGTTATGCGGTTGCGGCAGCGGATGCCGCGCAGGCCCTCGTCGGGCGCGCCGAAGAGCTCCACGACCTCGGTGTCGCACTGGACGTCGATGTTCGACGCGGCCGTGATCCGATCGATGAGGTAGCGCGACATCGTCCTGGAGAGGCCGGAGCCGCGCACCAGCATGCGCACGCGGCGCGCGTGGCTCGCCAGGAAGACCGCCGCCTGACCCGCCGAGTTACCGCCGCCGACGAGGGCCACTTCCTCGCCGCGGCACAGCCGCGCCTCGGCGGGGGAGGCCCAGTAGGAGACCCCCCGGCCCTCGAACTCCTCGAGGTTCGGGATCTGCGGACGGCGGTAGCGCGCGCCGGTCGCGACCACGATCGTGCGCGCGAGGACCCGCCGGCCGTCGCCGAGCTCGAGGACGTGCGCCGGATCGGGGTCCGGAATCCCCGTGGCGCAGTCCAGCCGCGTCACCTCGGTCGACAGGCTGAACTCGGCGCCGAACTTCTGCGCCTGCGTGAACGCGCGGCCCATCAGCGCCTGCCCGGAGATGCCGGTGGGGAACCCGAGATAGTTCTCGATGCGCGCGCTCGCGCCGGCCTGGCCTCCGAACGCGAGCGCCTCGAGCACGACGATCGAGAGGCCCTCGGACGCGCCGTACACCGCGGTCGCGAGTCCGGCCGGGCCCGCGCCGACGATCGCCACGTCGTACGGCTCCGAGCGGAAGCGCGTCGCCACCAGGCCCACGGCGACGGCCAGGTCGTGCTTCGACGGATTCCTGAGCACGTCGCCGTTGGGCATGATCACGAGCGGCAGCTCGTCCGCGGAGGCCGCGAATCGCTCGAGCAGCGGTGTCGAGTCGGGGTCCGTGGCCGGATCGACCACGCGGAAGGGAGTCGAGTTGCGCTCGAGAAATCCCGACAGCCGCGTCACGTCGGGCGACCGCGGGGCGCCGATGATCACGGGGCCGCCGAAACCGATCTCGATGAGCGCGACGCGGCGCAGGATCAGCGCGCGCAGGATGCGTTCGCCGAGCTCGGCCTCCGCGATGAGCAGCGCGCGCAGGGCCTCGGGCGCGACGACGATGGCCTCCACGTCTCCGACGGCGCGCGCGTCGAGCACTCCCAGCTCCTGCCTTCCGGAGAGCTGGCCGATCTCGGCCATGACCTCGCCCGGCACGACCTCCTTCATCTCCTCGACAGGCGCCCCGATCATCTTCGCGAAGGCGTCGACCGGCGTAACGTGTCCCAGGCCGTCGCGCGGAGAGATGGCGACGCGGCCGGAGAGGATGACGTACATGCCCGGCGTCACCCGCCCGGCTCGCAGGAGGTAATCACCCTCGGCGAATCTCCGGATCTCGCCGAAGCGCCGGATGCGATCGATCTCGGCGGGGGAGAGGACCGGGAACATCTGCTGGAACCGGGATTCCAGCGCGGCGTTCGACGATCCCGCCGCCTCGGGCGCGGCGTCTTCGTGCGGCCGGTCATTGCGACGCTCGTCGCGGTCAGGCACGCCCGCGATCCCGCGTTCGGTCGGTCGCCGCCCGCCCCGGTTCGGCCCGGCCCTCGCGCCGGGGAGCCGAGTGCTCCGGGCGGATCGGCCCGATCGGCGTGTGCTTCGGCTCCTTCCCGAAGCGGAGCCGCGAGCGTTCGACGTGCTTGCGGATCTCGACGCCCCGATCCTTCGGCGTCGCGGTCGTGACCCACCCGAGGACCAGCTTCTCGGCGGCCTCGCTCACCTCGTCCACGGCGCGGTCGAACAGCTCCTGGTTCGCCCGCGAGGGCTTGTTCGCCCCGCTCAGCTTGCGGACGAACTGAAGAGACGACGCGCGGATCTCGTCGCGGGTCGCGGGCGGCTCGAAGTTCGCGAGAGTGCGGATGTTTCGGCACATGAATCCACTTTAGACCAGGTGGGCCGTACGGAGGCCCGGCCGACGCGGAAAGACCGCCGCGCGGACGGGGGCGACGCGTTTGCGCGAGAACCCGGAGAGGGACTTTCGACATGCAATCGGCGCGAAGACGGCGGTCCTGTCACATCGAAAGAAAATGCATGCGCGGAGCAGCTCCTCCGGAGCCGGCGTGAAGAACGCCTCTCTGAGACCGGCGGCGGAACCGCGGTATACGGATCCCGCTTCGTCGAGATTACACGCCGCGGCGTAAGCCTTCCGTAAATCCTCGGGCGAACGCTTCACGAGACGTTGTCGAGAGCTTGGCGAGGCGTTAGCGCCCGTCACCTACCTTCGCGCCATTCCGCATTCCCGTTGACGCAAGCGCAATAAGGAGGAGACATGACTCGTCGCTCTCGCGCGCCAATTCTCGGAATCCTCGCGGCTCTCGTCGGGCTCTTCGGCTCGTCCGCACCGCCGGCTCTCGCCGGTGAGGGCGCCGCGCCCGGCGGCGTGCCTCACCTCGACCACGTGTTCGTCATCATGATGGAGAACCACGCCTACGGCCAGATCGTCGGAAATCCCAGCTCTCCGTTCACCAACAGGTACATGAAGATGGTGAACGTGTCGAACAACTACTTCGCGATCGCTCATCCCAGCCTCACCAACTACCTCGAGGTGGTCGGTGGATCGAACTTCGGCGTTCTGAACGACAACAGCCCGGACTGGCATAACGGCGCGTGCACGCCGAACATCGTCTCCGGGACGACGTCGTACGACGTGTCCGCGAGCCCGAACGTATGCCCGATCGCCGGGAACGGAACCGACGCTGCGACCCCGGTGTTCGACACCACGAACGAGATCACGCCGCCCTCGATCACGTCGGTGACGGAGATCGACGGCGTGCAGTCGATCGCCGCCGCTCCGACCAGCGGCAAAACGATCGGCGATCAGCTCTTCGACAGGGGCCTGAACTGGAAGAGCTACCAGGAGAGCCTTCCGTCCACGGGCGCCGACGGAGTCGACAACAGCGACGGCTTCTATTCGAACGTGAATCCGATCACCAGCACGCTTCCCAACGAGACGCAGACCCTGATCAACCTCTATGCCGTCAAGCACAATCCCTTCGCGTACTTCAAGAGCGTCCAGGAAGGCCCGGCCGGCAACAATCTCTCGAACACCGTGGGTTTCGACGGACCGAACGGCCTCTACGACGACCTCGCCTCGGGCTCCGTCCCCGCGTTCTCCATCATCGTGCCGAATCAGTGCAATGACCAGCACGGCCGCGGAAATGCCGGCCCGCTCTGCGATTTCGATCCCTCGACGACCGGCACGCAGGTTGGCCTGAATCCGGCGCTGATCTATCAGGGCGACAAGACCATCGAGACGCTCGTCCGGGCGATCCACGCCTCCCCGGCGTGGGGCTGGGGCCACAATGCGATCGTCCTCTTGTGGGACGAGAACGACTACAGCGCGACGCCGAACACGAACCAGGTGCTGCTGACCGTCGACACGAACTACGGAGTGAGCGGCGTCGAGAGCTCGAACTTCTACACGCACTTCTCGCTGCTGAAGACCATCGAGGGCGGCTTCGGTCTGCCGTGCCTGAACCACGCGTGCGACGCGAATGTCGCGACGATGTCGGACCTGTTTGCCCCCGTCGCGCCGGACCAGGTCGTGCCGGCCGCGCCGGCGCGCTTCCAGGCGGCCGTGACGTGGACCGCGGCGAACGGCGAGTCGAAGACCGCGAATCTGGCGTACATCTCGGCGCAGACGAGGGGCTTCTGGTTCTTCTCGCCCGACAACATCGATGTGGTGGTGAAAGTCCTCGACGGCCGCTCCATCAACGGCAAGTTCTGGGTCTTCTATGCGCCTCTCACCACCGAGGCGTTCAGGCTCACGGTGACGGACACGCTCACCGGCGCGACGCAGCAGTACAACAACTCGGCGGGGAACATGACGGGGGGCTCGGACACCGGGGCGTTCTGACGCTCCGGCGCATCGCCGATTTCCCATCCGGAGACGCCGGTCCGATCCCGGCGTCGTTTCTCCCTCCACGGCCGTTGACGGCTGCGTCCTCTCTGGAGAACGCCGCGGGCGGGGGGGGTCCAGATCTCCGCAAGGAAGACGGTCTGGGCCTCTCCCCGATCGCCTCGGGGGATTCTTGGGGCTTCCCCGAGCGTTTCCTCATGAGTCGCCGGCCTTTGCGAGTTAGGCTCCGGCGGAGCCGCGGCCCCGGCGGACCGCCGGAGAAAGGCGAGGAGTCCTTGAAGATCGTGCAGCGACACCGTTCCGCCCTGTTCGCCATGACAGCCGCTGCCGCGTTGGGCCTCGGCGGGCTGGCCCTCGCCGCCCCCGAGTCGGATCGCGCCGAGCGCGCATCGAGTCGGGTCGACGTCGCCGGCATGGACACGTCGGTCAAGCCCGGCGACGACTTCTACGCCTACGCCAACGGCGGGTGGATGAAGACGACCGAGATCCCGCCCGACCGGGCCGTCTGGGCCTCGTTCAGCTTCGTCGAAGACAAGGTCGAGGCTTGGAACCGCGACCTCATCCAGGGAGCGGCGAAGAGCGGCGCCCCCAAGGACTCGCCGGCCGCCCAGGTCGGCGACTACTACACGGCCTACATGGACGAGGCCGCGATCGAGAAGCGGGGGCTGACGCCGGTTCAGCCGGACCTCGACGCGATCCGCGCGATCTCGGACCGCGCGGCGCTCGCGCGCTATCTCGGGGCCGGGCTGCGCGCCGACGTCGACGCGCTCAACAACACGAACTTCAACACCGACCGCCCATTCGGGATCTGGGTCGCGCCGGGCTTCCGCGATCCGAGCCGGTACGTCGCTTACATGATGCAGGGCGGCCTCGGGCTGCCCAACCGCGACGACTACACGAACACCGACGCGAAGTCCGCCGAGCTGCAGGCGAAGTACCGCGAGCACATCGCCGCCGTCCTGAAGCTCGCGAAGATCGCCGACGCCGACGCGAAGGCGGCGAGCATCTACGGGCTCGAGAACAGGATTGCTGCGGTGCACGTGACGCGAACGGATTCGGTCGACGTCCACAAGGCCGACAACCCATGGCCGCTCGCCGAGTTTCCGACGCGGGCGCCCGGCCTCGACTGGGCCGCGTACTTCGACGCCGCGGGGCTCGCGTCGCAGCCGATGATCATGGTCTGGCATCCGACGGGCGTCGCGGGAATCGCGAAGCTGGCCGGGAGCGAGCCGATCGATCTCTGGAAGGACTACCTCGCGTTTCACGCGATCGACCGCTGGGCCGGCCTGTTGCCGAAGCCGTTCGCCGACGAGCGCTTCCACTTCTACGGCACGGTCCTGTCGGGCGCGAAGGTGCAGCGCGACCGCTGGAAGCGCGCCGTCATCGCGACGAGCGGCGCCCTCGGCGACGCCGTCGGCCGGATGTACGTCGAGAAGCACTTCTCGCCGTCCGACAAGGCGCGGGCGCAGGAGATGGTGAAGAACATCGTCGCTGCGTTCGGCCGCCGCATCGACCGGCTCGAGTGGATGTCGCCGGCGACGCGCGAGAAGGCGAAGGCGAAGCTCGCGACGCTCTACGTGGGCATCGGCTACCCGGAGAAGTGGCAGGACTACACGGGGCTCCGCATCGATCGGGACGATCCCCTCGGCAACGCGCGGCGCGCGGAGGAGTTCGAGTACCGGTACCGCCGCGGGAAGCTCGGCAAGGCGGTCGACAAGACCGAGTGGTGCATGACGCCTCAGACCGTCAACGCGGTGAACCTGCCGCTGCAGAACGGGATGAACTTCCCGGCCGCGATCCTGAACCCGCCGTTCTACGACGCACAGGGCGATCCGATTCGCAACTACGGAGCCGTGGGGACCGTCATCGGCCACGAGATCAGCCACAGCTTCGACGACCAGGGCGCGCAGTTCGACGCCGAGGGACGGCTCGCGAACTGGTGGACGCCGGAGGACCTGAAGCACTTCGAGGAGGCGGGCGCGCGGCTCGCGGCGCAGTACGACACGTACGAGCCGCTGCCGGGCCTCCACGTGAACGGGAAGCTGACGCTGTCGGAGAATATCGCCGACGTCGCGGGCGTCTCGGCCTCGTACGACGGCTATCGCGCGGCGTTCGGCGATCGCGCCGCGGAGCGGGTCGACGGATTCACGGGAGATCAACGCTTCTTCATCGGCTACGCCCAGGCGTGGCGCAGCAAGGAGCGTCCCGAGATCGCGCGCATGCTCGTCATGGTGGACGGCCACGCGCCGGGGCAGTTCCGCGCCGACGCGGTCCGGAACGTCGACGCGTGGTACGACGCGTTCTCGGTTCCGCCGGGGGCCAGGCTCTACCTGAAGCCGGAGGACCGCGTCCGCGTGTGGTGACCGTGAGCGCGGCGGATCCGCCGGGCGGCGAGGCGGGAACGGGCCCGGACGAAGACGGACCGAAGCTGCCGTTTCCGGACAGCCTCTGTCATCGCTGCGCGGCGCCGCCGAAGTACATCCGGACCGAGCGCTCCGTATTCATCCGCTGCCCGATCCTGAAGCGGTATCCGCCGCAGCCGGTCGTGCGATGCGACGCCTTCGTGGAGGCAGCGGGAGCGGAAGGAGGCGAGTGAACAGGGGAACATATTAGCGATCGCTAATATGTTTTTCGGCTCCGGCTCTAGTGCCCGGTTTTCGCCCGGTAGGCCATGAACGCGAAGATGACGAGCAGGATCACCAGGATCGCCCGCGCGACGCCCATCATCCGGCTGTGCGAGACGGGGCGCGTGCCCTTCGGCTTCATCCCGAAGAGAGCCGCCAGCACGGTCACGAGGACCGCGAGCCCGAGCCACACCAGCCAGCCCATGTCCTCATCATGGCACAGAGAGCGGCGTTACCCGAGGTAACACTTTCCACGGCGCGGACTTAGCGCTCGGGTGACAAGCCTCACATTTCGAACGGGTTGCGACTCTGGCCCTCGAATTGCGATCTACATCACACGGAGAGTGGGGACCATGAGCGACACGTTCCCGGGAGACCGCGAGATTCGGCTCGAGCACGCGACCCTTCGCGGCGAGGACGCGGGGACCGAGACGCGCTACACCGTCTCGCTGTCGCGGCCGGCCGACGCGCGCTGGCTGGGCGCCCTCCAGATGGCGCAGGCGGAGATGCCGCAGCACCGGCGGTTCCGCCTCGACCCGAGCGGCGCGTCGCTCGCTTTTTCCTGCCGGAGTGTCGAGGGCCCGTCCGGGGTCTTCGAGATGCTCCTGCGTGCGGAGTCGCTCCTCGAGATGCTCGGCAGGCGGCTCGAGGCGGCGACTCCGCACGATCCGGCGCCCGCGCCCTTCGTCCAGCCCTTCGCCTAGCGGGAGCCCGGTCCGCGCCTCTGCGACGCGCGCCTCGGATCCGCGACGCGGGCGCATCCACTCCGTGCGCGGCGGGATCGCCCGCCGCCGCCGATACAATCCGGCCGAGGATGGCCGTGCGCTCGGACCGACTCCTTCGCGCGGGCGTCGCCCTCTGGCTCCTCGCGCTGACCGTCGTCGGCATCCTGGTGTGCCTCGACCCCGTCCGCCGCTCGGTCACGCCCGTCTTCCACCTCGCCGCGGAGCGCTGGTGGGCGCGACGTCCGCTGTACTCCGACCCGCGCGGCTTCCACTACCTGCCGCAGTTTGCGCTGCTGTTCGCGCCGTTCCACGCCCTGCCGCTCCCGCTCGGCGATCTGCTCTGGCGCGCGCTGTCCGTCGCGGCGGTCCTGGCGGGATGCCGCTCGCTCGCCCGTCGCGCGATGGAGGACGACGCGGATCGCGCCACGCGAGTCCTCGGCCTCGCGCTCGTCCTCTCGATCTGGCCGTGCCTCGGCGCCGTCCGCAACGGGCAGACGAACCTCGCCTTCGGCGGGCTCCTCGTCCTCGCGGCCGGTCTCCTCGCCGCGGAGGACTGGACCGCGGCCGCCGCGGTGCTGGTCCTCCTCGTCGCCGTCAAGCCGCTCGGTCTCGTCGTCGTGTTGCTCGCGCCGTGGGGCTATCCGCGGATGTGGGCGCGTCTCGCCGTCGGTCTCGCCCTTCTCGCCGCAATTCCGTTCGTCTTCGCGCCGCCCGGTTACGTCGTCGCGCAGTACCGCGACGCCGCCGTCCACATCGCGTCGTGGTCGGCGACCAATGAGCAGCGCTTCGCCGACCTCGCCTCGCTCCTGCGCCGGATCGGCGTCCCGCCCGCTCCGTCCGCCGCGACCGCGGCGCGCGCCGCATTCGGAGTCGCGACCCTCGCGCTCTGGATCGTCGCCGCGCGGCGCCGTCCCGAGCCGAAGCGCGCCTTGACGCTCGCCCTGCTCTCCGCGGCCTATCTGCTCCTCTTCAACCCGATGACCGAGAAGAACACGTACGCGATCGCCGCGCCGGCGATGGGCGTCGCGGCGGGCTGGACGTTCGCCGCCGGCACCGAGGGCGGGAAGAGGTGGTTCGGCTGGCTCCTCGCCGGGACGCTCCTGACGATCGGCGTGCTCCCCGAGCTCGTCCACCGGATCGACCCCGGCTTCGGCCTCTGGTGGGACCCGCTCGCGATGACCGCCGTGGCCGGCGCGATGGTCGTCCGCATTCTTCGCCGCCGGGACTCGAGCCCGGCCGCGCCGCTCACCGCGGCCGAGTGAAGCCGCCGTCCTCTTCGATCGCGATCTCGTTGCCGCAGGGCTCGATCTGGCCTGAGGCGCGGCCGCGCCTCGGGCTGGACGCGCCTGTTAGACTTACCCGCTTTCGGAGGCGGAGGACGAGTGTTCGGCAGGAGTGACAGCGCGCGGGCGGAGCCTCCCGCGGCCGATCGGGACAGGGACCGCGGGCCGGCCGTCTCGCCCGCCGCGGGGACGCTCGTCGGATCGTCCGCCCGCTTCGTCGGCGAGATCACGGGCGACGAGGACATCTCGGTGCAGGGCCGCGTCGAGGGCAACATCCACGTCACGCGCCGCGTGACGGTGGCGCCGTCCGGCGAGATCGAGGGGGACGTGCACGCCCGGTCGGTGGTCGTCGCCGGCAAGGTCAAGGGCCTGATCCGGGCCGACGAGCGGGCGGAGCTGCTCGCCTCGGCCGTGGTGCAGGGGGACGTCCGCGCCCCGAAGGTCGTCATCGCGGAGGGTGCTCAGCTGCAGGGCAGCGTCGCCATGTCGGACGCCAGCGGAACCGGAAGCGGGAGCCAGGCGGCGCCGCCGCCGCCTCCGGCCGCGCCGGTGGAGAGTTAGGGTCGAGGAAAGAGGCACGCGAGGAGAAGTCATGGCAACCGAGATCGCAGTCGAGACACAGCAAAACTGGATCGGCGGGAAGTGGGTCCCGTCGAAGTCGGGCAAGACGTTCGAGGACCGCAGCCCCGCGGATCGCGACGACGTGATCGGCGTCTTCGCTCGGAGCGGCAAGGAGGACGTCGACGCCGCCGTCGCCGCCGCGAAGAAGGCGTTCCCCGGCTGGAAGGCCACGCCGGCGCCCCGCCGCGCCGAGGTCCTGTACAAGGCGGGCGAGATCCTGCAGCGCGACAAGGAGAAGCTCGCGCGCCTCATGACGCGCGAGATGGGCAAGGTCCTCGCCGAGACGCGCGGCGACGTCCAGGAGGCGATCGACATGGCATACCTCGCCGCGGGCGAGGGACGGCGCCTCTTCGGCTACACGACGCCCTCGGAGCTGCCGAACAAGTTCGCCATGGCGGTGCGCGAGCCCGTCGGGGTCTGCGCGCTCGTGACCCCCTGGAACTTCCCGATGGCGATCCCCGCGTGGAAGTCCATGGCCGCGCTGATCGCCGGCAACACGATCGTCATCAAGCCGGCGACGGACACGCCGGCCGCCGTGCTCGCGCTCGCGCGCGTGTTCGAGGAGGCCGGGCTGCCGGCGGGCGTATTCAACGTCGTCACCGGCTCCGGCGGCGAGGTTGGCGACCCGCTCGTTTCGCATCCCGACGTGAAGGTCGTCTCGTACACCGGCTCGACCGAGGTCGGTCGCTCGATCTCCGTCGCCGTCGCACCGACGTTCAAGCGGCTGCACCTCGAGATGGGCGGCAAGAACGCGATCCTCGTCATGGAGGACGCGGACGTGGACCTGGCGGTCGACGGCGCCGTCTGGGGCGCGTTCGGCACGACCGGCCAGCGCTGCACGGCGTCCTCGCGGCTGCTCGTCCACAGGAAGGTCTACGACGAGTTCGTCGGCAAGCTCGAGGCGCGAGCGAAGTCGCTGCGCGTCGGCAACGGGCTCGGCGACGTCGACATGGGACCGTGCGTCTCGGAGAAGCAGCGCGAGACGGTTGCGAAGTACGTCGAGATCGGAAAGAACGAGGGCGCCAGGCTCGTCACGGGCGGCGCGAAGCTCACGCAGGGCGATCTCGGGAAGGGCTGGTTCTTTCAGCCGACCGTCTTCGCCGACGCCGACGCCCGCATGCGGATCTCCTGTGAGGAGATCTTCGGCCCGGTCACGACGGTCGTCCCGATCTCCTCTCTCGACGAGGGCGTCCGGATCGCGAACTCGGTCACGTACGGCCTGTCCGGCTCGATCTACACGCAGGACGTCAACAAGGCGTTCTCCGCGATGCGCGACTTCGAGACCGGCATCTTCTACGTCAACTCGTCCACGATCGGCGCAGAGGTGCACCTGCCGTTCGGCGGCCGCAAGGACACGGGCAACGGGCATCGCGAGGCGGGCATCGCCGGCCTCGACGTGTTCACGGAGTGGAAGTCGATCTACGTCGATTTCTCGGGTCGGCTCCAGAAGGCTCAGATCGACACGCACGAGTAAGAGCGAACACCGAAGCCGCGGGACGGTTCGGGAGGCGCGGGCACGCCTGACGTGCCGCGTCGCATCCGGAGGGGACGCATGATCATCGGCCTGCCCCGGGAGATCAAGGACAACGAGAATCGCGTCGGGCTGGTCCCTGCGGGCGTGCGCGCGCTGACCGCCGCGGGCCACCGCGTCGTCGTGGAGCACGACGCGGGAGTCGGCTCCGGCATCCCGGACGAGCAGTACGAGGCCGCGGGCGGCTCGATCCTCGGAACCGCGGACGAGGTCTTCGCGCGCGCCGAGATGATCGTGAAGGTGAAGGAGCCCGTCGGGCCGGAGTATCAGAGGCTGCGCGAGAACCAGATCCTCTACACGTACCTCCACCTCGCGCCGGCGCGGGCGCTGACGGACATGCTCCTCGAGCGCAGGGTTGCCGGCGTCGCCTACGAGACGATCACCGCGCCGAACGGGTCGCTGCCGCTGCTCACGCCGATGTCCGAGGTCGCGGGCCGCATGAGCGTCCATGTCGGCGCGTACTACCTCCAGAAGTCGAACGGCGGCCGCGGCGTTCTGCTCTCCGGCGTGCCCGGGGTGCCCCCGGCCGACGTCGTCATCATCGGCGGCGGCGTGGTGGGCACGAACGCCGCGAAGATCGCGGCCGGCATGGGCGCCGACGTCACGATCCTGGACGTGTCGCCGGACCGCATGCGCGAGCTCGACGACATCTTCCTCGGCCGCGTGAAGACCGTCGCGTCGAACGCGCACACCCTCGAGGAGGGTTGCCGCCGCGCCGACCTGCTCATCGGCGCCGTGCTCATCCCCGGCGCCGCCGCGCCGAAGCTCGTGTCGCGCGCGCTGATCGGGCAGATGAAGCCCGGCGCCGTGGCGGTCGACGTCGCGGTCGACCAGGGCGGCTGCTTCGAGACGACCCACGCGACGACGCACTCGGATCCGATCTACACGGTGGACGGCGTCATCCACTACTGCGTCGCCAACATGCCGGGCGCCGTCGCTCGGACCTCGACCTTCGCGCTGACGAACTCGACCCTGCGCTACGCGCTCGAGCTCGCCAACAAGGGCCTCGATCGGGCCGTGTCGGACAACCCGCACCTCGCGGAAGGCGTGAACACCTACCGGGGACACCTGACGTACCGGGCGGTCGCCGAGGCGCAGGGCCGGCCCTGGACTCCGCTGGCGAAGGCGCTCTCCGAGGCTCCCCGCAAGGCCTAGGTTCGGGTCGGGTCTCGGTTCCTGCGGAGTCTCGGGAACCTATCGCCGCGGCCGGCGTATTGGATTGAGGACCCGAAGGAGGGATCATGCTTCCCAATCGCGCGCTCGCGCTCGCCGGCCTCGCGGTGACCCTGGCCGCCGCCCCGCTGCTCGCCGATAACCGGCTGGAGAAGGACCTGGCGCTCGAGCCCGGCGGCCGGTTCTCGATCGAGACCGACGCGGGCAAGGTCGTTTTGACCGGCTCGAACGACTCGGGGGTCCACATCGTCGTGACCTCGAAGAACAAGGACCTCGACGAGATCCTGACCTTCCGCTTCGACGAGGGCGCCGGCTCGGCGTCGGTCGTCGCGCGGCGCAAGCACAAGTGGTCCATGTTCTCGGGCTGGCACGACAACGTCGAGTGGCAGATCCGCGTTCCGGCGCAGACCAGGGTCTCGATCGACACCTCGGGCGGCGCCATCGACGTGACCGGCCTGCGCGACGCCGTCAAGCTCGAGACGTCCGGCGGCGGCATCCACGTGCGCGACCTGGTCGGCAGTCTCGACTGCCACACCTCCGGCGGCGGGATCACGCTGAACGACGTCAAGGGCACCGTGAAGGCGGACACGTCGGGCGGGGGAGTCCACGCGAAGGCGATCGACGGCCCCGTCCACGCGGAGAGCTCCGGCGGGTCGATCGAGCTCGACGGGGTGACCGGCGACATCGACGCGGACACCTCCGGCGGCGGCATCCGGATCACGGACGCGGGCGGTAAGGTCCGCGCCGATACGTCGGGCGGCGGGATCGAGGCGACGTTCGCGAAGGGCAACTCGAACGGCGGGACGCTCGAGACGTCCGGCGGCGGCATCGAGGTCACGCTCGACTCGGCGGCCGACCTGTCCATCGAGGCGTCGGGCAACGCGGTGCGGACGGATCTGCCGCTGCGCGTCCACGGCGAGATCTCGCGGGGCAGCCTCTCCGGGACGCTCGGCCGGGGCGGCAACTTGCTGAAGCTGCACACGAGCGGCGGCTCGGTCCGCATCCAGGGGCTGTAGACGGGGTGTCGCCGCGGGCCAGAAAAAACCCATTAGCCGCGGCTAATGTGTCGCGCATAGAATCGGCGCCATGCTCCTTGCCCTCGCGCTGCGCATCCTCCTGGCGCCCGCCGGCGCCGCCACGACCGTTCTCTCCGGCGCGACACTGATCGACGGGACCGGCGCACCGCCGGTCCCTCGTGCGACCGTCGTCGTTGTGAACGGGCGCATCGAGTGCGCAGGCAGCTCGTGCAAGACCCCCGCCGGCGCAGCCGTGCGCGACGTGAGCGGCTCCTGGATCGTGCCCGGCATCGTCGACGCGCACGTCCACTATGCGCAGACGGGTTGGGCGGACGGGCGGCCGGACTCGATCGACATGCGCGCGAAGTACCCCTACGATGCCGTCGAAGCCGACCTCGCCGCGCACCCGGAGCGCTTCTTCCGGACGGACCTCTGCTCGGGCGTCACCTCCGTCTTCGACGTGGGCGGCTATCCGTGGTCGCTCGATCTCGCGCGCCGCGAGCAGGACGATCCCGCGGCGCCGCGCTACGCGGCGGCCGGGCCCCTGCTCTCCACGGTCGACTTCTGGCTGAACCTCCCGGCGGAGCGCCAGTTCGTTCACCTGAAGGATCCGGACGCGGCGCGAGCCGGAGTCCGATATCTCGCGGCGCGAGGCGCCCGCGCCGTCAAGGTCTGGTACATCGTGACGTCCGAGCAGACGGTCGAGGCGTCCGCTCCGGCCGTCATGGCGGCCGGCGAGGAGGCGGCGCGGCTCGGTCTGCCCCTGATCGTGCACGCGACGGGTCTCCCCGAGGCGAAGCAGGCGCTGCGCGCGGGAGCGCGGCTGCTCGTACACAGCGTCAGCGAGGACGACGTCGACGACGAGTTTCTCTCGCTCGCGAAGGCGAAGGGGACGATCTACTGCCCGACGCTGACCGTCGTCGGCGGCTATGGGCGGCTCTTCCGTTGGGCGGCCACCGGCGAGGCGCCACCGGTCGACGATCCGAACGGCTGCGTCGATGCCGCGACGCGCGCGAAGATCGCGTCCGCGCCCCCGCCGTCGACGAAGGACCTGGCGCCCGTCGTCGAACGCATCACGAAGGCGGACGCGGAGGGACGCGAGGTGATGGCGGCGAATCTGAAGAAGGTCGCCGCGGCCGGCATCCCGATCGCGATGGGGACCGACGCCGGCAATCCGCTCACGCTCCACGGCCCGAGTGTCTACGCGGAGATGGAGGCGATGCAGGCGGCCGGAATGAGTCCGATGGACGTGCTCGTCGCCTCGACGCGGAACGGCGCCCGCGCGATGGGCGCGGAAAAGGAGACGGGAACGCTCGAGCGCGGGAAGTCGGCCGATCTGCTCGTCGTCGCCGCCGACCCGACGCGTGACGTGGCGAACCTCCGCAAGCTGCGCTTCGTCATGCGCGCCGGCGTCCTGCGCTCCATGGAGGAGCTGAAGGCCGCGCCGACGGCGCGCTGAACGACGCCGCGCCGCGATCTAGAATCGCGGCGATGGCCAGCGAGCTTCCTCCCGTCGCGATCGTCGGCGCGGGTCCGACGGGGATCGCGTGCGCCGTCGAGCTGCAGCGGCGGGGTCTCGCTGCGGTCTGCTACGACAAGGGCGGGATCCTCGACACGATCTACCGCTTTCCCGAGGAGATGCGCTGGTTCTCCACGCGCGACCTGCTCGACATCGCCGGCGTCCCGTTCGCGAGCCCGGACGCGCACCCGACGCGGCTCGAGAGCCTGGCGTACTACCGCGGCGTCGCGGACCGATTCGGCGTGCGCGTCGCCGCGGAGACCTCGATCGAGCGCGTCGCGCCGCGCGCGGGCGGCGGCCTCGACGTCGAGGCGTCGTCCCGCGGACGCGCCTTCTCGATCGCCACGCCGGCGGCGATCCTCGCGACCGGCTTCTTCGGCAACCCGCGGCGGCTCGGCGTGCCGGGCGACGGCCTGCCGCACGTGCACTCGCGATACGTCTCGGGCTATCCGTACTACGGCCGCGACGTCGTCGTGGTCGGCGCGAAGAACTCCGCCTCGGAGGCCGCGCTGGATCTCTACCGCCACGGCGCGCGCGTGACGCTGATCGTGCGCGGGGCGGCGATCTCGGAGCGCGTCAAGTACTGGATCCGGCCCGACCTCGAGAACCGGATCAAAGCGGGAGCGGTCCGCGCGTTCTTCTCGACCTGCGTCACGGCGATCACGCCGGCGGCGGTCCGCCTCGCGACGCCGGAGGGCGAGCGCGAGATCCCCGCCGACGCCGTCTTCCCGCTGATCGGGTATACGCCCGACTTCGACCTGCTCGAGCGCTGCGGCGTCCGGCTCGAAGGGTCGCTGCGCGTGCCCGCGCACGACCCGGAGACGCTCGAGTCGAACGTGCCGAACCTCTACCTCGCCGGCGCGATCCTCGGCGGCGAGGAGATCAGCCGCATCTTCATCGAGAACAGCCGCCACCACGCGGCGATGATCGCGGGCGCGATCGCGCGGCGGCTGCGGCCGTCCGACATCCTCGAGAAGGCCGTCGCCGCGCCTCGGAAGCCGGGAACCGAGGGAGAATAGCGCCGCCGACCGGCGCTCCGACTTCCGCTCTCCGAGCCCCGCAACCTTTCGCCCCTCCGCCGTGTTCTTGGTTCGTGCGGAGGACGCCATGATGGAGTGCGGCGCGCGGGAATCGGGGCGGGTGCCCGGCGTCGGGAGCGAGCCCGTCTACCGGCTCGTGCTCGGCCAGCCGGAGCAGGATCGCGCGGCGGCGGGGAGGACGATGGAGGACGACCGGCTCCGGGCGCGGCTCGCCGAGAGCGTCGACGGGGCGTTCGAGGACGTCGTGCGCCACTACCAGGACCGCCTCTTCTCGTTCGCCCTCCGCGTCACCGGCAACCGCGAGGACGCGGAGGAGGTCGCGCAGGACGCGTTCGTGCGCGCGTATCGCGCCCTGTGCGGGTACTCCGCGGAGCGGATCCGCGCGCTCGCGCTGCGGGCGTGGCTCTACCGGATCACGCTCAACGTCGCGCGAAACCGCCTGCGCGGCAAGAAGCCGCGCACGGTGTCGCTCGACCATGGACTCTCCGCGGACGGCGAGGCCGCGTGGGAGCCGCCGGACGACGAGTCGCGGCGGCCCGACGCGCTCTACGAGACCGAGCGACGGCGCGTCGACATGGCCGCGCTGGTCGCCTCGCTGCCGGAGAGGTATCGCGCACCGCTCGTCCTGCGCTACGTCGAGGGGCTGCAGCTCGACGAGGTATCGCGCGTGCTGGAGCAGCCGCTGGGCACGACGAAGTCTCACGTCCATCGGGGCGTGAACGCCCTGCGCGAGGCGTTGACCGCATCTCGGCGGGAAGGAGTGAAACGGTGAAGAACGTGAGAAACGACCTGCGGGTCGCGCGCGCTCTGCGCGGGCTCGGCGGAGTCGGGGCTCCCGAGACGCTGCTGCCGGCGGTGATGCGGCGCATCGGGCTGGCCGACTCCTACTGGAAGCTCGACTCGCCGGTGGGCCCGGTCTACGTCGCGCACAGCAAGGCGGGCATCTCGATGGTGACGCGAGCGCGCTCGGACGAGGACTTCGAGAGGTCGTTCCGCCGGCGGTTCGGCCGGTCCGCGACCCGGGAGCACGCCGTGCCGCCCGCGTCGCTCCGGGCGCTCGTGCGCAAGCTGCAGGGAAAGCCCGCGGCGGACCTTCGCTTCGACCTGCGCGGCCTCTCCGAGTTCGAGCGGGCCGTGCTCATGAAGGCGCTCGAGATCCCGCGCGGCGAGGTGCGGCCGTACAGCTGGATCGCGCGGGAGGTCGGACATCCCGGCGCGGTCCGCGCGACGGGCTCGGTGCTGGCGAAGAACCCCGTGCCGCTGTTGATTCCCTGCCATCGGGTCGTGAAGAGCGACGGCACGATCGGCGCGTACTCGCTCGGCGGCGCGCGCAACAAGCGGACGCTCCTCGAGCTCGAGGGCGCCCACCCCGAGACGCTCGCGCGGCTGGCCGCGGACGGCGTCCGCTACCTGGGGAGCGAGGGCGGGCGGTTCTACTGTTACCCGACGTGCGGCGGGATCGAGACGCTGGTCGTCAAGAACACCGTGCCGTTCCACTCGGCGGCCGAGGCCGCGGCGGCGGGGTATCACCCCTGCGAGGACTGCCGGCCGCCCGTCGCGAAGGCCTCCTAGAGGGTTCGTCGCGCCCGAGGCAATCCCGGCCCTGGACGTTTCGGCCCGCCGCTCCGTATCCACGGACAGGAAGAAGAGCCGCCGGATTCGGGTTGCGGCTCGGGTGAGAACCACGGAGACCGAGATCGCGATCGAACCGCCCGCGCCGACGGACGACACTAGAGCCGCGGCGCCCGCGGGTGCGCGTCCGAAGGGCCCCAAGCCTCCTGCCTTAAGCTTCCACCCGGTGTACAACGACTTCTACGGCTTCCAGGAGTCGCCGTTCAACCTCACGCCCGACCCGAGATTTCTCTTCTTCTCCGACAAGCACCGCGAGGCGTTCCATCACGTCCTCTTCGGAATCCGGGAGCGCAAGGGGTTCATCCAGCTCACGGGTGAGGTCGGAGCGGGGAAGACGACGGTGTGCCGTGCGCTGCTCGCGGAGCTCGGCGAGGGATACCAGACGGCGCTCATCCTCAACCCGATGGTCTCGGGGACGCAGCTCATCCGCTCGATTCTCACGGAGCTCGGACTCCCGATGCCGCGGAGCGATCGCACCGCGTACCTCGAGGTGCTGAACGCGTTCCTCCTCGAGCAGGCCGAGGCGGGGCGCGACGTCGTGCTGCTGATTGACGAGGCGCAGGATCTCGCGCCCGAGCTCCTCGAGCAGGTCCGCCTCCTCTCCAACCTCGAGACGGACCGGCGCAAGCTCATCCAGATCGTCCTCATCGGCCAGCCGGAGCTCCGCGACAAGCTGAACGCGCGCTCGCTGCGGCAGCTCCGCCAGAGAATCACGGTGCGCTACCACCTCAAGCCTCTCGACGTCGACGAGACGGAGCGCTACATCTCGCACCGCCTCCGCGTCGCCGGCGCGGACGGACGGCCGACGTTCTCCCGCGGCGCGGTCCGCGCCGTGCATCGCTATGCGCGCGGCGTGCCGCGCCTGATCAACGCGGTGTGCGACAAGACGCTGCTCTACGGCTACGTCAATGCCACGTACGACCTGAAGGGCCGCGCGGTGCGGCAGGCGATTCGCGAGCTGGAGGGCGTGGCGTGAGCCTGATCGACGAAGCGCTCAAGCGCGCGCAGCAGGCCGCCGACCGTGAGGCGCCGCGACAGCGGCCGTGGTCGCCGGCGCCCCTTCCGGACGCCGGTCTCGCGCGGCGCCGGCGGCTCGCTCGTTCCACCATGGTCGGACTCGCCGTCGCGCTCGGCATCGCGGCCGTCGCCGCGCTGTTGATCTGGGCGGTCCGCGCGCCGTCGAATTTCGAGCCGGCGCAGGCGTCCGCGGCGCGGGTGGCGGTTCCGACGGAGGTCCGTCGGGGCGGGGGAGACGGAGACGGCGGCGCGCCCGCGATGGCGGCGATCAACGTCGCGGCGCCGACGCCGCGCCAGAGCGTCGCGACGACGCCGAGATCGGGCGTCGCACCGACTCCTCGCGAACGAGTCGCGCCGCCGATGTCCGCCGGGGGCACCGTGGCGAAGCGACCGTCCGAGCTCGTCGCCTCGATCGAGACCACTCCGGTCCATGTCGCGCCGCCGCCGCGCGCGGCCGAGGGAATGTCGAACGCGACGGGATCGCCGGCCGTTCACGCACACGCGGCTCCGGCGCCGGCGGGGAAGTCGTACAAGGGGAAGGTGGCGCTTCCCGATGGCGGCTCAGTCGAGCTGGGCGGGATCGTGTGGTCGGAGGCCGATCCCCGCGCGCTCGTCAACGACCGCGTCGTCGGGGTCGGCGCGTACGTTGAGGGCTACACGATCGAACGGATCGAGGAAGACCGCGTCGTCATGGAGAAGGACGGGAAGCGGATCACGATCACGGTGAAATAGCGGGTCCGGCGACCGTCACCCGGTCCCTCCCCGACGTCATCCTGAGCGCAGCGAAGGATCCGCGGATCGAAGCGACGGCATTCGCGGCGAGGCGACTCGAGGATCCTTCGTCGCTTCGCTCCTCAGGATGACGTCATAGGGGAGAGTCGGAAGCGGCGGACGACTTCGCCTCCAGGATCCCGGCCATCCACAACCCCGACCAGATCTTCGGGTCGATCGCCGCGCCCTCGCGCTCCCGCTCGGCCGTCCACGCGCGCAGCTCCGCCAGCGGAACGACGTGTACGCGGATGCGGCCGCGGTCATGCGCGGCCTGATCCCCCGCGAGGCGCGCCGGGCGCGCGAGGAAGAAGAGGATCATCTCGGAGCTCTGGCCCGCCGAGCCCGGCCCGCGTCCGATCGGCGTGAACGCCTCCGCGGCGTACCCGGTCTCCTCGGTGAGCTCACGCCGCGCCGCGTCCGACGCGTCCTCGGCGCCCTCGTCGCCGACGAGGCCCGTCGGCAGCGAGATCACGGGACGGCCCATCGGCGGCCGGAACTCCTCGGCGAGCACGAGCTCCCCGTTCGCGGTGACCGCGACGATCATCGCGGCCTCCTTCGAGATCCGGTGCTCGACGTACTCCCAGTTGGCGGTCTTCAGAAACAGCATGTGGCGGCCTTCGCAAAGGACTTCGGTCAAGACGCCTCCCGTTCGGTTCGCTCTCAGTCGCAGGCATAGACCCGACTTCTCGATTCGTGCGGCGCATCATTCACGCTGACCGCTCACTCGCTCTCGATCCGATGGATCAGCTCCCTCATGTCCGCCGGCACCGGCGCGACGACCTCGATCAGCTGCTGCGTCGCCGGGTGATGGAACGCCACGCGCTCGGCGTGGAGCGCCTGGCGCGGGAACTCTTCGAGGATCTTCCGCAGCGCGGCGTCGCGGACCTTCGGGAAGCGCGCGCGCCCGTAGACGGGATCGCCGACGACCGGCAGTCCCGCCGCCGCGAGGTGGACGCGGATCTGGTGCGTCCGCCCGGTCACCAGCCGGCACCGGAGCAGCGTGACCCCGAGCGCCGGCCACTCGCGCTCGATCTCGTAGAGAGTTCGCGCCTCCCGGATCCCCGCGGGAAGCGCACCGGCCGCGCCGGAAGCGGCGCGGAACGCCTTCATCCGCTTGCGGTCCTTCGGGTCGCGCCCGATTGCGAGCGTGACCTCGCCCTTTCGCACGCGCGGCACGCCGGCCACCACGGCGAGGTATTCCTTCTTCAGCGTGCGCTTCCGCATCTGACGCGAGATCAGCTGGTGTGCGCGGTCGGTCTTCGCGACGAGCAGAACGCCGGATGTGTTGCGGTCGAGGCGGTGGACGATGCCGGGCCGCATCTCGCCGCCGATGCCCGCGAGATCCCTCACGTGGTGAAGCAGGGCGTTGACGAGCGTTCCCGACGGATGGCCCGGCGCGGGATGGACGACGAGCCCCGGCGGTTTGTCGATCGCGAGCAGGTCGCCGTCCTCATAGAGGACCGAGAGCGGGATCGCCTCGGCCTCGAGCGGGACCTCGCGCGGCTCGGCGACCTCGACGGTCACCTCCTCGCCGATGTGCACGTGGTGCGCGCGCCGCGCCGGGCCGCCGTCCACGCGGACCGCGCCCTCGGCGATGAGCTTCTGGATCCGCGACCGGGACAGGTCGGAGCAGGCGGCCGCGAGGAAGAGGTCGAGACGCGTCCCCGCGGATGGGGCACCGACCCGGAACGTGCGGAGTCTGCCGGTCACGCGCGCCGATGCTACGACAGCGCCCGGCACGGCGATGCGCCCGCGCCGTTACGCCTGGGCGGGCACGCCCGGACGGCTAGC
Organism: Thermoanaerobaculia bacterium; assembly: GCA_036271035.1. Lineage (GTDB taxonomy): Bacteria > Acidobacteriota > Thermoanaerobaculia > UBA5066 > Gp7-AA6 > DAHUXD01. Next base: position 3,298 of record DATBBK010000043.1, on the reverse strand, counting down.
TCTCCTCGACCCGATCGCGGCGCGAGAGCACGACGAGCATCGCTCCGGCGACGATCGCGCCGACGAGTCCGATCGCCTGGGACGTCGAGAGGACGTTCGGGATGACGAAGCCCCGCACGATGTCGCCGCGCCAGATCTCGAGGATCCCGCGGGTGATCGCGTACAGGAGGACGTACAGCCAGAAGACCTCGCCGTCGAACGTCTTGCGGCGATACGCCCACTGCAGGATCGCGAAGATCAGCAGCGCGTTGAGCGAGAGGTAGATCTGCGTCGGATGGAGCGGAACGCCGAGCGGCGTCCCGACCGCGTCGTGCGCGAAGGGATCCGTGAACGTCACGGCGAACGGGCCGTGCGACTCCTTGCCGTAACAGCACCCCGCGGCGAAGCAGCCCCAGCGGCCGATCGCCTCGCCGAGCGCGATGGACGGGGCGGCCATGTCCGCGATGCGCCAGCCCGGCAGCGCGTGGCGGTGCATGTAGACGATCGCGACGGTGGTCGCGCAGATGAGCCCGCCGTAGAAGACGCCGCCGGAGCGGAGCACCTCGATGAGGCTCGCGGGATTCGCGAGATAGCGGCGCCACTCGACGGCGATGAGCAGGAGCTTCGCGCCCAGAATCGCGGCGGCCAGGATGTACAGCGAGAGATCGAGGATCTTCTGGTCGGGCAGCCCGTCGGCGCGCGCCTTGCGGCGCAGCAGCCAGATTCCCGTCAGGTACGCGATCGCGAGGATGACGCCGTAGGTTGGGAGATAGAAGCTCCCGATGTGGACGAGCCGCGGAAAGATGGCTTACCCCTGCGGCGCCGCGTCGGGACTTGGCGCGGGCTCTTCCTCGTTGCGGAGCATGTCGAGGAAGAGCAGGCCCACGCCGATGCAGATGGCGGAGTCCGCCACGTTGAACGCGGGCCAGTGGTGCCCGGAGATGGCGAAGTCGAGGAAGTCGACCACATAGCCGAAGCGGACGCGGTCCATCAGGTTGCCCACCGCGCCGCCGAGGATCAGCGCGAGTCCGACCTGCAGGCGCACGCTCTTGTGAGAGGAGCGCAGCGCGTAGGCGGAGACGATCAAGAACACCACGACGGCGACGCTGTTCAGGAGGATCGCCTTGATCGACGAGTCGACCGACGCGAAGAGGCCGAACGCGGCGCCCGTGTTGCGGACGTAGGTCAGGTCGAAGACGTCCTCCAGGATCGAGCGCGACTGGTGGACCTCCATCGTTCGCGTGATGTAACCCTTCGTCCACTGGTCGAGGAAGAGGACCGCGAGCGAGACGGCGAGGTAGGCGCCACGGTAGAGGGTCGACTCGCGGAGGGAACCGGCGCGCATCAGGCCGCCGCCTCTCCGATCACGCTGCGGCAGCGGTCGCAGAGTCCCGTCGCATCGGCCTCGGGCGTGACCTTCCAGCAGCGGTCGCAGCGCCGGCCGCGCGCGCGCCGGAACGCCATCCGAAGTCCGGGGTAGGCCTGCGAGTCGCGCCAGGCGTCGGTCTCGCCGCCGCCGCCCTCGACGGTCTCGGACACGATGAGGAGGTCCGCGAGCCCGGAGCCGGCCGCCCCGACCGACTCGCGGTCACGACTCAGGGCGTCGCTCGGGCCGAGGACGACGGCCGCCTCGAGCGACGAGCCGATGCGCTTCTCCCGCCGCGCGTCCTCGAGCATCACGGCCACTTCCTCGCGAAATCGCGTCAATCTGTCCCAGGAATCCCGGGGGATGGATTCTTGCGCCACGTCGTCCAGCGCTTCGAAACGCGCGAAATGGACCGATTCTTCCTTGTTTCCCGGCAGCGCCTGCCAGACCTCCTCGGAGGTGAACGGCAGCACCGGCGCGACCAGCGTCGCGATCGCACGACCGATCCGATACATCGCGGTCTGGGCCGCGCGGCGCTCGAGCGAGTCGGCGCGCGACGCGTAGAGGCGATCCTTCACGATGTCGAGATAGAAGGCCGACAGCGTCGTCGCGCAGAGGTTCACGAGGTGATGGTAGACGAGGTGAAACTCGTAGTCCTCGTAGGCTTTCACGATGCGGCGCGCGACCTCGCCGGTCTGCGCGAGGACGTACCGGTCGAGGGCCGTCATCGCGCCGGGCGCGACCGAGTCCTTCGCCGGGTCGAAGTCGTAGAGGTTCGAGATGAGGTACCGGGCCGTATTGCGGATCTTCCGGTATCCCTCGGCGCAGCGCGCGAGGATCTCCTCGGAGATCGGGGTGTCGTCGCGGTAGTCGAGCGAGAAGACCCACAGCCGGAGGATGTCCGCGCCAAAACGGCGGATCAGCTCCTGCGGCTCGACGACGTTGCCGAGCGACTTCGACATCTTGCGCCCCGAGACGTCCTGGAAGAACCCGTGGGTGATGACGGTCCGATACGGCGCGTCGCCGAAGAGGGCGACGGACGTCAAGAGCGACGACTGGAACCAGCCGCGGTGCTGGTCGTGGCCCTCGAGGTAGACGTCGGCGGGCGGACCGTCCCCGCCCTTCAGGAGCTCGGGCCACTCGCCGGACCGCAGGACGGCCATGTGCGAGACCCCGGAGTCGAACCACACGTCGAGGATGTCCGTCTCCTTCTCGAACGCGTCGAACCCCCGCCGGTCGGCGTCCGGCGGCAGGAAGTCCTCCGCGGGACGGGCGTACCAGGCGTCGCCGCCCTCCCTCTCGAAGATACCGGCCAGCCGGTCGAAGTATTTCTCCTGCTCGGCGCGCGAGTCCTTCCAGGGGTAGATCTCGGCGCGCTCGCCGTCGCGCATGGCATAGAGGAGAGAGATCGGTGAGCCCCAGCGGCGCTGGCGCGAGACGACCCACTCGCGGCGGTTCTCGACCATCCCGGCGATCCGGTTCTCGCCCCACGGCGGGATCCAGCTCACGCGCCGGATCGCGGCGAGCGCGCCGGCGCGCACGTCGGTGCGCGGGTCGTCGAGGCGGACGAACCACTGCACGGTCGCGCGGAAGATGACGGGGTTCTTGCAGCGCCAGCAGTGCGGATACTCGTGGCGGAACTTCTCGTCGGCGTGGACGAGCGCTCCCGCGGCCCGCAGGTCTTCGATGATCGCCTTGTTCGCCTCGAGGACCTTGGTGCCGCGGTACTTGGACACGGTGGTGAAGCGGCCGGCCTCGTCGACGGGGGAGAGGATCGGCAGCCCCTCGCGCTTGCCGGTCTGGAAGTCGTCCTCGCCGTGGCCGGGCGCGGTGTGGACGAGCCCGGTGCCCGCGTCCATGGTCACGTAGTCGGCGAGCACGACGCGGAACGCCCTGGCCGCGTCCTCGGGCGCCAGCTCACCGCGCGACTCGGCGGGGAGAGGGTGGCGGTAG
>DATBBK010000042.1:0-5683 GCA_036271035.1 Thermoanaerobaculia bacterium | reverse complement strand
CGCGAGCGCCGCTCCGGTGAAGAACGCGGCCGCCGGGCTGTACGCCTTCCAGAGGACGCCGAAGAGGATCGAGGCGGGAAGCGCGGCGAGTCCGACGCTCGCGTGGAACGCTCCGAAGGCGCGGCCGCGCATCCGCGGCGGCGCGAGGTCGGCGACGAGAGCACGCTCGGCTCCTTCGGTGAGCGCATAGAAGAGCGAGTAGAAGGCGAACAGCCCCCAGAGGTGCGCGGGGCGGGAGGCGAGCGCGAATCCCGCGTACGCGACGGCGTAGACGACCCAGCCCGCCAGGATCGTGCGGATCCGGCCGAGCCGGTCCGCGAGGATGCCTCCCGGCACGCCGGCCGCCGCCTTCAGCCCGTTGAACATCGCCCAGAGCAGCGGGATCTCCCAGAGCGCGACTCCGAGGTCGCGCGCGCGCAGGAGGAGAAAGGCGTCGGTCGCGCTCGCAAGGGTGAAGAGGACGAAGATCCCGATAGCGAGCTTGAGGCGCGAGGGGAGCGAAGCCATCTCCCTCTCGCCCGGGACGGGGGAAGAGGGCCGGGGTGAAGGGGGCGTTTCCTTCGGCGTCTCCTTGATCTTCCACGCGAGCAGCGCGACCGCGAGCGCGCCCGGGATCGCCGCCAGCAGGAACACGTGTCGTTCGTCGTCGAGAAAGAATTTCAGTAGGGCCGCGGCGAGCAGCGGACCGACGAGCGCGCCCGCGTTGTCCATCGCGCGCTGAAGCCCGTACGCGCGCCCGCGCTCGCCCGCCGGCACGAGGTCCGCGAGCAGCGCGTCGCGCGGCGACGTCCGGACTCCCTTGCCGACGCGATCGGCGAAGCGGATCGCGAGCACCTGCGGCCAGCTCGCCGCGAGGCCGATGAGCGGCCGGGCCGCGGCGGCGATCGAATAGCCGGCGACGACGATCGGCTTGCGTCGTCGGACCCGGTCGGACCACCAGCCCGAGACCGCCTTCATCAGAGACGCCGTCGCCTCCGCGACGCCCTCGATCAGGCCGAGGGCCGCGGGTCCCGCGCCGAGCACGCGCGTGAGGAAGTCGGGCAGGAGCGGGAAGATCATGTCGGACGCGACGTCGGACAGAAACGACACCCATCCCAGGGTCCACACGCCGCTCGGAAGGCGTTCTGGCTGTTTATCCATCTTTAATTCGGCAAATGATAATAATCTCCGAATTTAATTCGGAGTCCGGTCGCCGGAGGCATGCTGATGGGCCATCTCTCACGCTTCTCGTCTTCCGTCTCACGCGTCTCCTGAGAATATCGGTCCGTGCGTCTCCACACCGCCGACTCCTTCATCCTCGGAACCTACGCGCTGCGCGAGACCGATCGAATCGTCTCGTTTCTGACCCGCGAGAACGGCAAGAAGCGCGGCGTCGCGCGCGGCGCCCGCCGGGTGAAGAGCGCGTTCGCTGGCACGCTCGAGCCGATGACGGAGGCGCGCGTCGTCTACTACGAGAAGGAGGGCAAGGACCTCGTCTCGATCAACGCCGCCGACCCGATCCGTCCCTCCTTCTCCCTGTCGAAGGACCACCTGGACCGCGCGCTCCTGCTGTCGGCCCTCGCCGAGAGCCTCGAGACGTTCGTCTCCGAGTCCGAGCCGGCCGAGCCGTTCTACCGCCTCGCGCGACACGTCATGGACGGTCTCTTCGAAGGCGCAACCGCCTCACTGGCGGGCGCCTACTTCGACGTCTGGATCCTGAAGCTCTCCGGCCTCCTGCCGTCGCCGCGCGAGTGCGCGGGCTGCGGGCGCCCGCTCGAGACGGACGAGCCGATCCTCTTCGAGGAGGCGCGGCCGGGCTTCGTCGGCCCCGAGTGCCGGCGCACGGAGGCGCTGCGGCTGACTCCCGACGCGCACCGCACTCTGCTCGCGTTTCTCGCCGCGCCGCTCGACTTCGCGTCGCGGCCCAAGTGCCTCCCCGAGATCGCCGCCGTCTCGCGGCGGGCGCGGCGCCATTTCCTCGGGCACGAGCTGAAGAGCCAGCGGGTGATGGAGGAAGTGTTGGGCTAGACCGGTGTGTCCACCGCGCCGCACGGCGGGCCGGCACCCCTACGGTAAACTGCGCGTAATGCTGACTGGAGAGGCTTTTTCCCGTGCCTGAGCGCCGCGGTCTTCCGCCCGACGTCCACATGCAGCACGACGCGCACTACGTCGATTCGCTCACGGGCGCCGCCGGCCGCTGCACGCTCCAGCAGCTGATCGCGGAGCTGACCGCATTCTGGGCCGGCGAGGGCTGCCTCATCGAGCAGGGATACGACCTGCCCGTGGGCGCCGGGACGATGCATCCGGCGACGTTCTTGAGGGTCCTCGGACCCGACCCGTGGCGCGCCGCGTACGTCCAGCCGTCGCGCCGCCCCGCGGACGGGCGCTACGGCGAGAACCCGATGCGCCTGGGCAAGCACCTCCAGTTCCAGGTCGTCCTCAAGCCGTCGCCCGACGACGTCCAGGACGTCTACCTCCGCAGCCTCGAGCGGCTCGGGATCGTCCTGGCGGAGCACGACGTCCGCTTCGAGGAGGACAACTGGGAGTCGCCGACGCTCGGGGCGTGGGGCGTCGGCTGGCAGGTCGTCATGGACGGCATGGAGATCACTCAGTTCACGTACTTCCAGCAGGCGGGCGGCATCGACCTGTCGCCCGTCTCGGCGGAGATCACGTACGGCCTCGAGCGGATCGCGATGTTCCTGAACAAGCTCGACTCGGTCTACGACGTGATGTGGAACGACACGCTCTCGTACGGCCAGGTCCGGCGGCGCGACGAGATCGAGATGTCGAAGTACGACTTCGAGGTCGCCGACGCGGAGCTCGCGCAGTGGATGCTCGACCGGCACGAGCGCGAGGCGAAGCGGTGCCTCGACGCGGGGCTGGTGATCCCGGCGTACGAGGCCGCGCTCGTGTGCTCGCACCAGTTCAACATCCTCGATGCGCGCGGCGCGGTCTCCGCGACGGATCGCGTCGGGATCATTCGCCGCATCCGAGAGCTCTCCTGCGCGTGCGCGCGGGCGTACGTGTCGGGACAGGAAGGTCAGCGGTCCCCGCTCCCCGAGCCGGAACCCGCTGCGGTTTGAGCCGAGTTCGTCCTCTCCGCCGCCGAACGGGGCGGCCGTCGATCCATCGATCTTTTCCTCGTGAGCGATTCCGTAATGAGCGACATCTCTTGAGCGACATCTCTTGAGCGACCGCGACTTCTTATTCGAGATTCGGACGGAAGAGATCCCGGCCCCGGCGCTGCTGCCGGCGCGGCTCGAGCTGTCGCGCCGCCTCGCGGAGGTCGTCGCGGAGGAGGGAATCCCGGCCGCGTCCGTCGAGTCGTACGCGACGCCGCGGCGGCTCGCCGTGGTCCTGCGCGGCCTGCCCGAGCGGCAGGCCGACCGGTTCGAGGAAGTCCTCGGTCCTCCGGCGGCCAGCGCCTTCGACGCGGACGGAAAGCCGAAGAAGGCCGCGGAGGGCTTCGCGCGAGCGCAGAAGGTCGACGTCGGGGACCTCGTCGTCGTCGACTCCCCGCGCGGGAAGACCGTCGCGGCGCGGAAGACGACGCCCGGCCGCGGCGCCGCCGAGATCCTCGCCGAGGTGCTGCCGCGCGTGATCGACGGGTTGTCGTTTCCGAAGACGATGCGCTGGGGCGCGGGCGACCGTCCGTTCGTGCGCCCGGTCCGCGGCGTGCTCGCGCTGCTCGGCGGCGCCGTCGTTCCGCTCGAGATCCACGGGGTGCGCGCGGGCGCGACGACGCTCGGGCATCGCGTCCTCTCCGACGGCGAGCTCACGATCTCGGGACCGGACGACTACCTGACGGCTCTGCGCTCTCACTTCGTCGAGCCCGATCCCGAGGCGCGGCGCATCCGGATCCTCGAGAGCGCGCGCAAGCTCGCGACCCAGGTCGGCGGCCAGATCGAGGCGCACGTGGACCTGGCGCAGACGCTCGCCGATCTCGTCGAGTGGCCGGGCATCGTGCGCGGCGCGTTCTCACCGGAATTCCTCGAGCTTCCGGAGGAGATCACCGTCACGGCCATGCGCACGCACCAGAAGTTCTTGCCGGTGCGCGGTCCGGGTGGGCTGCTGCCGCACTTCATCGCGGTGATGGACAACTCCGAGGACCGCAAGGGCTTCATTGCGAAGGGCTGCGAGTGGGTCCTGAACGCCCGCCTCGCGGACGCGCGCTTCTTCTTCGAGGAGGACGTGCGCGAGCGCCTCGAGGACCGCGTCACGCGGCTCTCGAAGCTGACCTTCCAGGACCGGCTCGGCGACTACCTCCAGAAGAGCGAGCGCATCGCGGCGCTCGGGGCGGCGATCGCGGAGAGCGTCGGCCGGCCGGACCTCTCCGAACACGCGTCCACGGCGGGGCGGCTGTCGAAGGCGGATCTGACGACTCAGGTGGTCCGCGAGTTCACGGACCTTCAGGGCGTGATCGGCGGCATCTACGCGCGGCGCGACCGCCACGCCGACGCGGTGTGGAAGGCGATCTACGACCACTACCGTCCGACGTCGGGCGCGGACGACCCGCCGCGCGAGGCGAGCGGCGCGATCGTCTCCCTCGCCGATCGCTTCGACTCCCTCGCCGGGCTGTTCCGGATCGGGCTCGCTCCCACCGGCTCGCGCGATCCCTACGGGCTGCGCCGCGCCGGCCTCGGCGCCGTCGCGATCGCGGTCGGGCGCAACTGGCGCGCCGACTGGAGCACTGTCGCGCGCCACGCGCTCTCGCTGTACCCGTCGTCGCTCGACGGGCCGGGCGCCGACGCCGCCCTCGCCGAGCTCGAGCGCTTCTTCGCGGAGCGGCTGCGGCACTTCCTCGAGCGGCGCGGCCACTCGTACGACGAGGTCTCGGCCGTCCTGAACGTGGGCGTGTGGGACTTCGCGGACGCGGCGGAGCGCGCGCGGGCCCTCTCGGACGCGCGGCGCCACATGGACTTCCGTTCGCTCACCACCGCGTTCAAGCGCATCCGCAACATCCTCGGGGACGAGCGCCCGGGCGAGCCGCGCCCGGAGCTCTATCGCGAGGAAGCCGAGAAGGCGCTCGGGACGGACTTCCTGCAGGCGCGCAGCGCGATCGAGGCCTTCACGAAGGAGCGGCAGTATCGGGAGGCGATGGAGACGATCGCCTCGATTTCACCCTCCCTCGACCGTTTCTTCGTGGACGTGCTGGTCAACTGTCCCGAGGAGGACCTCCGGCGGAATCGGCTGGCGCTCCTGTCCTCGATTCGGCAAGAATTCGGGCGCCTCGCGGACTTCTCGGAAATCGTTGTAGAGAAAGTTGTCGAGAAAGTCGAAAAGGTCGATCCATGAAACGCGTCTTCACGTTTGGAAACGGCGCCGCCGAAGGCGCCGGTCTCGGCAAGGAAACTCTCGGCGGCAAGGGCGCGGGCCTCGCCGAGATGACGGCGCTCGGAATCCCGGTGCCTCCCGGGTTCACGATCGAGACGTCGGTGTGCGCCGACGTGTCGCGCGGCGCGAGCCTCGACGGCATCCGCGCGGAGGTCGAGTCCGCGCTGGCCCACCTCGAGCACGACGCGGACAAGCGCTTCGGCGATCCCGCGAATCCGCTCCTCGTCTCCGTCCGCTCGGGCGCGCGCTCGTCGATGCCCGGCATGATGGACACGATCCTGAACCTGGGCCTGAACGACGAGTCCGTGCAGGGGCTGGCCGGCGCGGGCGGCGACCAGCGGTTCGCCTACGACTCCTACCGGCGCTTCAT
>DATBBK010000041.1:0-12310 GCA_036271035.1 Thermoanaerobaculia bacterium | reverse complement strand
ACGAGCCTCAACTAGAAACCAGAAACCCATTTCTCTCTCACGCCATAGTTCGCTGACATGAAAGCCATCCGCATCCATCAGAACGGCGGGCCCGAGGCGATGCGCCTCGAGGAGCTGCCCGACCCGACGCCCGTCAAGGGCGAGGCGCTGGTGGCCGTCGAGGCCGCCGGCGTCAATTTCATCGACGTCTACAACCGCACCGGCCTCTACAAGACGCCGCTGCCCTACACGCTGGGCCAGGAGGGAGCCGGCACCGTGCTCGCGACGGGCGAGGGCGTCACCGGCGTGCGGAAAGGAGAGCGCGTCGCCTGGTACGGGACCTTCGGTGCGTACGCCACGCGCATCGTCGCGCCGGCGCAGCGCCTCGTGCCGGTTCCGGACGGCGTGACCTCGAAGCAGGCGGCGGCGGTCATGCTTCAGGGCATGACCGCGCACTACCTGGCCCGCTCGACCTACGTGCTGAAGCCCGGCGACACGTGCATCGTGCACGCCGCGGCCGGGGGCGTCGGCCTGCTCCTGACCCAGATCGCGACGCTGGTCGGAGCCGCCGTGCTCGGAACCGCGGGCAGCGCCGAGAAGGTGCGCCTCGCGCGCGAGGCCGGCGCCGTCCGCGTGGTCGACTACACGAAGGAGGACTTCCTCGCGGCCGCGAAGGAGCTCACCGACGGCCGCGGCGTGCAGGTCGTCTACGACTCGGTCGGCCGCACGACCTTCGACAAGAGCCTCGCGAGCCTCGCCCCGCGCGGAATGCTCGTCACGTTCGGCCAGTCGAGCGGTCCCGTGCCGCCCTTCGACCCGCTGCGGCTCTCGCAGGGGGGCTCGCTGTACCTGACGCGGCCGACCCTCGGCCACTACTCGGCGACGCGCGAGGAGCTGATGTGGCGCGCGAACGAGGTCCTGGGATGGGTGCGCGACGGGACGCTGAGGGTCCGCATCGACCGCGAGGTCCCGCTCGCCGACGCGGCCGCGGCGCATCGGGCGCTCGAGGCGCGCGAGACCGCCGGGAAGGTGCTGCTGATCCCATAGGCCGGCCGGTCCCTCCCCACCTGTGCCATGATCCGGGCACACCAGACGTTTCTCCCGGGAGGACTTCCCTTGATCCTCGTCACCGGAGCGACAGGCAAGGTCGGGCGCGAGGTCGTCCGTCAGCTCGCCGCGACCGGCGTGTCCGTTCGCGCGCTCGTGCGGGATCCCGTGGCCGCCTCCGCCATCCGGCTTCCCGGCGTCGAGATCGTGACGGGCGACCTCGCTCGTCCCCAGACTCTCGGGCCGGCGCTCGCCGGCGTCGAGCGCGTCTTCCTCCTGACCCCGGCGCACCGCGACATGCTCACGTACGACGGCAACGTCGCGGACGCGTCCGTCGCCGCGGGCGTGAAGCGCATCGTGAAGGTCTCCGTCGCCGGCGGTCCCGATTCGGGGACGCAGATCGGCCGCTGGCACTGGTCGGGCGAGAAGAAGGTGGAGTCGACCGGGCTCGACTTCACGTTTCTCCGCCCCAGCCTGTACATGCAGCAGGCGCTCGTCTATGCGCGGACCATCGCGATGGCCGGGACGTTCTCGGCGCCGATCGGGACGGGCGCGGTCGCTCTCGTCGACGCGCGCGACGTCGCCGCCGTCGCCGTACGCGCGCTGATGGAGGACGGACACTCGCGGCACATCTACGACCTGACCGGTCCGGAGGCGCTCACGTTCGACGAGATCGCCGACGCGATCGGCGAGGCGACGGGCCGCTCCGTGTCGTTCGTGCACGTCGCGCCGGAATACGCGCTCAAGCAGATGCTCTCGGACGGCGTGCCGCGCTGGCTCGCGGACGACATGCTCGTCCTCTTCGCCTCCTTCCGTGAGGGATACGGCGCCGCGGTGTCGGACACGGTCGCGCGGATCACCGGCCGGCCGGCGGGAACCTTTCGTCAGTTCGCGGCCGACCACGCCTCGGTCTTCCGCGACGGACGGTGATGCGGGGCGTCGCCCTCGCCGGGCTCGCCGCGCCGGCGGCGGCGGCCGTCCTTGCACTCGCGCCCGGGCCGGCCGCGTCCCCCTCGTCGTTCGGAGAGGCCCGGCGCATCCCGCTCGGAGCCGGGCGGCAGCCCGGGGCGCTCGCGACCGGCGACTTCGACCGCGACGGCCGCCTCGACGTCGCGGTCGGAGCGGACGGAACCGGCGACGTGACGATCCTGTTCGGCGACGGCAGGGGCGGCCTTCACGCGGGACCGCACGTGCCGGCCGGACCGCACCCGACAGAGATCGTGGCCGCCGACTTCAATCGGGACGGCTCGCCGGACCTCGCGGTCGCGAACCACGAGTCGCCCGACCTCGTCGTCCTGCTCGGCGACGGAAGGGGAGGGCTGCGTCCGGCGCCGGGCTCGCCCGTGCGCGTCCACAGCGTGCCGCATCCGCACACGATCGACGCGTGCGACGCGGACGGCGACGGCAACCTCGACCTGATCGTCGACTCCTGGGGCGAGAACCGGCTCACGCTCGTGCGGGGCGACGGCCGCGGCGGCTTCGCGGGTCCGGGCGAGCCGATCGACGTCGGCCGCAAGCCGTATCGGAACCTGAAGGCACGCGACCTGGACGGCGACGGCCGGTGCGACGTCGTGGCGCCCAGCTACGAGCTCGGCGTGGTGACGGTCCTGCGCGGCGACGGACGGGGAGGGTTCCACGCCGCCCCTCCGATCCACGCCGGCCCCGCCCCGTTCACCGTGGACGCGGGCGACCTCGACGGCGACGGCAACGTCGACCTCGCGGTCCAGAACTACTCGGGCCAGCTCACCGACCCGTCCGACGATGCGCTGACGTTTCTGCTCGGCGACGGGAAGGGCGGATTCCGCCTCGGGCCTCGCATCGCGACCGGCAGCGCGCCTCTCGCCGTCGCGGTCGGCGACGTGAACGGCGATCGGATCGCCGACGCGGTGACCGCCGACCACGGATCGTCCACCCTCACGGTCTCGCTCGGCGGTCCCGGCGGCCTGTCCGCATCGCGCACGAGCCGCGTTCCACTGCCGTGCCGGCCCGACCGGCTCGTGCTCGCGGATTTGAACGGCGACCGCCTCGCGGATGCGATCGTCGCGTGCCGGGACTCGGCGGAGCTCGTCGTGCTCCTCGCGCGCCCGACCCGTTGATGGAGAAGGAGGATTCGATGTCGGCCTCGGACAATGCGGTTCTCGCACACAGATGGTTCGATGAGGTCTGGACCCAGAGGCGCGACGCGACCGTCGTCGAGCTGCTCGCGGATCCGTGCGAGGGGCACATGGAGGGCGGCGATGTCCGCGGTCCTCGGGATTTCCTCGCGGCGCGGGCGGCCCTCCTGGGAGCGATTCCCGATCTCAAGGTGGTCGTCGAGGGGGTCATCGCCCAGGGCGACGAGGTGGCGATCCGATGGTCCGCGTCGGGGACCCATCGCGGCGATGCGCTCGGTCCCAAGGCGAGCGGACGCGAGACCCTCTTCCGCGGCATCTCCTGGATGCGATTCCAGAACGGACGGATCGTCGAGGGTTGGGACAGCTGGAACCTCGGCCGGCTGCTCGACGAGCTGAGCCGGCCGCCGGCGGACATCGAACTGCCGGACGAGAACCCGGGAGCCGCCGGCCGCGGCTGATGGTCAGCCGGCGTTCACCGCGTCGACCGCGTCCCCCAGCCTCTTCCAGATCTCGTCGACCCAGTCCGCGTGCTCTGGCTTCATGAGCACCGAGCGCAGGCATGCGACCGTGTCCGCGTCGCGCGCGACGCCCGCCTCCGCGAGCGCGAAGAACTCGGCCGGCAGCTGCGCGACGGCGAGGTAGAGGCCTCGCCGCTCGGCCTCGTCGAAGACGCGCCGCGAGAGCTCGGACGCCGCCCGGGCCGACGGGGCGCGCGGCAGCCAGACCACGATGTCGAGCTCCGGGCGCAGCCCGCGGACGAAGCGGCGGTCTGTGGCGACGCGCTCGTGGAGCGCAAGCGCCGCCGCCCGTCCGCTCTCGAGCCCGCGCGCGAACTCGCCGCCGGCCACCGGGGGCAGCAGGCGCTGCGTCGCCCAGAGCGCGACGGCGGACGCGCCCGCGCGCGAGCACTCGAGGCTGATCTCGCCGAGGTGGAGCTCGTCCGACGTGAAGTACGTGTACGGCGAGTCGTGCTTGTAGAGCCGGCCGACCGACGGATCGCGGAAGAGGACGCAGCCGCAGCCGTACGGCTGCAAGCCGTGCTTGTGCGGATCCACGACGATCGAGTCGGCGTCCGCGATGCGGTCGAACGCCGCGCGGGCCGGCGCGTCGAGATTCGAGGCGAGCGCGAAGTAGCCGCCGTAGGCCGCGTCGACGTGGACGCGCGCGTCCGACCGCCGTGCCGTTTCGAGGATCTCGGGCAGCGGGTCGACGGAGCCGGTCGCCGTCGTGCCCAGCGTCGCGACCACGGCGGCCACGCCGCCGCGCTCGAGACGACGCGCGAGCGCGCCCGTGTCCATCCGGCCGAGCGCGTCGCACGGGACGGACTCGAAGGGCAGCCCGAGGACCGCCGAGATCCTGCCGTGCGTGTAGTGGGCCTGCGAGGACGCGACCACCGCGCCGCCGGGGTGCAGCCGTCCCGCCACCCAGAGCGCCTCGAGGTTCGCCATCGTGCCGCCGCCGCAGAGGTGGCCGAGGAATCCGGGCTCGTCCCAGCCGAACATCGCGGCGATCCTCGCGACCGCCTCGCGCTCCATGCGCGAGCTCGCGCGGCCGCCGTCGAGCGCGTGGTTGTTCGGGTTGATCCGCTGCGCGAGCGCGTACGCGAGCCGCGCGACGGGATGCGGCGGCTTCAGCATCTGGCCCGCGTAGAGCGGGTGCTGATACGGGAAGTTGTCGCGGAGGCGCTCGGCCGTCTCGAGGAGGATCCGCGCGACGCGTGGGTCGGACATGGCGCCCGCGTCGGGCAGCTCGCGGAAGCCCTGGTCCATGGAGCGGACTGCGGCGCCGAGCGCCTCGAGCTCCTCGCGGAGGAGATCGTCGGTCACGACTTCGCCCTGGCGTCCTGCAGCCACTTCTGGAATCGGGGATCGGTCCGGATCTTCTCGAAGTCCGGATCCGTGTCGATCATCTGGAGGTTCTTGAAGCCCTTGGCGAGCGCATGGTCGAGATCCCTCAACGCGAGCGCGACGTCGCCCGAGCGCGCGGAGGCGCAGGCGAGATTGTAGTCGCCGGCGGGGTTCTGCGGATCGATCGAGCCCGCGACGCCGAGGAGCAGGCGCGCGCGGGTCAGGTCGCCGCGCTCGAGGAAGTGCTCCGGCAGGTAGAACCCGGTCTGGGCTCGCAGGTTCGCGATGATGCGCTCGGCGGAGAGGCGATCGTTCGCGTCGGACGAGGCGGCCCGCTCGCGCAGGGCCGGCACGCCGAGCTCGTTGGCGAGGACGGCCGACGCGGGAGGATCTGCCTCGGCGAGCGCCTGCGACAGTCTCGCGGAGATGCGGTGGAGCTGCCCGCGGTCCCTCTCGTCGCGCTTGCGCGCCTCCTTCTCGAGCCGCGCCGCGTCGCCGGCCTTCTCCAGCCGCTCCGTGCCCGACCTCGCCGCCGCGACGTCGCAGAGCCCGTCGAAGTCGCGCGCCGCGTCCCGCAGCCGCTGGAGGGCCCTGTCGGGGCGCCCCGCCGCCTCGAGCGCCTTCGCCCGCTCGAGGTCCTCGCCGTAGAGCCTCGCCGCCAGCGCCGCGTCCACGGGTCGGAGGCCGGACCGCATCGCGCGGACCTCGAGAAACGCGAGCGCCTCGCGCGCCAGCGCCTCCGGCGCCCACTCGTGTCCGCCGTCGAAGAAGCCGATGCGGTAGGCGGCCTTCGCCTTCGCGAGCTTCTCGTCGAGCCCGCGCATCTCGTAGTAGTTCATGTCGCGCTCGCCGACGGTGCCGAAGTACGGGAAGGCGAGGCTCTTGATCGGCGCGTCCTCGTCGGCGAATCCCGCGCCGCAGCCGACGACGCCCGCGATCGCCGAGGGCGCGAGGAGGGCCATCGCCACGCTCGCGCGCGCGCCGCCGGAGAAGCCGGACAGGTACGCGCGGCGGTCATCGACCGCGAGCCGCTCGTGCGCGTCCTTCCACATCGCGCGCAGCGCGGGCGTGTTCGGGTCGTCCTTCGTGTCGCTGCGGCTGTTGTACGAGGAGACGAGCACGAACCCGAGCTCCTCGGCACCGGCGCGGAAGCGCTCGAGCGGGACCTTCGCGTTGCCGCGCGCGTCCAGGAAATAGACGACCGGCCAGCGGCGCGCGGCCGAGTACGTCGAGGGCAGGAAGACCGAATAGCCCTGCTTCGCGTCGGCGCCGCAGGCGATGCGCTCGGAGATCGCGCCGGGGACGAGAGCGGGGTTCTGGCTGCTCGTTTCTGGTTTCTGGTCGGGCTCCTGGACCAGAGCGGCGATCGAGAGAACAACGGCGAGCAGCCGGACCACGTCAGCTGCCGATCGCGGCGAGGCGCTCGACGAGATCCACGACGCGGTTCGAGTAGCCCCACTCGTTGTCGTACCAGGCGAGGACCTTCACCCAGCCATCGCCCTCCGCGCGGGTCGAGAGGGCGTCGAAGATCGCCGAGTGCGGGTTTCCGATGATGTCGGAGGAGACGAGCGGCGCTTCGCTGTACTCGACGATGCGCGACAGCGGTCCGCTCGCGGCCGCGCGAACGGCGCCGTTGACGTCGTCGCGCGACGGCTTCGCGCGGACGCGGCACGTCAGGTCCACGATCGAGCCGTCGGGCACAGGCACGCGCATCGCGAGGCCGTCGAGCCGTCCCTTCAGCTGCGGAAGCACCTTGCCGACGGCACGTGCGGCGCCCGTCGTCGTCGGGATGATGTTCTCCGCCGCGGCGCGGCTGCGGCGGAGGTCCTTGTGCGGCACGTCGGCGAGCCGCTGGTCGTTCGTGTAGGCGTGGACCGTCGTCATCAGCCCCTCCTCGACGCCGAAGCTCTCGTCGAGGATCTTCGCGATCGGTGCGAGGCAGTTCGTCGTGCACGAAGCGTTGGAGACGATGCGGTGCTCCGGCCGAAGCGAGTCCTCGTTGACGCCCATCACGATCATCGCGTCGATCTCGTCCTTCGCCGGGACCGTGAGGACGACCTTGCGCGCGCCCGCGTCGAGATGCTTCGACAGGGCGTCGCGGGTCAGTATCCTGCCGGTCGACTCGACGACCACGTCGACGCCGTGCTCACGCCACGGAATCTTCGCGGGATCCTTCTGGGCCGTCATCGCGACGCGGCGCCCGTTCACCGTCATGTGGTCGGCCTCGGTGCGCACGTCCGCGTCGAACGCGCCCATCACCGTGTCGTACCGGAGCAGGTAGGCGAGGTGCTCGTTCGTCGCGAGGTCGTTCACCGCGACGACCTCCATGTCCCTCCGCTGCTCCAGGATCCGGAAGACGCTGCGCCCGATGCGGCCGAACCCGTTGATGCCGAGGCGCACGGTCACGCCGCCGCCTCCGCTTCCTTCGCGGCATAGCGCTCCACGAGATCGACCGCGCGTGCGGCGTAGCCCGAGTCCTCGTCGTACCAGGAGAGCGTCTTCGACACGCCGGGTGGGAGGACCATCGTCGCGAGCGAGTCGACGACGGCGGAGCTCGACGAGCCCGCCACGTCGGAGGAAACGATCGGCTCCGTCTCGTAGCCGAGAACGCCCTTCCAGCGAAGGCTTCCGGCCGCCGTGCGGAGGACCTCGTTGACGGCCTCGACCGTCACCGGCTTCTCGTGCCAGCACACCAGGTCGACCGCCGAGCCGCGCGAGACGGGGACGTTGACCGCGAAGCCGGTGAGGCGCCCGCGGAGCCCAGGGACGAGCTCCTCGACGATCGACGCCGAGCGCGAGTCCTGCGGAATGATGTTCTCGGCGGCCGCGCGGCCCCGCCGCTGGTCCTCGGCGGGCACGTCGGCGAGCTGGTGCGCGGTCGTGTACGAGTGCACCGAGGTATAGAGGGCGCGCCGAACCCCGAACGCGCCGGCCAGAATCGCACCGACCGGCGCCAGGCAGTGCGCCGTGCCCGTCGCGGCCGACACGATTCGATGCGACGGAGAGATCGCCTCCTCGTTGACCCCGATCACGATCGTCGCGTCGGCCGGCTCGACCGGGGGAGCGAGCAGGATCACCCGCCGCGCTCCGGCGTCGAGGTGCGCCTCGAGATCGCGCCGCGTGCGCGGCGCCGTCGACGCGTCGAGCACGGTGTGGACGCCGAGGTCGCCCCAGCGCGGAACGGCCGGCGTCTCGCTGCCGGCGAGAAACGGAATGCGGCGGCCGGCGACGTAGAGGTGCCCCTCTCGGACCGACAACGCCTCGGGCAGGCGGCCCAAACGGGTGTCGAAGCGCAGCAGATACTCGAGCGCCGCCGGCTCCGCGGTGTCGTGCACCGCGAGCAGCCTCACGTCCTCCCTCGGATAGAGGAGGCGGAACAGGCTTCGCCCGAGGCGGCCGAGCCCGTACAGACCGACGCCGATCATCGGTTCTTCCTACCACACCGGAATGGGGACGAGCGCCGGCCGCGCGCGGACGAGCGGCATCCGAAGGACGATCCCCGACAATCCGCGGACGATCGGAGGACGCGTCACTCCACTTCTCGGAACCAGTCCTCCTCGTGACACCACTCCTCCGGCCGCGGCGCCGCGTTCCAGAGGAGCGGCTCCGAGACCGGCGGCTCACCCGCGGCGAGCGGTGCGCCCGTGCCGGCGCCGCGCTCGAGCGTGATCTCTCCCTCGACGACCGTGCACGGCTTGTCGGGGAGCGGGATCACGAGGCTCGGCGCGCCGCTCCCACTTCCGCTTCCGCTTCCGGCATGGATCCTCCAGTCCGCGACGGGAAGGCCGTGGTCGAAGAACTCCCCGCTGACGCGCGTCCACGCGCCCGCCGCCGCGCCGAGCGGCAGGACGAGCTGCTTCGCGTCGATCGTGTGCTCGAGACGCGAGCCGCACTCGCCCTCCATGCCTCCGCGGCGCGCGAACGCGACCCACCTCTGCCGCGCCGGCGAGGCCTCGACCTGGATCGCGATCGCGTAGAGCGGGTGCAGCTCGGTGTGCACCTCGTGGAGGTTGTCGATGCCGAAGAGGCCGATGGCCGACGCGGGCGCATCGCGAAGCACGGGAACCGGCCCCTTCGCCGAGGGATGCCGGCGCACCGTCCCGAAGTACGACGCGGCGATCGCGAAGCTGTCTTTGCGAAACAGGAGCTGCTTCCAGAACGGCGTCCGGAACCAGCGGGCCGTCCGGCCCGACTCGAACTCGAGCTCGATGCGCGCGTCGTAGCGGTCGGGAGGCGATGGCGCGATCGTGCCGGCTTTGCCGTCGGACTCGAGGACGAGCTCGAGGTCGCCGTCGCGGTTCACGTGCCCGGACTCGTCCCAGGGCGTCGAGACGCGTCCGGTGAACGCGGCGGGTCCCCAGTTGACGTGTCCGCCGATGGTGGGCCCGCGTCCGGGAGCGGAGCAGCGGCGTCCGGGACAGAGCAGGCCCTCGGATGCGTCGACGGAGGGGCGCTGCAGCGTGCACCGCGGGCTGCGGAGGAGCGCGATGCCCTTGCCGCCGTCCGCGAGTTTCTCGATGCGGAATCCGCCGCACGCGTCGCAGACGTCGGGCCTCACGCGGCCGATCCAGTCGGGATCGAGCGGCAGCATGTTGCGGTCGTATCGGTTCAGCTCGAG
This sequence comes from Thermoanaerobaculia bacterium, assembly GCA_036271035.1. Classification (GTDB taxonomy): domain Bacteria; phylum Acidobacteriota; class Thermoanaerobaculia; order UBA5066; family Gp7-AA6; genus DAHUXD01. The sequence goes on along the minus strand of DATBBK010000041.1, from coordinate 2,705 downwards.
CGTGAGCGATCCGGGCGCGCCGTGGTCGCTCGCGGCGGCGGCGCCTCGGCGAATCGTCACGTCGAGGAACGGCTCGCGATTCGGCGTGGTGCACGGCAGCGGGGGAGATTCCGCGTCCGCGCTCTCGTAGCGGCTCCGCGGGAACGGTCCCCAGTCGATCCAGACGTGCGCCGCGCCGGGAGTCTCGAGCGGCGCCGCGACCGCGAGATCGCGGCCGACGAGATCGGCGACCGGCTGGAACGAGAGCGTCACGCCGGGGATGAAGACGAGCGCCTGCGCCGAGGCGCGGCCGGGCTGCAGCAGCGGCTCCGCCGCGCCCGCCGGCCGGCGGAAGCAGCCACCCGCGACGATGCGGACGAGGTCGCCGGCGGACACCGTCACGTCGAGCGCGCGGCGCGCCCTCTCCGGGCGAAGGTGGTAGGTCTGCGCCTCGAGCGGCGAAGAGGCGAGTGTCAGCAGGAGGACCGCCGCGGCCGCCAGCGCCGTCCCGGCGGCTCCATCGCGCCCGCGTCGCATCGGCGAACTGTAGCAATAGGCGCGCCGACGCTAGACTCCGCGCATGAACAATCGACTCACCGCCTGCGCCCTCGTCGCCCTCGTCGCCGTCGCGCCCGTCGCGTCGGGTGCCCCGGGGACGCGTCCTCGCGCGCGAGACCTCGGCGTGCCGTTCGAGGGACAGCCGGGGCCCCTCGACGCGATCACCGATGTGAAGGGCGTCGCCGTCGGCCACAGCACGATCGTCCGCGGCGAGGGCAAGCTCGAGGTGGGGAAGGGACCCGTGCGCACGGGCGTCACGGCCGTCGTGCCGCGCGGCCGCGCGACCAACGACGACCCGGTGTTCGCCGGCTGGTGGACCTTGAACGGCGCCGGCGAGATGACGGGCACGACGTGGGTCGAGGAGTCGGGCTTCCTCGAGGGGCCCGTGATGCTGACCAACACGCACAGCATCGGCGCCGTCCACGAGGGCACGATCGCCTGGCGCGTGAAGCAGGGCGATCCGGACGCGACCGGGTACTGGTGGTCCAACCCGGTCGTCGCCGAGACGTGGGACGGCGAGCTCAACGACATCAACGGCTTCCACGTGAAGCGCGAGAACGTCTTCGAGGCGCTCGACAAGGCCTCGGGCGGTCCCGTCGCCGAGGGCAGCGTCGGCGGAGGCACCGGCATGATCTGCAACGGGTTCAAGGGCGGGATCGGCACGGCATCGCGCGTGCTCACGGCGAAAGAGGGCGGCTACACCGTGGGCGCGCTCGTCCAGTGCAACTACGGCCGCAAGTCCAACCTGATCGTCGCGGGCGTTCCCGTGGGCCGCGAGCTCGCCGGGAGCGGCGCGCGCGACGAGGACGCGGGGTCGATCATCGTCGTCGTCGCGACGGACGCGCCGCTCGTGCCGACGCAGCTCAAGCGGCTCGCGCGCCGCGTGGCGCTCGGTCTGGGGCGCGACGGCGCGCAGGGCGGCAACGGCTCCGGGGACATCTTCATCGCGTTCTCGACGGCGAACCCGGGAGCGGCGAAGCCGACCGGAATCGCAAGCGTCCAGATGCTGCCGAACGACCGCATGAATCCGCTCTTCGCGGCGACGATCCAGAGCGCCGAGGAGGCCGTGATCAATTCGATGGTCGCCGCGGACACGATGACGGGCGCGAACGGCTTCACGGTGAAGGCGCTGCCGCAGGACGAGCTCGTGCGGATCCTGAAGAAGTACAACCGGCTGGTCGAGAGGAAGGGACCGAACGGCGCCCCGACGGGACGAGCGACTCGCGAGCCATGACGGGCGTCCGGCCTTCCGAAATCCCGGGCCGCGCCCGCTGACTCCGGGTCGAAGGGCGAGCGGCTCCGCGGGACTCCGTGGGGCGTCGCGCCGGCCGTGCTGCCATATACTTTCGCGCCGGATTTACAGACCTCTCGCGAAAGGAACCCTATGCGTCCTCAGAGACTTCTCCACCTGTCGGCTCCGATCCTCGGCGCCGCCTTCCTGCTCGCGGCCGCGCCGTCCGGTGCCGCCGAGCCCTCCTCCCGCCCGGCGGCAAAGAGCGATGCGCCGAAGGAGAAGAGCCTCTCGGATCAGCTCGACGGCCTGCGCTTCCGCGACATCGGTCCCTACCGGGGCGGACGCGTCACCGCCGTGACCGGCGTCCGACACGATCCCTTCACCTACTACATGGGCGCGACGGGCGGCGGCGTCTGGAAGACGACCGACGCGGGAGCGCACTGGGAGGCGGTCTCCGACAAGGACTTCCAGACCGGCTCGGTCGGAGCGGTCGCGGTCGCCGAGTCCGATCCGAACGTCGTCTACGTCGGAACGGGCGAGGCGCCGATCCGCGGCAACGTCTCGCACGGCGACGGCGTCTACAAGTCGACGGACGGCGGACGCTCGTGGAAGAACATCGGCCTGAAGGACACGCGGCAGATCGCGCGGATCCGGATCCACCCCGACAACCCGGACATCGTGTACGTCGCGGCGCAGGGCCACGTCTGGGGCCCGAATGCGGAGCGCGGGATCTTCCGCTCCGAGGACGGCGGCAAGACGTGGAAGAAGGTCCTGTACGTCGACGACAAGACGGGCGCGTCCGACCTCGCGATGGATCCGAACAACCCGCGGATCCTCTACGCCGGCTTCTGGCAGGCGGTGCGCCACCCGTGGGAGCTCGTCTCGGGCGGGCCCGGCTCGACCCTCTGGAAGTCGACCGACGGCGGCGACACCT
>DATBBK010000040.1:0-1524 GCA_036271035.1 Thermoanaerobaculia bacterium | reverse complement strand
GCGGACCGGCTCGGCGAGGAGGGCGACGGCTTCAAGATCGCGATGACGACGCTCGACGGCGGCCGCATCGGCATCGCCGCGCAGGCCGTCGGCATCGCCACGGAGGCGTTCGAGGCGGCCGTCGCGTACTCGAAGGCGCGCCGCGCGTTCGGCCGCCCGATCTCCGACTTCCAGGCGCTGCGCTTCTACATCGCCGACATGGCGACGGACGTCGACGCCGCGAGGCTCTTGACCCGCAAGGCCGCGGCGGCCAAGGACGCCGTGAAGAAGAACGGCGGACGCTTCTCGATGGAGGCGGCCACGGCGAAGCTGTTCGCGGCCGAGATGGCGCAGCGCGTGACGACGAAGGCGCTGCAGATCCACGGCGGATACGGCTACACGAAGGAGTACCCGGTCGAGCGCAACTTCCGCGACGCGCGCATCACGGAGATCTACGAGGGCACGAGCGAGATCCACCGGCTGATCATCGCGAGGGAGATCTTCAAGGACGCGGGGCTGCAGATCGGATGAGAGTAGATTCCGGACCGCCCAACCGCGCCGTCATCCTGAGGAGCGCAGCGACGAAGGATCCCCGAATCGGAGAGGACTCCCGGCTCGTCGGGTCGCGGATCCTTCGCTTCGCTCAGGATGACGCGCAAGTTCGTCGGGCGCCGCGAGGTTAACCAGAAACCATGGGCCAGACCAGGATGTTCCGGGACCGGGTGGTCTCTATGGAGCAGACCCTCGAGGGCGGCGAGAAGCATCTCGCGCTGCTCAAGGAGCTCTGCCGGGAGGCACTGCCGGATCTCGAGTACCGCGAGCACATGCTCGACCACGAGCGGGATCTCTTCGTCCTGGAGATGGAGGGACCCGACGGCGCGCGCAAGCGCGTCGCCTGGACGCGCATGGTGCTCTTCGACGCCGAGCGCATCCCGACGATGGCCGCGGACGCGACCAGCGCGCTGCGCGCGAAGATCGTGGACTTCATCCGCGCGCACGCCGCGAAGCCGGAGATCCTCGTGACGTTCCGCCACCTCGAGGAGGGGTGGGTCGACACGCCCGAGCCCAAGCGCGACGGAGGGCGGCGCCGCCGGCGCGGCGGGCGCGGCCGCGGCAGCGAGCGGGGCACCGGGGGCGGCGCTCCGGATCGGCGGCCTCAGCAGCAGCAACAGCAACAACAGCAGCAGCCGCGCGGCCAGGGCGGACGCGGTCCGCAGGGCCAGCGTGGACCGCGTGGCGGGGCGCCCGGGCAGGGGGGCGGCGGCCGCGGCGGTCCGCCTCCAGCGCGCGCGCCGCAGCCCGCAGCGTCCGCGGGAGCGCCTCAGGGACAGGGCGGCGGCGGCGAGGCCGGAGGCGCGGGCAAGCGCCGGCGTCGCTTCCGCAAGCGCCGGCGCGGCGGAGGCGGGCCCCAGTCCGGCGGTCCCCCTCCGGCCGGCGCGCCGTCGTCCGGCGGCGGCGGAGGCGGCGGAGGTCCGAGACCGTGAACTTCGAGCTCAGCGAGGATCAGAAGGAGATCCGCCGCTCGGTCCGCGAGTTCGCGGAGGC
>DATBBK010000039.1:0-48830 GCA_036271035.1 Thermoanaerobaculia bacterium | reverse complement strand
CGCGCGACGTCCATCGGCAGCGCGCCGAGGCCCTGGATCGCGTCGACGAAGAACAGAATCCCGCGCTCGCGGCACAGCGCGCCGATCTCCTCGAGCGGGAAGACCCAGCCGTTGTGGAACGCGACCCACGAGACGGCGACGACGCGCGTGCGCGCGTCGACTTTCGCGGCGATGTCGTCCACTGTCACGCGGCCGTCGCGGCTCGCGGCGATGCGGCACTCGACGCCGCGCGCCTCGAGCGCGCGCCAGGCCCACGAGTTGGACGGGAACTCCATGTCGTCGGTGACGACGTTGTCCCCCTCGCGCCACGGGAACGCGAGCGCGACGAGGTTGACGCACCACGACGTGTTCGGGAGAAACGCGATCTCGCTCGGCGCGCCGCCCACGATGCGCGCCGCCTTCTCGCGCGTCTTGTCGATCTCGGCGAAGTGGCGGCGCCAGTCCGCCGCGCCGCGGTCGCGTACGTTCTCCACGTACGCCTGCATCGCGTCGGCGACCCGTCGCGGCAGCGGCGCGACCGCCGCGTGGTTCAGGTAGACGAGGCTCCGGCGGACGGGGAACTCGCGGTCGAGGCTCTCGGCGGAGAGGTCGAAGCTCATCGCGTCAGCCGGCGGTACAGGGCCTCGTAGTCCGCGACCATGCGGTCGGCACTGTACAGCGTCTCCGCGCGGCGCCGGCACGCCGCGCGGTCGATCTCGCCGGCCCGGCGGACGAAGGCAGTCAGCTCCTCGTCCGTCTCGCCGAGGAACCCCGTGACGCCCGCTTCGACGAGCTCCGGCAGAGAGCCGCGCGGCGTCGCGATGACCGGAGCGCCCGCCGCCATCGCCTCCGCGACGACGAGGCCGAACGGCTCGTCCCACGAGATCGGGAAGAGAAACGCGCGGGCGCGGCTCATCAGGCGGAGGACGTCGTCGTTGGGGAGATGCGCGTGGTGCACGACGGCCGCGCCGTCGACGTGCGGCCGCACGCGCTCCTCCCAGAAGGGCTCGCTCTCGGCGAGGTACGGCGTCACCGCGCCGACGATGACGAGCGGCAGGCCGGCGGCGCGGGCGATGGCGATCGCCCGGTCGGCGCCCTTGTGCGGCACCAGCCGTCCGACGGTGATGAGGAAGTCTCCCGGCGCGGCGCCGAACGGGATGCTCGCGACGTCGACGCCGTACGGGATGACCAGCAGCCCGCCGCCGAGCGAGCGGCTCTGCGCCTCGGTGATGCACACGCCGGTTAGTTGCGGATACGCCGCGCGGTAGTAGTCGTGCAGGTGCCGCTCGATGTACGCGTACGTCATGACGCTCGGCCGCTGGGTGCGGTCGGAGAAATATGCGGCCGGAGTCGGCCAGTGCGAGTGGAGCACGTCGAAGTGGCCGGCCATGCGGTACGCCTCGGCGGCGTTGCGGACGTCGTACTCGCGCTCGAGGTAGGTGGTCGAGGAGGGATCGTTCTGGGTCGCGACGGGAATGACGGAGTGCAGCCGCGCGGTCGTGCGCGAGTCGCCCGACGCGAAGAGCGTCACGTCGTGTCCGCGCGCGACGAGGCCGCGCGTTAGCAGGTCGATCGCGATCTCGGTGCCGCCGTGGGAGCGGGGCGGGATCGAGAACGCGACCGAGGCGATCTGGGCGATCTTCATGGAGTCAGGTCATTCAAACTTCGGCGCTCCAGGCGGTGGCCCGAAGAGTGGAGACCTGACCCCGGGACGGGCAAATGGAGACCTGACCCCCGTCATCGAAGCGTGACGACGCCGGACTTCGCGAGGAGGTCGAAGTACTCCGAGATCGCCGGCAGCGGCACGGGGGTGTACAGGCCGGCGACCGCGTCGCGGATCTCCGAGATGGTCCGGCGGCCGTTCGCGAGGTTGAGCGCCTCGTACGCGAGCACGTCGCCGTTCTCGGCCGACGCGAGCGCGATCTTGCTGAAGTCCGCGCCCGGGATGTCGGCGAAGTAGTCGTAGTAGTAGACGTTGAGCGGTCCGCTGATCGCCGGGTTGCGGACGGGGACGCGTTGGTCCGGCGCGGAACCGGCGGGCGCCGCCGCGGACTGTCCCTCGCGGCGGAGCCGGGCCGCCTCGACGTTCGCCTCTCTCGCGATCGACGGCCAGAGCGCCGCTGCCGTCTCCAGCGCCCGGGCGCCGGACTCGGCGGCGGCGCGGACCCTCAGCGGCGCGTCGGAGCCGTATGCCGCGCGCGCGCGGATGAGGCGCGTCTCGGCGTCCGCCCGCACGGCCGCGAGCACGCGCGGCGCCTCCGCGTCCGGAAGAGCCGCGAGCGTGTAGACGACGCCGGCGCCCATGTACGCGACGCGCCCGAGCTTCGTCGGGTCGAGGTTCTCGGGCTGGTCCTTCTGCGTGTGGATCGTGACGTCGGGGTAGTCGTGGAAGTAGACCATCGGGACGCCGAAGCCGGCGGCCTGGAAGACCTCGTGGTCGCTCCCCATCTCGAGCCCGCGCACGTCGCCGAGGAACGCCTCGCGCGATCCCGGCGGCCAGACCAGCCCGGCCCACGCGTCGTTCTCGCGGCCCTCCGCGTAGCGCGCGGACGCGGCGACGACGGAGTCGAACCATGCCTCGGCGATCGCGTTGGCCGCGTGCGGCAGCGACTCGGCGGTGCGCGAGACGTGGAACGTGCCCTTCGTCGTCGCGAGCAGCCCGCCGACCATGTCCATGTGGACGCCGGCGACGAAGCGCTTCACGAGCTCGGGATGGCTCGCGAGGTACGCCTGCGAGCCGGTGATCTCGGGCAGCCAGAGGAAGCGGATCGTCCGCCTCGGACGTATTAGCGTTTGCTTATGGATCGCGGCGGCCAGCGCGCGCGCGGTCTCGAGGATCGCGGCGCTGCCCGACGCGTTGTCGTTGGCGCCGGCCGACTCGTGGCACAGATGCGAGGTGACGACGACCTCGCCGGCCGACGGGTCCGTGCCCGGGATCGTCGCGACGACGACGTCGTAGCTCGCGGGCACCATCTTCGCGGCGACCTGCGCGTGCAGCCGGATCTTCTCGCCGGCAGCGAGACGCGCGCGGAGCTCCTCCGCCTGGCGGCGCGAGACCATGAACGCGAACCGGTTCTCGGGCTGGTACGGGGAGAGGTGACCCCAGCGGATCTGATCCCGATCGTCGCCGGACCATGGCGTGTGCTGGTTCGGATACGCGGAGAGGAATCCGGCTGCGCCGCGCTCCTCGCACGCGAGCCGGTGCACGACGGGCAGCGTGCCGTCGGCGAGGACGAGCTTCCCGCGGACGTCCTGGGCCTCGTAGTCCTTCGGAGACGTCCCCGCTCCGACGTCGACCAGCTCGGCGGTGACGTCGGCGTCGCGGCTGTAGTCGGCGAGCGCGACGGGCAGATCGGGGAAGCGCGCGATCGTGACGCGGCGCGGCGCGACCTCCTCGAGGACGGCGGAGTCCGCCTGCCAGCCGACGTGCGAGCGGAAATGCGCGTACTTCGTCGTGCCGTCGGCGGGGAAGCGCTCGATCGCGACCTCGGAGAGTCCGGCCGCGATCGCCTTCTTCTTCATCAGCTCCGCGGCCGCGATGAATCCCGGCGAGCCCTGCACGCGGTGGAAGCGGCCGAGCTCGCGCACGGTCTCGAGCGCCGCGACGCCGTCCACCTCGCGATGAATCGCGGCGGGGACCTCGTCCGGCCAGAAGGGGATCGTTCGGGACTGAGCGAGGAGGGGAAGAGCAGCGAGCAAAAACAGGAAGGGGAGGAGCCTGGCCCCTCCCCTCATTTTTGGTTGCCTTCGCATGACAGTTACATCACTGGGAGAGCGACCGGCCGCGACTTCCCCTTCCATTTTCACGGTCCGCGAAGCGGACCGCTAGAGGTCCGAGCCGCTACTTCGCCACCGTGAACGGAACGACGGCCTCGGTCTTGTCCCAGCCGAAGACGATCTTTCCTCCGGCGTCGGTCATGTCGATGAAGTTGATCGTCCACTGCTCGATCGTCGCGCGCGGCGTGACCATCGTCATCGGCGTGCGGACCACGTCGAACTTCGGGTCGTAGCCGTACGCGCCCCAGATCTTCGTCTTGTCGTTCGCGTCGTACTTCTCCTGGGTCGGCTGCGTCGAGACGACGAGCGACCAGGCCGGCTGCTTCAGGTCGATGAACAGGTCGTAGCTGCCGGGCTCGAGCTTCTTGCCGCCGATCATCAGCGGGACCTCGGTCGTCAGCTTCGTCGTCTGGTTCGCGCCCGCGCGCCAGACCGGCGTCGAGTCCGAGATGTCCTTCCCGTACGTCGCGCCCTTGCCGAAGATGTCCGTGCGGCCGCGGAGCATCGGGCGGCTGTAGTCGATCTCGATCCACTTGCCGCCGTCGTACTTTCGGTTGCCGTCCTTGTCGGGCGCGCTCCACTTGCCCTCGACCATCGCCGACGAGTGGCCCGGCGGGGACAGGGGCTTGCGGTCCTGGGCAACGGCCGAGGCCGTGACTCCGATGAGCAGCGCCGTCGCGGCGCCAAGAATCCTGCGTTGCATGTGTCCTCCTCCTGCTTCAGTGATACGTCGCGGCATTTCTTTCGTTTGCGTGCGGCGAAGCATATAGAATCCCGCGCTCGTATGCCCCGCTTCAACCGAGTTCGGACGGCGCTCGCCGCGCTCGTCCTTCTCGCGCCCGCGGCGGCCCCCTCGCCGGCCCAGCAGTCCTTCGACGAACGCGGCGCCGACCGCCGCGCGTACGCGCTGACGGGCGCGCGCGTCCTGGTCGCCCCCGGAAAGGCGATCGACGGCGCTGTCGTGATCGTGCGCGGCGGCGTCATCGAGTCCGTGGGACCCGCCGGGACCGCGATCCCCGCGGACGCCGAGAGGATCGACCTCTCCGGCCGCGTCGTGCACGCGGCCTTCATCGACGCGAACGTCTCGACGGACCGCCTCGCGGGCAAGCCGCGCCGCAAACCGCGCGACGACGGAGAGAAGCCCTCGCCGCCGCCCGCGCGCGCCGCCGGCCCGTCCGCGCATCCGGTCTCGGCGGTCCGCGCCGAGGATCGCGTCGTCGACGCGCTCTCCGTCAAGGACGACGTCGCCGAGGCGTATCGCCGGATGGGATTCGCGGTCGTCGACGCGGCTCCGTCCGCGGGCGTGCTCCGCGGCCGCGGCGCCGTGGTGTCGCTGTCCGACGGCGCGCCCGCCACGCGCGTGCTCGTCCCCTCGGGCGGGCAGTTCGTCTCGCTCGAGCCGATGGAGGGCGCGGACCGGGAGTACCCCGTCTCCATCATGGGGACGGTCGCGGTCGCGCGGCAGGCGTTTCTCGACGCGAAGTGGGCCCGCGACGCGGAGGCGGCGTACGCCGGGCATCCCGCCGGCCGCGCCCGGCCGCGCGTCTACGCCGCGAGCGAGGCTCTCCTCCCCGCGGCGGAGGGCAGGGAAACGGTCGTCTTCGAGACGAACGACGCGCTGGCGCTGTTGCGCGCCGCGTCCGTCGCGTCCGAGATGAAGCTGAAGGCGCGATACGTCGGGGGCGGCGACGCGTACCGGCTGAGCGACGATGTCGCCGCGGTGAAGCCCGACCTTGTTCTGCGCGTGGACTACCCGCGCCCCGTCAAGGTCGACCGCGAGGAGGAGTGGCTCGACGTGCCGCTGTCGAAGCTGCGCGCGTTCGACCGCGCGCCGTCGAACCCCCGCTGGCTGCGCGACGCGGGTCTCGAGTTCTCGCTGACGACCGACGGCCTCGACGACGCCACGGAGTTTCCGGCTCGCGTCCGCGAGGCGATCGCGCGCGGCCTGTCGCGCCAGGACGCGCTCGCCGCCCTGACCACGATCCCGGCCCGCCAGCTCGGCCTCGCCGACCGGCTCGGAACGCTCGAGGCCGGGCGCATCGCGAACATCGCGGTCGAGACCGGCGAGCCGTTCGAGGCCGGGAGCCGCGTGGCCGAGGTCTGGATCGACGGCCGGCGCATCGAGATTCCGGAGCCGGGGAAGCCGGAGCGGAAGGACTCCCTGAAGAAGGACGCGGCGTCGAGCTCGCCCGCGCCCGACGTGCGCCCCGTCTCGGCGCGCTGGGCGGGGCCGCTGGCCGCTCCGCAGGCGGTCGTCGTGCGCGGCGCGACGGTCTGGACGCAGACCGACGCCGGCATCCTCGAGAACGCGGACCTGCTCGTGGTCGGCGGCAAGGTCGTCGCGGCCGGCAAGGGGCTCGCGGCTCCGGCCGGCGCCGTCGAGATCGACGGCAAGGGCCTGCACGTCACGCCCGGCATCATCGACGCCCACTCGCACACCGCGATCGACGGCGACGTCAACGAGGGCTCGCACAACGTGACGGCCGAGGTCCGCATCCAGGACGTTCTCGACCCCTTCTCCGTCTCGATCGAGCGTGAGCTCGCGGGCGGGACGACCGCCGCGAACGTGCTGCACGGCTCGGCCAACGCGATCGGCGGCCAGAACCAGATCGTCAAGTGGCGCCTCGGCTCGGGTCCGAAGGGGCTCGTCTTCGAGGGCGCGCCCGCCGGGATCAAGTTCGCGCTCGGTGAGAACCCGAAGCAGTCGAACTGGCGCAGCCCCAAGCCGCGCTATCCGGCCTCGCGCATGGGCGTCGCGGAGCTGATCCGCGAGCGCTTCGCCGCGGCGCGCGACTATCGAGCCCGCCAGGAGGAATACAGGCGCGCCGCGGCCGTGAAGGGCGCGACGCCGATCCCGCCGGAGCCGGATCTGCAGCTCGAGGCGATCGCCGAGATCCTCGAGGGCAAGCGGCAGATCCACTGCCACTCGTACCGCAAGGACGAGATCCTGCAGATGATCCGCAGCGCCGAGGAGTTCGGCGTCAAGATCGCCACGTTCCAGCACGCGCTCGAGGGCTACAAGGTCGCCGACGAGATCGCGAAGCACGGCGCGGGCGCCTCGGGCTTCTCCGACTGGTGGGCCTACAAGTACGAAGTCTGGGACGCGATTCCGTACGCGTTCCCGCTCATGCGCGAGCGCGGCGTCGTCGTGTCGTTCAACTCCGACTCCGACGAGCTCGCCCGGCGTCTCAACCTGGAGGCGGCGAAGGCGGTCAAGTACGGCAACGTGGCGCCCGCGGACGCGCTCGCGTTCGTCACGTCGAACTCCGCGAAGCAGCTCGGGATCGACAACCGCGTCGGCTCGCTGGCCGCCGGCAAGGACGGCGACTTCGTGATCTGGAGCGGCGATCCGCTGTCGAGCGAGACCGTCGCGCTCCAGACCTGGATCGACGGGAAGAAGTACTTCGATCGCGACGCGGAGCGCGCGTCGCGGCCGGCCCTCGAGAAGGAGCGGGCGGACCTCGTCGCGAAGGCGAAGGCGTCGCTCGACAAGGACTCGGGCGGCGAGAAGAAGGACGAGAAGCCGGACAAGCCGGCGGCGGCGCCCACGCCGAAGCCCGCGGCGAGGGGAGCGCGATGAGGCGTCTCGTCCTCGCCGCCGCGGCCTTGCTCGCCGCGGCCGTCTCGGCCGCCCAGCAGGCCGCGCCCGCTCCGGCTCCGGCTCCGGCGCAGGCCGCGCCGCGCACGTTCACGCTCGTCAACGCGACGATCCATCCCGCATCGGGCCCGGACATCCCGTCCGGCCACGTCGTCGTCCGCGACGGCAAGATCGTCGAGGTCGGGCCCGGCGCGCAGGCCGCCGGCTCCGAGGGGCCGGTCGTCGACCTGAAGGGCCGCCACGTCTACCCGTCGCTCCTGCCGCCGTTGACCGTGCTCGGCCTCGTGGAGATCGGCGCCGTGCGCGCCACGGTCGACACGGCCGAGATCGGCGAGATCAACCCGGACGCGCGCGCGTCGGTGGTGATGAACTACGACTCGGAGCTTCTGCCCGTCGCGCGCTCCGGCGGGATCCTCATCGCGGGCGTCACGCCGGTCGGGGGTGTGATCTCCGGAACCGCCGCGGTCATGCGCATGCAGGGCTGGACGCGCGAGGACGGCGCGCTGCGCGATCCCGCTGCGATCACGGTGTTCTGGCCGGACCTCGCGATCGACCGTTCACCGGACGCCTCGCGTACGGTCGAGAAGCAGAAGAAGGAGCGCGACGAGAAGGTCCGCCGGCTCAAGGACGCGTTCCGCGATGCGCGGGCGTACGCCGCCGCGCGCGCGGCCGAGGGCAAGGCGGGCGTTCCGAAGCACGACGTGGACCCGCGCCTCGCGGCGCTGGTCCCCGCCATCGAGAACAAGATCCCGGTGATCGTGCACGCCGAGCGGCTGGCGCAGATTCGCGACGCGCTCGCGTGGGCGCGCGAGGAGAAGCTGCTCCTCGTGCTGTGGGGCTCCGGAGACGCGTGGCGCGCCGCGGACGAGCTCGCGAAGGCGAACGTCCCGGTGATCGTCGACTCTCCGCACGATCTGCCCCTGCGCGACGACGAGCCCTACGACACGCAGTACGCCGTCGCGGGGCGGCTCGACGCGGCGGGAGTGCGGGTCCTCTTCAACGACGGCGCCTCCGGTGAGGGAGCCGCTAACGTGCGGAACCTGCCGCAGCTCGTCGCGGCGGCCGTGGCGCACGGGTTCCCGCAGGCGAAGGCGCTCCCCGCGGTCACGCTCGAGCCGGCGCGCCTGCTCGGCGTCGCCGATCGGGTGGGCTCGCTCGAGCCGGGCAAGGACGCGACTCTGATCGTCACGGACGGCGACCTCTTCGACATCCGCTCGCGGGTCGTCGCGGCCTACCTCGACGGCCGCGCGCTCGACCTCACGGACAAGCAGAAGCGGCTGTACGAGAGGTACCGGAATCGGCCGAAGCCGGGAAACAGACCGGGAACGCCCTAGGAGCCCGACCCCTTACCCATCTTCAGGATCTTCTCCCACTCCTTGTCGGTCACCGGCATCACGCTCAACCGCCCGATCCGCACGAGCGGCATCTGCGCGAGCGACGGCTCGCCCTTGATCTCCTTCAGCGTGACGGGGCGCGGGAGCTTCTCTCCCGGCGCGACGTCGACCGCGTACAGCTTGCCCGACGGGTCCTCCGGATCCGGGTAGGCGTCCGACGCCGCGCGCGCGATCGCGACGACCGACTTCTCGTCGCCGGTGTGGTAGTAGAAGATGCGGTCGCCCTTCTTCACGCCGCGCAGGTGCTTCTGGGCGACCGCGTTTCTGACGCCGGACCAGCGCGTCTTCTTCTCGCGGACCAAATCGTCGTACGAGTAGTGGGTCGGCTCCTCCTTGAAGAGCCAGCTCACGGCCGCGCCACCGCGCGCGGCGACTGATTAGGCTGCGGCCGCTGCTGGGGCGCCGTGCGCGGCCCGGGGGCGGGACCCGAATCCGGGGCCCAGCCGATGTCGCGCAGGAGCGGGAGAGTCAGATCCACCGTGTGCGGCAGGTCCGACGAGAGGTTCGGCTCCATCAGCAGGTTCGGATGCGCGCTCGTGTCCCAGTGCGAGATGGACGACCCGGGCTCTTCCGGGTTCGGCGCGTAGAGCATCATCCGGTCCTCGGCGCCGGCGCCCGCGAGCAGCCGCGGATTCGCCCAGATCTTCACCGCGACGCCCTGCGAGAGCTGCGCCCGGATCGCGGCGCCGTCGTCCTGGCTGATGCTGACGACCGGAATCGTGACGCCCGGCGCGTCGCCGCCCATCGCAACCGTGCCGGAGGTGTTGTTGGCGACCACGACCGCGATCGCGCCGGCCGCCTGGGCGTTCGTCGCCTTCGTCGTGAACGGGCACGTGCCGCGGTCGATGAGCGCGACGTGGCCGGCCACGGCGGACGCGTTCGTGATCGGAGAACACGCGTCCGTCGTGAGCTCGCCTGCGGCGTCGGCCGGATCGGAGGCCTGGACGAGCGTGCCCGACACGCCGGTCCCCGTCAGGTCCGCGCCGAACGCGGCCTGGCCGACCTCATAGCTCTCCGCGATCGACGCGGGAGACTCGACCGTCAGGGCCGGCCGCGGGTCGAGCGTCGTGCGCGTGCCCGCCTGCACGTTGATCCCGTCCCAGAGGAGCTTGCCCGTGTGGACCGCCGAGGCGAGCCGCTCCGAGTCGGTCATCTCGTCCCAGTGCTTGCCGGCCTGGACGTCGAGGATGTGCCTCTCGAAGATGTCGGGAGTTCCGTTGAACTCGGCGGCGGTCGTGTCGTCGACGAACGTCAGGAAGCCGAGGCCGTGCGAGAACTCGTGGAGCAGGACCGCGACGAGGTCGATGGCGTCGCCGTGGTTGTTGTCGTAGCCGTAGTACCAGGACGTCCCGTCGAGGCAGCCGGTCTGTCCGAGCTTAGAGTTGAACTGCGCCTTGATGTCGTTGCTGCCCGGCTGCAGATTCTGGCCGGCGAGGCGGTTCGCGAGCGCGCCGGGATACCACGTGTTCGCGACGGGCGCGTTCGGGAAGTCGGACGCGACGCCGATCGGTCCCGCCGAGCCGAGCGTGCCGGTCGTGGCGTCGCAGTCGAGCGCGTCGAAGCTCGCCTGGATCTTGATCTCGATGGGATCGTCGAGCAGGGAGCCCCAGATGCCGGCGGCGAACTTGAACGCGTTCAGGCGCTGGTCTCCGAGCGTCGTCCCGGGGTTGCCGCCGACCGGCGTCGCCGCCGTCGGGTCGTTGAAGCCCTCGCCCGCCTTGTTGCTGTTGACGATCGTGATGACGGCGCCGCCGTACGCGGCGGCCGGAATAGCGGCGAGAGCGATGGCTGCGAGGGGCAGGAGGCGGCCGCGGAAGAGAGCGCGGCTCATTGCAGCTCCCGCTTTTGCGCGCCCTGGGACTTCGGCACGCACTTGTACCCGACGGTGCCGTCGGGGTTCTTCACGACCACGACGTCGAAGAGGAAGGCGTCGCCGACGTTGGCGGTCCGCATTCCGTCGGGATGCACGACGACGCGCACGTCCCGCATCGCCTCGGCGCGGGCGGCCCGCCTGCGCTCGGCGAACACGGCGCGTTCCTCGGCGGTCGGCGGCCTCAGGGCGCCCGTCTCGGGATCGACGCTCGCGCGCAGGCCCGCGGAGGGGGCGGCGGCCGGCGAGGCGGCCCGAGGATCGATCGCCGGACACACGATCTCGTTTCCGTCGGCGAGGCTCAGGGCGGAGCAGGCGGCGAGCGCGGCGGCGATCGCCGCGACGCGCACCGGGTCAAAGCGAGACGACATGGGGACCTCCCGGGGCGTGAGTTTCCGGTTTCCCGACCGGCCTTGCAAGCCCCCGGACCGCAACGCGGGCGCGCGGACGGCTATTTCTCGCCCTTGGGCGTCACCTTGATGTTCTTCGCCGCGAACCAGGGATGCCACTCGAGGACCAGCCGGCCCGCCTTCACGGTCGGGTCCTGCTCGGCGAGCGCCTTCGCCTCCTCGAGCGAGGTCGCGCGGAACACGAACATGCCGCGCAGCTCCCCGTCGTCGGTGAACGGACCCGCCACGAGGAGCTTGCCGGTCTCCGCCATGTGGCGGATGTGCGCCAGGTGCGCGTCCTGCAGCTTCTGGCGCTCGACGGGATCGCCTCCCGGCGTCCAGGCCGGTCCCCGCTTCAGGAACGCGACCTGGTAGGTCGCCATCTCGTATTCGTCCGCGGCGGGTGCGGACGGGGGTGTGGGCGCGGGCGCGGGGGACGCCGACGCGACGGTGACCGCGGTCGCGGCCGCCGCGGCCAGCAGGAGCAGACTCTTCACGGGTTCCTCCTCGAACGCTGGGGCCTCGGCGTGCGGGCCCCGCTGGAAAGTACGCGGCGCGCGATTCCCCCGCTAGGGATAGATCTTGTAGTCGCCCTCGATGGCCATCGTCATGCTGCCGTCGGCGCCCACGCGGCCCCGGTACGTGCCCATGCCCTGCAGCTTCGCGAGCTTGCCGCTGCCGCCCTTGAAGTTCCACGTGCCTTCGCCGCTGATGGGCGCGCCCCCGTTCGCGAGGATCCCCTTGCCGCGGTACGCGACGTAGATCCGGTCGCCGTTGGACATCTTCGTGACGTGCCAGCCGCGCTCAGAGTTGACGGTGCCCTCGACGTCCGACGAGCCCGCCGAGTAGCCGTCCATCGTCTTCAGGCCGTTGATCTCGGCCGGCTTCGTCCAGGTGCACGGCGTGCGCGAGGCGGTGACGTAGTGGCCGGACCACTCGCCGGCGTCCACGCGGTGGATCGGATCCGGCCGGCGGCACGTCAGAACCCCCGAGATGCGTCCCTCGGCGATGGGCGTCGCGGAAGCGGCGGAAGCCGCGGGGGAGGACGAGGCGTTCGGGATCTGCGCCGCGCAGAGACCCGACATCGAGGCGGCGGCGAGGAAGGCGAGGGCCGTCTTCGTCTTCTCCATGGAGCTCCTTTCGGGAACGTATTAGCCGCGGCTAATATATCGCCGGCGGCGCGATGCGGCGCCGGCGGCGCCGCTCACGCTCGCTCTCGGCCGCGCCTACTGGGTCTTGTACTCGCCCTCGATCTCCGCCGTTCCCATGCCGTCGGCGCCGTTGGCTTCCTTGTAGGTCCCCTTGCCGGTCAGGCCCTTCAGCTTGCCCGTGCCGCCCTCGAACGTCCACGTGCCGGTCACCGCGCCGCTGTGGTCCGCGTTGACAACGCCGCTTCCCTGGAAGTGGACGTAGAACTTGTCGCCGTTCGCCATCGTCCCGACGTGGATGCCGTGCTCCTTCGACTTCCCGCCGTGCATCTCCGACGCGGCGACGCTTTGGCCGTCCTTGCTCGTCGAGCCCGCCATCTCGAACGTCTTCGACCACGTGCAGGAGACCTTGACCAGATTCATGACGGTCCCGTTGCCGTCGTCCGTCGGGATCGAGTACATCGGGTCCGGCTTGGGGCAGGTGAGAGTGCCGCTGAACCTGGTCTGAGCGGAGAGGCCCGCCGAGACGAGCACGCCGAGGGCCAGAAGCGAAGCGAAGCGCATCCTCATTTTTCCTCCTCGAAATCGGCGAGGAGTCTACGCCCGGCGCGCGCGGGCTGCTAAAATGACGCCAAGAATGCGGGTTGCCGGGCGGCCGCGCCACAGTGCGCCTCCACCGAACCCGGCGCAGCTTTCCCTGTTCCCCGGCCTTCCGCCCGCCGCCGCCATCCAGCCCGCCATCCGCCTGACCGAGGGCAACGTCGCGCGGACGGTGCCGCCGGGCCGTCCCGGCGTGTTCTTCCTGAAGACGGTCTCGGCCGAGGGCCGGATCCGCGAGCGGGTCGGGCGCGACGACGTGGACCTCCGCCAGAGGCTGCTCCAGTACGCCCGTGAGGGGCAGCCCAACGTCCTGTTCGGCTGGGTGATGGCCGAGAACGCGAACGAGGCCTACCAGCTCGAGTGCTACCTCTGGCACGCGCACGGCGGCGCCTGGGCCGGCATCGCCGGCGACGCGCATCCACAGTCCACGGAGCGGATTCCCTTCCTCGGCTGTCCGGATTGCGACGAGTAGCGGCCCCGCTCGGGCCGTGAGCCGCGCGCGGGCATAGACTCGTCCGACTCGTCGACGCCTGACGGGTGACTGCGTAGCGCATGGAAACTCTCCACAACTTCATCGGCGGCTCCTGGACCCGCTCGCACGCGACGGACTCCGTCGACGTGCACAACCCGGCCACCGGCGAGGTCATCGCGAGGACGCCGCTCTCGACCGGCGCGGACGTCGACGCGGCCGTGGCCGCCGCGAACGCGGCGTTTCCCGCGTGGCGCGATACGCCGGTCATGGCGCGCGCCCGGTTCCTCTTCCGCTTTCGCGAGCTGCTCGACCAGAACGCGGAGGAGATCGCGCGCACGGTTACGCGGGAGCACGGCAAGACGCTCGCGGAGTCGCGCGGCAGCGTGCGCCGCGGGATCGAGTGCGTCGAGGTCGCGTGCGGCGCGCCGTCCCTGATGACCGGCTACGGCCTCGAGAACATCGCGTCGGGGATCGACTGCCAGGTCATTCGCCAGCCGCTCGGCGTGTGCGCGGCGATCGCGCCGTTCAACTTTCCGGCGATGGTGCCCCTCTGGTTCCTGCCGTTCGCGGTCGCGACGGGCAACACCTTCGTCCTGAAGCCGTCGGAGCGCGTCCCGCTCACGCAGGGGCTCATCGCGTCGTTCCTCGAGAGCTCGGGGCTGCCGGCCGGAGTCGTGAACCTCGTGCAGGGGGGGCGGGCCGCGGTCGAGGCGATCTGCGATCATCCGGACGTCCGCGCGATCTCGTTCGTCGGCTCGACGCCGGTCGCGCGCGACGTCTACCGGCGCGGCACGCACTCGGGCAAGCGCGTGCAGGCGCTCGGCGGCGCCAAGAACTTCATCGTCGTCATGCCGGACGCGGACCTCGGCCGCGCGACCGACGTCATCCGGGAGTCGTTCTTCGGCTGCGCGGGGGAGCGGTGCCTCGCGGGCAGCGTGCTCGTGCCGGTCGGCGAGGCGCACGCGGAGGCCCGGGACCGCCTGGTGGAGGCGGCGCGCGCGCTGCGCGTCGGGCCGGGCGAGGACGAGGGCGTCGGCATGGGCCCGGTGATCAGCGCCGCGCATCGCGAGCGCATCGTCGGCTACATCGAGAAGGGGGTCTCCGAGGGCGCGCGGCTCCTGCTGGACGGCCGCGAGAATCCGGCGGCGGGCGACAAGCGCGGCTTCTTCCTGGGGCCGACGCTCTTCGACGGCGTCCGGCCGGAGATGACGATCGCGCGCGACGAGATCTTCGGGCCCGTCGCGTCGATCGCGCCCGTGAAGACGCTCGAGGAGGCGATCGCCGTCATGCGGGCGCACCCCAACGCGAACGCGACCTCGATCTTCACCTCGAGCGGCAAGTCGGCGCGCGAGTACGCGCGGCTCGCCTCCGCGTCGATGGTCGGCGTCAACATCGGCGTCGCCGCGCCGATGGCGCCCTTCCCGTTCGGCGGCGCGAAGGACAGCTTCTTCGGCGACCTGAAGGCGCACGGGCGGGACGCGTTCGAGTTCTACACGGACAAGAAGGTGGTCATCAGTCGATGGTTCTAGGCGGGAGGTGGTCATGAGCACGGTGAAGACCGAGAGGCCGACGTCGGAGCTGACTCGCGAGGCGCGCGACAAGCACAAGAGGTACCTGCTTCCCGCGACGATCCAGTACTACCAGGAGCCGGTCGTCCTCACCGACGGCAAGGGCCTGCGCGTCCGCGATGCGGACGGCAACGAGTATCTCGACTTCTTCGGCGGGATCCTGACCGTCTCCGTCGGCCACGCGAACGAGCGCGTCAACGCGGCGATCACCGCCCAGATCTCGCGGCTGTCGCACGTCTCGTCGGTGTATCCGACGCTGCCGGTCGTCGAGCTCGCGGAGACGCTCGCGCGGCTCGCACCGGGCGATCTGTCGCAGTGCTTCCTCGCGACGTCCGGCACCGAGGCGGACGAGACCGCGGTCATGCTCGCGCAGCTCTTCACCGGCTCGAGCGAGGTCGTGGCGCTGCGACACGGGTACTCCGGACGGTCGGCGCTGGCGCAGTCGCTCACGGGCCACGCGAGCTGGCGTCCGCTCCCGACGGCGGTCGCGGGCGTGAAGCACGCGCCGGCCCCGTACTGCTACCGGTGCCCGCTGCACCTGACGTATCCGTCGTGCGGGATCGCCTGCGCGAAGGACATCGAGGAGCTCATCCGCACGACCACGAGCGGCCGCGTCGCGGCGCTCATCGCGGAGCCGATCCAGGGGGTCGGCGGCTTCATCACGCCGCCGCCGGAGTACTTCGAGATCGCGGTCTCGATCGTACGGCGCTACGGCGGCGTGTTCATCTGCGACGAGGTGCAGACCGGTTTCGGGCGCACGGGCGGGAGCTTCTGGGGCATCGCGCACTGGGGCGTCGTGCCGGACATCCTGACAATGGCGAAGGGGATCGCGAACGGGCTTCCCCTCGGCGCGACCATCGCGCGGCCCGACATCGCCGCGTCGCTGAAATCCCTGACGATCTCGACCTTCGGCGGCAATCCCGTCGCCTGCGCCGCCGCGAACGCGACGATCGCGATCATCGAGGGCGAGGACCTTCCGCGCAACGCCGAGACGATGGGGCGCCGGCTGCGGGCCGGCCTCGAGGAGCTGCAGCGCCGCTATCCGCGAAACATCGGAGACGTGCGCGGCCTCGGCCTCATGCAGGGCGTCGAGCTCGTCGAGGACGAGACGGCGGGGAACCGCACGCCCGCGCGCGCGCTGACGTCGCGCGTCTTCGAGGAGAGCCGCCGGCGCGGCCTGCTGATCGGGAAGGGCGGACTCGAGGGGAACTGCTTCCGCATCGCCCCGGCGCTCAACGTGACGGCGGCCGAGGTCGACGAGGCGCTCGCTCTGCTCGGCGAGTCGTTCCAGGCGGCCGGCGCGCGCTAGAGACGGAAAAGGGGTCAACCGTGAGCTCGTGACATCACGAGTCCACGGCTGACCCCCTCGGAGCGACCATCGCTCCTGCGGTCGACGGTCTTTGTCTAATTCTCCCGACCCGGCTCGTCGTGCTGCGGCTTCGCGTGCTGCGGCTCGGCGTGCGGATTCGCGCGCTGCGCCTTCGCCTCCGGACGCTGCGCCTCGTGGGGCGCCGCCTTCGGTTGCGACGCGTGGGGCGGCGGCGCCGCGGCCTCGCGGGTCACCGGCTCGCGCGGCGCGGCCTCGGGCGCGGGAGCGTGTTCCTTGCGAGCCGAGCTCTGGCCCGGCGGGACCGCGGGCTTCTCGGGCGGCGGCTCCTTCTTCGGCTGCGGCTCGTGCCGCGCGTGCGACTCCTCGGGCTGCTTCTTCGGCTGCGCCTCGTGGCGGGCCTGCGGTTCCGGCGGGGCGGGATGCGCCTGCACGGGCTGCTTCTTCGGCTGCGCCTCGTGGCGCGCCTGGGACTCGGTCGTCGCGGGGCGCTCGTGCGCCGGCTCGGTCTTCGACTTCCCCTGTTGGCGAGCCTGGGACTCGGCGGTCGCGGATCGAGTCTCGTGGGAGTTGGGCGCTCCGCCGGATCGATTGATCGCCGCCGCGCGCTCGCTCGCGGGCGCGACGACGCGGAGGCTCTTCCCGCCGCCCTGCGGGATCGGATGGGCCTGAATCCTCTCGGGCGCCCGCGCGACCTCGATCTTGTGGCCGACGGCCCGCTCCGCGCGAGCGATCGGCAGACCGGTGTTGTGAACGATGCCGCCCTGCACGGGGAACGCCGTCGCGCGTTGCGACCTCGCGTAGATCGCGGCCGTCTGCGCCGCGGGGACGCGTACGGACGCGACCGGCACGCCGGCGAACTGGCGCGAGGGCACGAACACGTAGCTCGACTGCGAGACGACGATGGGCGCGCCGACGTAGCCGCCGCCGCCCAGGGCGAACGAGACCGGCACCGGCGCCCAGCCGATGTAGTCGTCGCTGTATGCCCACGTCACCCACGATGGCGCCCAGACCGTTCCGGGCACCCAGACCCAGCCGTAAGGCGGGGACCAGACCCACGTTCCGTAGTGGTACGCGATGTCGCCCCAGGAATCCGACGACGCCCAGGTCCATCCATAGTCCGTCCACGCCCACTGGCCGTCCGTGTAGGGGGCCCAGCCGGCGGCCACTCCTCCGGGAACCCAGCAGCTCCCGTACGAAGAGGTCGCCACCCAACGCCCGTGCGGCGCCAGAGAGTCGTGGAAGAACGAGATCGAGACGCTGGCCTGCGCCGATGCGGTCGCCGCGAAGAGGGCGAACGTCAGAGCGGCGAGGACAGCACGCAAGGATTTATTCCCCATGTGACCTCCTAATCGTTGGTCCACAGGAGGACGTAGCAAACGCGCTGCCGGAATCGAGGAACGCCGGCGAAATGGCGCAAGTGGTTGACACCGGATGCCGTACGCGGGGTCAGGTCTCTCGCGTTTTCGGAGCGACGCCGGCGTAGTCGATTGCGCCGTGCTCGGAATGAGCTCCGAAAACCGAAGACCTGACCCCATCGAAATGCGGACTCGCCAGCCGAGGGCTGCCGAGCCGCGACGTTTAGGCGCGCCGTTTGCGGCGCGACGCGCGCAGGCCGGACTCGCGGAGTGCCGCGTTTCGTTAGCGAGTTAGTCGCCGCGGGACTTGCGGGCCCGTCCTCCGGCTCTCTTGATCCAGACGGTGCAGCCCCCTCACCTCAACTCTCTCCCCCCGCTCACGCGGGCCGAGAGGGAGAGAAGTTGACGTGACTGCTTACGCGGGCGGGAGAGGGCGTGGAAGACAGGCCCTCGGGCGGGACAGGGAGTGGAACGCTGAGACCTATTTTTTCGCTCTCTCGCGCTGCTCCGCCGCCGCGGCCTGGTACCACTCGCGGGCGCCGAGCGGCCGCACGGAGTGATTCTCTCCGTCGATCTGCACCGCCACCGCGAGCTTTCCCTTCTCGACGAGGAACACGCCGCGTGCCCGATCGCGCACCTTCTCGAACTCTCCCGATATGCGGTACTCCCCGCCCGTGACCGAGAGGCCCTCGAACGCCGTCAGCGCCGACGCGAGGCGGAGATGCGCCGTCGCGCGGAGGTCCTCGAGGTCGAGCATCTGCTCCGCCCACCCGGGCAGCTTGACGGAGAACAGTCGATAGAGCGGGCGCGCGTCCCGGCACTCCGCCTCCACGCGCGCGTCGAGGCCGCCGTGGATGCGCCCCTGCGCGATCCGCGCGCGCCCCCACCACCGCGTCTCGGAGCCGCCGCGCGTCGACGCCGTGACGTCGCGCAGCTCGAGCCGCGATCCCGCGACGTCCATCTCGCTCTTCTCGAAGTCCCACCGCGGCAGCTGGGCGCGCAGCGTCAGGTCGCCGCGCAGCCCGCCGCCCGCGGCCTTCGCCTCGACGCCGGCCGCCTCGAGGGTCGCGCCGCCGTGGCCGATCCCGCGCTCGATCTTGATCTGGACCTTCGCCGCGCCGCGGCCCTTTCGGAGCGCGGGGGCGGAGCGCTCGTCGAGGAAATGCCGGAAGAACTCGAGGGCCTCCACGGCTCCGTCGAGCGCGAAGTCGCCGTCGATGTACGGCCAGACCTCGCCGCCCTTCACCTGCCTGACGTCGAACGAGCGGATCGTGCAGTGCGCGGCGCCGTGCGCGCCCGAGAGGACCGTGTCCTCGCCGACGCGCAGGTCCACCTTCCGGAGCTCGATCGTCGCCGGACCGACCTCGGCGCGCCAGCCCGGCTGCAGCGTGAACCCACCGCTCACGTGCGCGTCGCCCTGGTAGCGCCACGGGCCGATCCAGATCTCGCGGGCCGCGCCCGAGTCGAGCGCGTCGAGCCGGATCGTCCACGGCGGGCTCGTGCGCGGCGGATGGGGCGGCTCCGACGGGTCGCGCATCGGCGGGTCCGCGTAGCCCTCGATGCGTGGGAAGAGCGGTGCGTTGCGGGAGACGCGGTCCGGGTGCTGGCGCTCCCGCAGGTGGAAGACGAGCTCGCTCGCGACGAGGCGGCGGACGCGGAACGTTCGCGAGAGGAGGGCGAGAGGCGCGTAGTCGAGCCGCGCCGACGGCATCCGGAATTCCCACTCGACGTTCGGGTCGCGGCTGCGGACGCGCAGGTTCGTGAAGCGCAGCGTCCCCGGGACCCACGCGGTCGCGCGGTCGTACTCGACGAGGAGCTCCTCGGGCTTCGTGTTGACCAGCTCGCGCAGGCGCGGGCCGGACACGAGCAGGTGCTGGCCGACCGA
The DNA here is from genome assembly GCA_036271035.1 of Thermoanaerobaculia bacterium. Lineage (GTDB taxonomy): Bacteria > Acidobacteriota > Thermoanaerobaculia > UBA5066 > Gp7-AA6 > DAHUXD01. Next base: position 29,465 of record DATBBK010000039.1, on the reverse strand, counting down.
GAGGGCGGCGGCCAGGAGCACGGCCGCGGCGGCCAGGATCGCGAGCTTCTTCAAGCGGTCAATTTCCCGGGATCTCGCACGCGAGCCCGGGAGTGCACGACCGATGCCTACCGGCCGCGCGAGACGCCGGAGGTCAGGCGGCCTTCGCGGCGCCGCCCGACCGGCGCCGCACCGAGCGCTGGATCAGGTAGATCGGAATGCCGAGCGCGATGAACGCGAGGCCGTAGCCCGACTCGCGCGGCGTCTCGACGAGCGTGTTGACCACGATGGCGAGCGCCACGACGCCGAAGAGGATCGGCACGATCGGGTAGCCCGGGACGCGGAAGGGGCGCGCCATGTTGGGCGCCTTCTTCCGCAGGACGATCACGGACAGCACGGCGAGCCCGTAGAAGATCCAGCCGCCGAAGATCACGTAGGTGAAGAGCTGCGAGAAGCCTCCGATGAAGAGGACGAGGAACCCCGCCCACAAGCCCTGGAACACGATGGCCTCGACCGGGGTGCTCCAGCGCGGGTGGACGCGCGAGACCCGCTCGAAGAATAGGCCGTCCTTCGCCATCTGATAGTAGACCCGGGGCCCGGCCAGGATGAGCGCGTTCATCGCGCCGAGGATCGAGCAGAGGATCGCGGCCGTCAGGATCTTACCGCCCCACGGGCCCGTCGCCCGGGTCATCGCGGTGAGCGCGACTCGCTCGGACGACGCGATCTCGGCCGGCGTGAGCATCTTCAGGTAAGCGAGGTTCGCCAGCAGGTAGAGGGTGATCACGATGGCGACGCCGCCGATGACGGCGCGCGGAAAGTTCTTCTGCGGGTCCTTCATCTCCGCGGCGGCGAACGAGATGTCGTGCCAGCCCTCGTACGCCCACAGCACGGCGACCAGCGCGATGCCGATCGCGCCGACGTGTACCGGACCCTGGGGCAGCGACATGACGTTGGGTTCGGAGCCGCGCGGCGCCAGCGCGGGCAGCAGGAAGACGCACAGCACCATCACGATGAGCCCGCCGACCTTGAGGAACGTGAGGACGTTGCCCAGCCGCGCCCCGTTCTTGACGCCCAGCATGTTGACCCACGTCATGACAGCGATCGCGAAGAGGCTCACGAGCTTCGTCGTCACCGGAGTCAGCGGGACGAACGCGGAGAGGTAGATCGGGAACGCCGCGCCGAGCGTCGCGATCGAGCCCGACGTGATGACCGTGAACATCATCCAGCCGCAGAGGAAGCCCATCAGCGGCCCGTACGCGCGGCCGATGAATGTGTAGATTCCGCCGGCCTCCGGCATCGCGGCGCCGAGCTCGGCGAGCGAGAGCGCGCCGAGCATCGTGAGGACGCCGCCGATGATCCAGACGGCGAGCATCCAGCCGGGGGTGTGGACGGCGCGGGCGATCTCGGCCGGCACGAGGAAGATGCCAGAGCCGATGATCGTCCCGATCACGATGCTGATCGAGTCGTAGAGCGTCAGGTCCCGGCGGAGCTCGGACATTCAACCCTCCCGTGCGTACTCGGAGGTTGCGAACTTGCCGGCCACTCTATCCGAGAGGCGTCCGAATGAAAGACGCAAGCCGTGAGCCGTGAATGCCCGTCTCACGGGGGCTCGGCTCGAAGGGCAAAAAGAAGGCCGCCGGCATCCACCGGCGGCCGGAAGGAGGATTCTGGGATCCGCTGACTACAGGCTCTGTTTCTTCGGCAGGCGAGACTCGAGGTCGTGGAGACGCTTCTCGAGGTCGTCCATCCGCTGGCGCAGCTCGGGCGAGTCGAGGTCGTCGGGCGGCATCGGCGGCCGGGGCGGGCGCGGCGCGTGGAACTCGCGGCGGAATCGGCGCATCTCGGGACCCAGCTCGCCCATCTGCATCACGTCGCCCTTGCGTTCGGCGATCGCGACGGTGAGCGTCTTCGCGGACCGGTCGCGCAGGATCGCGACGGACACGGTCTCGCCATCCTTCTTCCGGCGGATCGCGCGGACCAGGTCGCGCGTCGAGGCGATCTTCGCGCCGTCGACCGAGGTCACGATGTCGCCGACCTTCAGGCCCGCCTTCGCGGCCGGCTCGTCGGCGTAGACCTTTCCGACCAGGATCCCGGCATCCTTCGGCGCGCCGAAGTGCTCGCGCAGCTCCTCGGTCATGTCGATCGGCTGGACGCCGATGTAGCCCCCGCCGAACCCGTGCATCCGAAGGACGCGCGGCAGCTCCTCGTCGAGGCCCTGCAGGTCGCCGACGAAGAAGTCCGACTCGTCTCCGTCGCCCTCCATGAAGACGCCGTCCTCGTCGGCGACGATGCGTCTCGGGCCGTCCACGATGACCATCTTCTTCCTGCTCTCCTTCTTCTCGGGGGTCGGAGGCGGCGTGGCCGGGTCGTCGGAGGCGCGCAGGCGCGAGGCGGTCGGGAGCACCAGCAGGAGCGAGAGGGCGGCGATCTGAAATCGTGCGGACATGTCATTCCTCCGAGTGGAGAGACGACCCCCGGCGGGGGAGGTTACGCACCGGCTGCTAACCTGTTCCGGCGCATGCGCCGGGCCCTGTGGACCGCCCTCCTCGCCGCCGCGATGTCCTTCGCGGCGGGCGCCTCCCTCGCCCAGGCGCCCTGGGAGGACTGGCGGACGATCGAGACCGTCCACTACCGGATCCACTTCCCGGCGCCCTTCGAGCCGTGGGCGCGCCACGCCGCGGCGTCGATCGAGTCGATCCACGAGCGGGTGACGGGTCTCGTCGGCTATTCGCCCGCGCCGAGGATCGACGTCGTGATCTCGGATCCCATCGCCGACGCGAACGGGATGGCGATCCCATTTCTCGACCGGCCGCGCATCGTTCTCTGGACGTCGCCGCCTCAGGTGGAGGAGGGGCTCGCCGACTTCACGGACTGGATGACGCTGCTCGCGACGCACGAGGTCGCGCACGTCGTGCACCTGTCCCGGCCGCGCAATCGCGCGCCGCGCTGGCTCGAGCGGCTCTCGCCGGCGCCGTTCGGTCCGCTCGCGATCGGCTCGCCGCGCTGGGTCGTCGAGGGCTACGCGACGCTCGTCGAGGGCGCGTTGACCGGCTCGGGCCGGCCGGCGTCGAGCTTCCGGGCGATGGTGCTGCGCGAGTTCGCGGCCGAGGGGCGGCTGCCGGCGTACTCGGACCTGTCGGGCTCCGCGGGATGGCTCGGCGGATCGATGGCGTATCTCGCCGGCTCCGCGTATCTCGAGTGGCTCGCGGCGCGGGAGGGCGGCGAGCGGCTGCCCGCGCTCTGGAAGCGCATGGCGTCGCGGCGGGGCGGCTCGTTCGACGAGTCGTTCCGCGCGGTGTTCGGCGAGTCGCCGCGCGACCTCTACGGGCGCTTCACGGCCGACCTCACCGCGCGGGCCGTCGCCGAGGAGAACCGGCTGAAGGCCGAGGGGCTCGTCGAGGGCGAGGCGTGGCAGCGGCTGCGCGGCGGGACGCTCGCGCCGGAGGTCTCGCGAGACGGCGCGCGGCTCCTCGTGCGGCGCGACCCCTCGCCGTCCGAGAGCTACCTCGCGGTCTGGGAGATCGCGGAGTCCGAGAAGGAGCGCCGCGCCGACGCAAACCGCGAGAAACGCGAGGCGGAGATCGCGAAGGATCCCGAGGAGGCCGCGGACCGACCCGAGCGGCCGCTGCCGCGCCGGCCGAGGTGGACACTGCCGCGTCAGAACGGGTACTCGGCGTCCGATCCGCGCTTCCTGCGCGACGGCGAGAGCGTCCTCTTCGCGCGGCGCGGCCCGGACGCGGAGGGAGTGCTGCGCTGGGACCTCCACCGCTGGACGCTCGCCTCCGGACGCGTCGAGCGGATCACGCGGCTCGCCGACGTGCGCGATCCCGACCCGGATCCCGATGGACGCTTCGCGATCGCGGTCCGCGGGCGCTACGGCTTCTCCTCGCTCGCGCGCGTGGATCTCTCGACCGGCGCGGTCTCCGATCTCGACGTGCCGCAGTCGCCCGGTGAGACGTGGCGCGTCTGGGCGCACCCGCGGGTCTCGCCGGAGGGCTCGCGCATCGCGGCGCTGCTCCACCGCGGCGGCCGCTGGCGCCTGGTCGTGCTGCCCGTCGAGGGCGGCGACCCCGTCGAGCTGCCGCTCGGCGCGGCGCCGCAGGGTCCGCCGGCGTGGAGCGACGACGGCAGGCGGATTTTCGTCGCGACGGACGCCGGCGGGGTCTGGGACATCGCGGCGCTCGACGCCTCGGGCGGACGCCCCGCCGCGGCGATGACGCGCGTGACCGGCGGCGCGTTCGCGCCCGCGCCGTCGCCCGACGGCCGCTCGCTGTACTTCCTGGCGATGACCGCGAAGGGCGTCGACCTGCGGCGGCTCGACCTGGAAGGGTCCGCTCCCACTCCGGGTGCCGCGCCGCCGGCTCCCTCGCTCCTCGCCGCGCCCGCCGCGTCGGGCTCCCCGGCGCTCGCCATCGCGGAGTCGGCGGCGCCCGAGCCGCGGGCCTACGACGCGTGGACGCAGCTGACCGTCCGCCCGTTCGTCAACTTCGCCGTCGGGCCGTCGGGAGTCTCCGTGCAGCCCGGCGCCGACGCGGGCGACACGATCGGCCGCCTCCACGCGATGGCCGGCGGCTCGCTCGGCGACGCGGCCGGTCCGCGCGGCGGGATGGGCGCGATCGCGTGGCGCGGGTGGCCCGTCGCGATTGCGGGGCAGGGATTCACCGCGATCGAGAAGCCCGGCGCGCAGGGCCTCGCGCCGCGGCCGGAGCTCGACTCGCAGCGCTCGGGCGGCTGGCTGTCGCTCGAGTGGGGGAGGCCGTTCGCGTGGGGCCGCGTGTCGGCGGAGGCGGGCGGCGGCGGGACGCGCGTCGAGGCGTTCGCGCAGGACCGCTCCTTCTGGCGCGCGCTCGGTTCCGCGGCGGGCGCGCTCGCGCTGCGGCGGACTCGCGGGCGCTGGGGATGGGCGGCGGCGCTCGACGCCTTCGGAGCCGCCGGCTCGACGGACGGCGGCGCGTGGCAGCAGGGCGCTGGCTCGGCCGCGCTGTCGGGAATCACGCCCGCCGCGACGCTGACCGGGTCCGGCCGGTGGGGCGGGACGGGCGGCACGCCGTCGGCGTTCGACGTCTTCTGGACCGGGGGCGCGCCCTCGCTGCTGTTCCCGGAGGGGATGGACCGCAACCGGATCCTCAGTCCGGCACTGCCGTCGGCGGTGCAGGTGGGGCGAAGCCTCGAGGGATATCGCGCCGAGCTCGCCGCCGCCGAGGTCCCCGTGTCGGTCTACGGTGAGTGGATGCGCGCGTGGAGCGCCGGGGAGCGGCCGGGCTTCGTGCGCGCGGCGGGCGCGGAGGTCCGCCTCGACCGGCTGGTTCCCGCGGAGTTCGGCCGCCGGATGGACTTCCGCGTCGGCGGCGCGTGGATCACGAGCGAGACGCCGCGGATCAACGCGGGAAGAGGGTACGCGCTGCTGGTGTACCGGCCGTAAGCAGAGACATATTAGCCAAAGCTAATATTTCCCTTTGTCATCCCGGGAGCGCAGCGACGAGGGACCCCTATCAGCGCCGTCGCTATCGATTGTTTCGCGGCGACGAAAGGGATCCCTCGCTTCGCTCGGGATGACAGATTTCTTAGTCCTGGAAATACTGCCGCGCGAACACCGCGCCGCGGCGGCCCACGAGCGACACCTCGATGTCGTGGTCGCCGCGCGGCATGTTCTTCGGCTTGAGGAACGTCAGCACGTACCGGCCGGAGATCGCCTTGCGCACGTGCTCCATCGCGAGGCTCGGAAAGAGGTTCGTCTTCTCGTACTTGCCGCCGGTCAAGTCCGAGATCTGCTCCAGGTACCCCTCGAGCGAGTGGTAATCCGCGTCGGTGACGTCGAGCGTGAAGATGTTGACCCGCGCCCGCCCCATCGCGTGCAGCGCGTCGTTCCAGGCGTACTGCTCGGACGCGACCGGTCCCGACAGGCCGCCGATCGTGCCGAGCCCCCAGCCGAAGAAGATCATCGACTTGCCGCCGGGAATCGGCGTGAGCGAGTCGCCGAGCAGCGCGAGCGCGCGCTCCGGCGTGCCGGCCCGCCGCGCCTTCTCGGGGTCGATGTAGCGCGCGATCGACGGATGGCTGTCCGGGTCGGGCTTCGGCGCGGGGCCCGTGCGGATCGCGGCCGCGATCGCCTTCTCGATCTTCGGGCGGTCCGACGTGAAGTCCTGGCGCAGCTTGAGCTGCGAGTCGTACGACGCGACCGCGACGCGGTCGGTCGGCACGAGCGTGGTCAGAAACGAGCGCGCCTGTTGCGCCATACGCAGCAGGCCGTTGATCCGGTCGGTGTTGAAGTCGGTCTGGAAGAACATGACGATCAGCCGGCCCTTCGGGACGTCCGTCCGGAAGCGCTCCGCCTCGTCGCCCGGGACGCCCTCGAGCGCGGACGCGTCGGTCTCGGGCATGTCGGCAGCGATCCAGTCCACGGCCTCGATGACGGCGGGCTTGCCGTCGATCTTGACGAAGAAATCGGAAGGAGTCAGGCCCAGGATCGGAAGACCGTCGGCGCCTAGGACGTGCGCGTCGACGACGACGCGCTCGACGAGCGCCTCCTCGCGCACGGCGCCGCGCCGGTCGGGCGGCTCCTGCGGCTTCTCCTGCGCGAATGCCGACGCTCCCGCGAGGAGCGCGAGAGCCGTCGCCGCGAGGACGTGCTTCAGCGTCACTGCCGCTAGGTTAGCGCGCCGGAGGAGCCCCCGCGCCCGATCCCTTGTAGACGACTCCGTCCTTCATGACGAACGCCACCTTTTCGAGGACCGACACGTCGGCGAGGGGGTCGCCCGCGACGGCGATCAGGTCGGCCTTCCTGCCGGGGGCGATCGCTCCGATGTCGGGGTCGCGCCCGATCAGGTCCGCCGCCGAGACCGTCGCCGAGCGGATCGCCTCCATCGGCGTCTGCCCGTACTTCACCTGCCAGGCGAACTGGCGCGCGTTCAGCCCGTGCGGATAGACGCTCGCGTCGGTGCCGAACGCGATCTTCACGCCGGCCTTCACGGCCTTGCGGAACGCCTGCCGCTGCAGCTCGTCGCCCTCCGGCTGCTTGTTCGCGAAGTCCTCGGGGTAGCCGGCCGCCGCGCCCAGCCGGATCCACTCGGCGTCGTAGATGTCCGCGACGAGGTACGTGCCGCGCTCCTTCATCATCCGGATTCCCTCGTCGTCGAGGTACGTGCCGTGCTCGATCGACGCGACGCCGGCGCGGACCGCGATCTTGATCCCGTCCGCCGAGTGCGCGTGGGCGGCCACCTTCAGCCCTTTGTGCGCCGCCTCCTCGACCGCCGCGCGCACCTCGTCGTAGCCGTACTCGACCGCGTGCGGATCCGAGCCGTGCGTCAGGAACGCGCCGGTCGCGATGATCTTGATGACGTCGACGCCGTGCTGCGCGATGTCGCGGACGCGCTGACGAACCTGGTCGGCGCCGTCCGCGATGCCGAAGCGCAGGTCCCACGGCAGCATCACGTCGGGCGCGAAGCCGGTGATCGCGCCGCCGCCGCCGGTGATCGTGAGATACGCGCCGGCCACGAACATGCGCGGACCGGGGAAGTCGCCGCGCGCGATGGCGTCGCGCATCGCGACGTCGACGAACGCGCGGTACGTGCCGACGTCGCGCACGGTCGTGAAGCCGGCGTCGAGCGTCGCCCTCGCGTTCGGGACCGACTCGAAGGCGCGGTCGGCGGCGCTCTTCTTCAGGTCGGAGAGGGGATCCTTGTCGTTCACGTAGTCGCCGACGAGGTGCGTGTGACAGTCCATGAGCCCGGGCAGGACCGTCATGCCGGAGAGGTCGATGACGCGGGCGCCGGCGGGGATCGCGACCGATGGCCCGACCGCCGTGACGCGGCCCTTCTCGACGAGCACGACGGCGTTCGGCGTCACCGTGCCGGCGCCCGCGTCGATCAGCCGTCCCGCCTTGATCGCGATCGTCGGGGACGGCTCCGCCGCGAGCAGGCGCGTGGCGGCCAGGAGCATCGGCGCGGCGGCTCGCAGAGTTCTCATCAGGTTCACCTCGGTCGAAGAATGGCCGGGATTCTAAGTCGTTTGCCGTAGAATCCCGGGCGCGTTGCCGTCGTCACCGTCCGCCGGGAGCCGCCTCGGCCCATTCGAGATCCTCGCGCCGATCGGCGCCGGAGGAATGGGCCAGGTCTTTCGGGCGCGCGACACCCGGCTCGGCCGCGAGGTCGCGGTCAAGGTCCTCTCGCCCGAGTTCTCCGCCGACGCCGACCGCCGCAAGCGCTTCGAGCAGGAGGCGCGCGCGGCGTCCGCGCTCAACCACCCGAACATCGTCACGATCCACGAGATCGGAACCTCGGCCGAGACGATCTTCATCGCGATGGAGCTCGTCGACGGCAAGACGCTCCGCGAGGTCCTCCACGGCGAGCCGCTCTCGACGAAGCGGCTGCTCGACCTCGCGTACCAGATGGCGGACGCGGTCGCGAAGGCGCACGCCGCGGGGATCGTCCACCGCGACCTGAAGCCCGAGAACGTGATGGTCTCGAAGGACGGCGCCGTGAAGGTGCTCGACTTCGGCCTCGCGAAACTGCTCAAGGAGCCGTCGGACCAGGTCACCAACGCGCCCACGGCGCAGGCGACGCAGGCCGGCACGGTGATGGGCACGGTCGGCTACATGTCGCCGGAGCAGGCGAGCGGGAAGCCGCTCGACTTCCGCACCGACCAGTTCTCGCTCGGCTCCATCTTCTACGAGATGGCGACCGGCAAGCGGGCGTTCCAGCGGAACACGCAGGCGGAGACGCTGACCGCGATCATCCGCGAGGACACGCAGCCGATCGCCGCCGTCAACGCGAGCGTGCCGGGGCCGTTCCGCTGGATCGTCGAGCGCTGCCTCCAGAAGGATCCCGAGGAGCGCTACGCGTCCACGCGCGACCTCGCGCGCGACGTGCGGAGCGTGCGCGAGCATCTCTCCGAGGCGTCGGTGAGCGGAAACGTCTCGGGAGTGACCGCGCCGATGCCGGCGCGTTCGCCGCGGCGCTGGCTCTCGGCCGCGCTCGTCATCGCGGCGCTTGCCGTCGCGTTCGGGGCGGGCGCCTGGCTCGGCCGGCGTCTCGGCCAGGGCTCGCCTCCGTCGTTTCAGCAGATCACGTTCGGAAGCGGAACCATCGAGGCCGCGCGATTTGCGCCGGACGGCCAGACGATTGTTTACAGCGCCTCGTGGGACGGCAACCCGCGCAAGCTCTTCCTCAAGCACCCCTCGAGCCCCGAGGCGCTGACCCTCGAGCTGCCGACCGCGAACCTGCTCTCGATCTCCCCGTCGGGCGAGATGGCGATCGCGGTTGACTGCCGCGGCGCGCACCCGTCCGTCTGCGCCGGTACGCTCGCCCGCGCGGCCCTGACCGGCGGCGCACCGCGCGACGTCGCCGAGGGCGTGCAGGACGCGGACTGGGCGCCCGACGGCTCCAGCCTGCTCGTCGTGCGGGACGTCGGCGGCAAGGCGCGCATCGAATTCCCGATCGGCAAGATCCTCTACGAGACGACCGGCTACGTCAGCGACGCGCGCCTCTCGCGCGACGCGAAGCGGATCGCGTTCATCGACCACCCCTTCTCGCAGGACGACTCGGGCTTCGTCGTCGTCCTGGAGCTCGACGGTACGACCAGGAAGCTCACCTCCCGCTGGAACAAGGCCAACGGTCTCGCCTGGTCGCCGAAGAGCGACGAGATCTGGTTCACGGCGACCGACACCGGCGCCAACCTTTCGCTGTACGCCGTGAGCCTCTCGGGCAAGACCCGCGTGATCGTCCGCGTGCCGGGGGGCATCCGCCTGCAGGACGTCGCGGCGAACGGACGCGTCCTCCTCGCGCGCGGCGGCTCGAGGGTCGGCACGCTCGGAATGCTCCCCGGGGACACGCGTGAGCGCGATCTCTCGTGGCTCGACTACTCCTTCGTCGCGGACATCGCCGCAGATGGCAAGACGCTGCTGTTCGACGAGGAGGGCGAGGCCGGCGGCTCGAACTACACGGTCTACCTGCGCAAGATCGGCTCGCCGGTCGTCAAGCTGGGCGAGGGCGCGGCCCTCTCGATGTCGCCGGACACGGAGTGGGCGCTCGCGGCCGTCTCGTCGCCCAATCCCACGCTCATGCTGCTGCCCACCGGCGCCGGACAGCCCCGCAAGCTGGACACGCCCGGGCTCGCCTCCTCGCAGTCGGCGACCTGGCTGCCGGACAACAAGTCGGTTCTCGTCGCCGCGAACGCTCCCGGCAAGGGCGTCCGCCTCTACGTGCAGGGCATCGACGGCGGCTCGCCTCGCGCCGTCACCCCGGAAGGAATCGACACGGCGTTTCCGGGCTTCTCGATCTCGCCCGACGGCCGCGTCGTGGCGGCGATCGGTCCCGACCACAAGGGCGTGCTCTTCCCGATGGCCGGGGGCGATCCGAAGCCGATCCCGGGCCTCGTGGACGGCGAGTTCCCGCTCCGTTTCTTCGCCGACGGCAAGGCGATCTTCGTCTGGAAGCGTGATCTGCCGGCGCGGGTATACACGGTTGCGCTCGACTCCGGCAAGCACGACCTCTGGAAGGAGCTCATGCCGGTGGACCCATCCGGCGTCGAGCGCATCTCTAACGTCGTCGTCACGCCGGACGGCAGGTACTACGCGTACACGTACAGCCGGCAGCTCTCGGACCTGTTCGTGGTGGAGGGACTCCGCTGATGAGCTCGCACGAGGGACAGCCCTTCTCGCCGGCCTACCCGACCCTCGACTCGCTCCGCGCGCTGGCCAAGATGTGGAACGCGTCGCCGTCGATGCAGCACTTCGGCGCGCGGCTCGACTTCGATCGCGTCGACCGCGTGCGAGCGGTGATCGACCCCGTGCTGCCCGTGCACCGCGGCGGCATGGGGACCGAGGCGGTCAACGGCGTCGTGCTCGCGGGACTGTTCGACCTCGTGATCGGCACCGTCGGCTGGCTGACGCGGCCGGACACGCGCTCCGCGACGGTGAACCTCGCGATGTCCTTCTTCCGCCCGACTCACGGCGAACGCATCGCGGCCGAGGCGCGCCTCGTCCGCGGCGGGATGAACCTCATCTTCGCGTCGGCGGAGATCTTCGACGGCGAGGGCCGCGTCAGCGCGCGCTGCGACGGCACGTGCGCCATCGCGCAGGGCAAGGCGGACGGACAGGAGATCTACGAGCGGATGCGCGGCGGAGCCGTCGCGCCGTAGACGGGAGACCGGTTCGAGCCGCTCAGCGGCTCGCCGGGATGAGCACGTACGACGTCAGGCCGGTCTCGGCGTCGCGGACCGCCAGACTCCAGCGGAAGTCACCGGGATGGACGCCGAGCTTCGTCCGCGCCGCGTAGACGCCGGGCGCGTCCTCCACGGCGCGCGCCGTGCCGGACCACGAGACGGGCTCCGTCCGCTGTCCCGCCGAGTCCTCCCCGACCCCGACCAGCTCCACGATTCGCTCCGCGGCGGGCGCGGAGTCGCGGGGCGGCGCGATCGAGATCGCGAGCAATGTCATGTGCTCCTCCGATCCGGCGGACGCCGTCACCTGCGCGCCGAGCGGGTTTCCATCGGCGCGGGCGGCCGGCCCGGCGAGCCGCGCCACGACGTTGTCGAGCATGCGCTCGTCCTCGGTCGAGATCCGGTAACCGCGGCGGTAGTCGAGCGAGACGCCCTTCCGCCGGCACGCGAGCTCGATCCGGTGGTAGCGGTGGTCGCCGGCGCGATCGCGAAACGTCAGGACGTAGGCCGGCCTCGACCCGATCTCGGAAAGCCGGGCGGCCGTCTTGCCCGGGACCAGGATCGGCTCGCTGCCGGTGCTCTCCGCGATCTCCGTCATCGACTGCGCGGCGCTCGTGCGCGCGGTCATGCGCCCGTCGCCGGCCGAGGCGACCGGGACCACCTCGAGGTGGCGCATGTCCATTCGCTGATCGAGGCCGAGATCGAGCCCGCGGTCGATCGCCTCCGCGGCCACCGGGATGATCGCCACGTCGCGCTCGATCGCCTTCGCGACGACGTCCGTCATCGTGAGGGCGTCGCCCGACGGATTGACGGCGCGGCTCCAGAGCGCGAAGGTGGCGCGCTCGATCTCGCGGGCGTGGGCCCGGCCGACGTCGGAGTCGATCAGCCGCAGTCGCGCGCGTTCGCCGGGGGTGACCTGGCACGAGAGCACCGCTCCCAGATCGAACGGCCGCAGGATGCTCGTTCCGCCGCTGACGATCAGGAGCTGTCGGTCGGCGGGTTCGTCCGGAAACGCGGCGAGCGCCTCGAGGAGCGTCTGGTGGAAGTGCTCGCGGTAGACCTGGATCCAGGTGACTGGCGGCCGAGAAGCCGCGAGATCGCTCGCCGACGGCATCGTGTTCGACACCGGCGACTCGCGCATCGCGCGGAGCGCGGCGACCGCCCGATCCGATTCCGCGGTCCAGGGACACGTCACCTCGAGACGGCTTCCGGTGAAGCGGCCCACCATGACGTCGCGCCGGCCGCCGCCATCGCCCCCCAGGAGCCGCTGAAGCTCGTCGTAGACCACGCGCTTGTCGTAGCCGTTCGTGCCGGCCTCGTCGAAGAGGATGAGGGTTCGGAGCCGCCGTTCCGAAACGGACGCCACAGAGGCCGAGGACGGCGGGCGTGTTTCAGAATCGGCCGGCTCGTCGCGAGGGGCGACGGCCGCCGCCTGGCTCAGTGTGTCGATCGCGACCGGCTTTCCGTCCACGGTCAGGGTCAGATCGGCCGGTGTCAGGTCGTCGACGCTCCGGCCGGACCGGTCCCGAGCCGCCACCTTCAGCGTGAGGACCTCGACGGAGACCTTCTCTCGGACGGCCTGCGCGAGGATGCTCGGTGCGGCGAGGCCCGAAGCGCACAGCGCCAGGAGGATGGCGGCGGAGGCCCTGGGGGGCATCTGGAGGGTCGGAACCCGAGGGGTCTCCGAGATCATTCCAGGAATCTAGCGGGCGATCACGGTCGAGAGCATCGTGGCGACCAGCGCGTCGCCGTCGTCGAAGACGTCGGCGCGCGACACCGTCAGGGTCTTCCCGGCGCGCAGCACGCGGGCGCGCGCGGTGAACCGGGCGGCGCGGGCCGGCCGGAGCAGGTTGATCTTGAACTCCACGGCCAGCACGTCCTGGCCGGGCGCCGCCAGCGTCAGGGCCGCGTAGCCGCACGCGGAGTCCGCGACGCTCGCGAGCACGCCGGCGTGCAAAAAGCCGTTCTGCTGGCAGAGCGCGTCCGCGAACGGGACGGAGACGTCGACCTCTCCCGGAGCGACCCGGTCGAGGACGGCGCCGAGCGTCGTCATGAACGACTGCCTCGCGAAGCTCTCGCGGACGACGCGCTCGAAGTCCGGGTTCCGAGAAGCGAGAGGGCCCGTCACGGCCTACTCAGCGCGACAGCGCCTGCGTCGCGGCGCGGACCTGCGCGGCCGCCTGCTCGATGGCGCGCCCCGCGTCGACCGCGGCCGGATTGACGTCGTCCCACCTCTTCTGCTCGAGCGCCTCGCGCACCGCGGGCAGCGTCTTGACGCCGTAGCCGGTGTACGCGCCCGGCGCGTAGACGAGGTGGCGGTACCACGGCCGTCCGGGCAGCCCCTTCTCCGACGTGAGCGCCCGCTCGAATCCGCGCAGGAGCGCGTTGACCGCCTTCAGCCGCTCGGCGTCGAGCGGCGCCGCGCCCTCCGCGAACGCGGCGTCGAACGCGCGCGCGTAGTCGGCGGCCGCGGCGGTGAGGGCGTCAGACGCGTTCTGCAGCGGCGCGAAGTCGAAGTGCGGCGGCACCGTCTGCTGCTTCGGCGAGACGAACGGCTGCTTCGGGTCGGAGACCGCCCAGGGCAGGTTCTCCTCGAGCTGCTTGTTCGTCTCCTCGGCGTCCCTGCGCTTCGCGTCGGCGAGGTCAGAGACCTCCTTCACGTAGCGGCCGATCGCGTCCGCCGCCGCGGTGAAGTCGAACGGCAGGACGTCGGCGTTCGCGAGCCGCAGCGAGATCGTGCCCGCGGTCTGCGCGAGGGCCCTGGCGTAGACGAAGTCCGTGTCGGAGAACTGGCTGTACCAGCGGAAGTCGTCGTAGATCGAGTGGTAGACGCCGCCGTTCGACTCGCCGGCGAAACCGAGGTTGAGCGAGGCGATCCCGATGTGCTGCAGGAAGGGAGTGAAGTCGGACCCGGAGCCGAGCGCCTCGATGCGCATCCCGGCCCGATCGCGCGCCTTCTGGCGGTCCTCCGGCTTCGTCGCGTCGGAGATCTGCTTGAGGCGCGCGCGGGCGAGCACGCTGATCTTCTTCTGCGGATCCTCGACCTCGGCCGCGGAGGCCGAGACGAGCGGCTCGAGCGCGTGCGAGCCTCCGGCATCTAAGAAGCCGCGGTCGTTGCCGTCGGTGTTGATGTAGACGACGGCCTTCCGGCTCAGCTCGTCCGCGTGCGTTTCGGCCCACTCGGTCGAGCCGAGGAGCCCTTCCTCCTCGCCGTCCCACGCGCAGAGCACGATCGTGCGCTTCGGCCGCCACCCGGTCTTCAGCAGCGCGCCGTACGCGCGGGCCTCCTCCAACAGGGCGGAGAGGCCGCTGACCGGATCCTCGGAGCCGTTGACCCACGCGTCGTGATGATTACCGCGGACGATCCACTCGTCGGGCCAGACGGCGCCCGGCACGACGGCGATCACGTCGCGCGCCGGCACGAGCTTCCAGTCGAAGACGAGCTTGAGGTGGACCGTCGCGGGACCGGGCCCGACGCGGTAGGTGATCGGCAGCGCGCCGCGCCACGTCTCGGGCGCGGTCGGTCCGCGCAGGGCGGCGAGCAGCGGCTTCGCGTCGGCGTAGGAGATCGGCAGGACCGGGATTTTCGTGATCGTCGCGGCCTCCGAGCGGTCCAGCCGCTTCGCGTTCTCGGTCGCGCCGACGCCCGGCGTCAGAGGATCGCCCGAGTAGATCGGCATGTCGGCGACGCTGCCCCGCTGCACGCCCTGGGGCGGACGGAACGGGCCCGCGGGATACGTCTCTCCCTGGTAGTACCCGTCGTCCTTCGGGTCGGAGTAGATGATGCAGCCGATCGCGCCCTTCTCCGCGGCGACCTTCGGCTTGATGCCGCGCCAGCCGCCGCCGTAGCGGGCTATGACGATCTTCCCCTTCACGTCGACGCCGAGTCGCTCGAGGCGCTCGTAGTCGTCGGGCACGCCGAAGTTGACGTACACGAGCGGCGCGGTCACGTCGCCGTCGATCGAGTACGCGTTGTAGGTCGGAAGCTGGTCCTTCTGTCCCGTGGTCGGGTCTTCCGGCAGCGCCGTCTCCGCGAGCGAGGCGCGGAAGCGCGTCGGCGCGGTGAGCTCGACCACGCGCTCCTTCGGAGTGGGGAAGAGCACCTGGAAGGTCTCGATCCGCGCGTCGAGGCCGAACTCGCGGAAGCGCGCGAGTATCCACTCCGCGTTGCGCTGCCCCTGCGCAGATCCGAGGTGGTGGGGCGAGGCCGAGAGGCGCTGGTCCGTCTCGCGCGCGACCGCGGGATCCGGGAGCTTGCGGAACTCGCTCTCCACGCGTCGCTGCTCGGCGGCGTCGGCCGCGAAGAAGCCGCGAAGCGGAGGCTGAGGCGTCACGGTGACCGGCGCCGCCGCGCCGATGATCGCGAAGGCGAGCAGTGTCGATGAGAGAAGCGCCGCTAAGAATCGTTTCATCGTGTTGTCCTCGCTGTGGAGAGCCGCCGAAGCATAATTCGATTGCCGGTCCGCGCCCCCGCGAGTAGAATGACGTCGTACACATTTCCGGGCGCGCGACTCTCGCGCTCGCGAGGTTTCGCCCCGGACGCTTCGGAGGGCCGATTGGTTTTCGACCTCGCTCCGAACGCCGCCGTGCGGCGCCGACCCGGCCCGCCGGCGCTTCCTCGGAGGTCCTTCTCATGAGACTCGTCTCGTCTCAGCCCATCCGCCGCTCGGAGGACCGGCCGCGCACCGTGCTCCTCATCTCGGTGCTCTGCCTCTTCCTGGGCGGCGTCGTCGTCGGAGCGGGCGGACGCGACCTCGAGCAGGCGCCGCGTCCCGTCCGGGCGGCCTTCGCGAGCCTGCTCACGACCGGGGGCGTCCTGTTCCTCTGGGGACTCGCCCTCCTCGCGATCCGGAAGACGAAAAAACAGGGCCCGGCGCGGCTGACGCTCGCCGGCTCCCCGAACGAGCCCGCCGTTTCGGAGACAGAACGGCATTTCGGACAGGAGGAACGACGGTGAACAGCAACGTTCTGCCTTTCGACCTCACCCGCCGCGGAGGGATGGCCCGCCGCGGCGCGCCGGACAAGCTCGGTGTCTTTCAGTCGCGGATCATCTGCCCGACGTGCGCCGGAGAGCTCCGGCTCGACGCGGACCGCGTCGACGGCTCGTCGGAAGTCCTCTGCGCGCAGTGCGAGACGGAGATCCCGCTCGGGGTGAAGACGGGCTAGCTCCGTCTTCGCGGGCCGTCGGCCGTGTGATGTCCCGGCGACATATTAGCCAACGCTAATATGTCGACAGGGCGCTACTTGTCACCGAGCGGCTTGAAGTACGTCCATCGCCTCGGCATGTCGACGAAGAAGTGGAACGGCGCGAGCGCGTCCCAACCCATGCGCCCGTCGTCGCCCCACTCCGGATCGAAGCCGCGCGCGGTCTCCATCGAGAGCGGCGGCAGATCCTGCGGGCCCCAGCTCATGCCGGTTGCGGTCTTCGCACCGGCGAGACCCGCGCGAGCAGCGGCCGACTCGGCGACGAGAAGGGCCGCGGCGCGAGAGTCGCTGCCCTCCGCGAGGCGGATCTCGCGGCTTCCGTGGTGCAGGATCGCGACCGGCCGGTCGCCGTCGTCGTCGATGACCACCCGGTAATAGCGCTCGGGGGGCGCCCACCCGGCCGGGTCGTGGAGCGTCAGAGTGCGGCCGGCGGGCTCGAACTCGACGGCCGCCTCGCGGTACAGACAGCCTCCAGCCTCGGCGTCCGCGCCCCCGGGAAGCCCGTCTCGGATCGTCGCCGCGAGCGAGGGGAACGACTCCGACGCGACGTCCAGCGTCGCGCCGGTCGCGACACGGCGGCCGAAGGCGTCGTCGATAAAGCGCAGCGGGAGCCGGGCCGCGAGTGCCGGGGAGAGGCGAAGCGGCCCGTCCGCGGCGGCGTCCACGGCGAGGCGCACGTCGAGGCCTCCGATCCGGGCGGGCACGGTGAGCGCGCCGCCGACTCGCGTCCAGACGGCGGGGGAGGGCTCCGGCGCGAATCGAGCGCGCCCTCCGCCCACCTCGGCGTGCGGAATCTCCCCCGTCGGCAGGCCGGTCCACGCGATCGTCCCCAAGAACGGCTTGTCCGGATCCGAGCGGTCCTCGAAGGCATCCGGGGAGCGGAAGGCGAGCTCGAAGCGCGGCGCGGAGACCGCGGCGAGGCTCCCGTCCCGCCGCGAGAAGCGGAGCGTGAGAGGGTTGCCCTTGGCGGAGCGCAGGACGACCGATGCCGTGGCGTCGTCGGCGGGGCCGAGTGAGACGAGCGAGTTGTCGCGATCGTCGAAGAGCCAGGCGCGCCGCCAGAAGTACGACCGGGTCTCCAGCTCGCGCAGGATCGGCTCGGAGGCGACGCGAGTGACGCCGTCCTCGTCGGTGAAGTAGGCTTTGCCGGACTCGAGCCCTCGAATCGTCGTGAGCCCCGCCGAGGTGACCGTCTCGCGATAGCGGTACGGAGACCAGTCGATCTCGATCGAGCCCGTCGCGCTCGGCCGCCCCGGCAGGGACTGAAGGCGGAGCCGGATCGTGCCGCGCGACGGCAGAGGCTTCGCGCCCGACGCGGATTGGTAGCGCGCGAGAATGCGCGCCGCCATCCGCGACGCACCGGGGCGACATCCGGCGGCGGACGCAGCGAGCGCGAGCGTCGCGAAGACGATGAACGCTGACCGGCGGGCACTGGCCGGAGCTCTCCCATCGAGAGAGCCCGACCGGGGCTGGTGCCGCAGCTGCATCCGCCGATCGATCTTACCCGATGCATCGGAGCGAGGTCGTGAAGACGACGACCTCGAAAATCGCTCGGCCCACAGCGAAAATTCTTGCTTGACGCCGCGAGGAGAGGTCTAGAATACGGCCCCAGTTTGAACGCCCCATCGGGCGATTCCACACAGAAAAGGGGTAGTGCATATGGCAAAGGACTCCAGGGCGCTTTCGAAGTCCCAGATCGCGGATCACCTCGCGAAGTCGACGGCCTCGACCAAGAGGGTCGCGACGCAGTTCCTCGATGACCTCACCTCGCTGGCCTACAAGGAAGCGAAGAACAGCTTCACGATCCCCGGCGTCGGCAAGCTCGTCCTCGTGAACCGCAAGGCGCGCATGGGCCGCAATCCCGCCACGGGCGAGGAGATCAAGATTCCCGCCAAGCGCGTCGTGAAGTTCCGCGTTTCGAAGAAGGCGAAGGACGCGATCCTGGGAGTGAAGAAGTAGTCATCCCTTCGAAGGTGGAAGAAGAAGCGGCCCCGCGAGGGGCCGTTTTTTTTTGGATCGAGAAGCGCGAAAGCACGAACCGGAGTAGGGGCGGGGCTTGTCCCCGCTCCCTCACGCCGCAACATCTGCCGCGGAATGCTGTTGTTTGGCGGGCGGCCGCGAGGGCCGCCCCTACGAACCGGAACCGGATCCCTACTTCGCCTCGAAGAACATCTTCACCGTGTTCTCGTCTTCGCGCGAGGTGCCGGCCTCCGCGCCGACCGACGGGCGGACCCAGGCCGGGATCGTCGCGGTGATTCCCGCTCCGTACTTCTTCGACCGCGTGATCTTCGCCGTGAGCTCCACGGTGTGCAGCCGCTGAGGGAGCCCCGCGTCGGACGCGGCGCGCGCGAGATCGCGGGCCGTGTTCATCGCGGCGTCGACGAAGTCGCGCACACCCGGCACCAGCGGGCGCTCGGCAACGCCGCGGCCCGAATGCGCCGCGGGAATCTCGAGCGTGAAGTCCTGCACGAAGGACGTCTCGCTCGAGCGCGCCGCCTCCGCGTCGAGCAGCAGGATCTCGATCGAGCCGCCGCCCTTCACCTCGCGGCCGACGGCCAGGTGGAACTCGATCTTCTTCAGCACGAGCCCCGCCTCCGCCATCGCGGCGTTGCGCCCGGCGGCGACGTCCGCGATCGAGGCGACGAGGTCGGCGGGGGTGATCGGCTCCGGCGCGGCGCCGGCGTTCGCCGACGCGGGTGCGCTCGCGCAGCGCAGGAGTGCGGCGGTCAGCGCGACGGCGACGACGGCGGCGGCGGTCCTGGCGCTCTTCCATCCGGGGCGATGCGTCATGGCGTCTCCTTTCGGCGTGCGATCCAGATCCGGCGCACGCGCCGGATCCCGTCCGGGCCGCGCACGACGGCGTGAGTCTGACCCTCTCGGACGAGAGCGCGCGCATCCGGCTCCGCGTCGGCGCAATCGGCGATCCGGCGCCGACGCGCGAGGTGGCGCACGAACGCGCGCGCGTCCTCCTCGTCGCGCGTCCCGGCGCGGTGGACGCGCGACGCGCGCAGGAATCCATCGTCGCCGAATCCGAGCGCGAACGCGTCGGCGATCTCGACCGCCGCGCCGTCCGCCGGACCGTACTCCGGGCCGTGGAGGAAGAGGTCGCGGCGGCGGCGTCCGCGAAGCAGGCGCGCGGGCGGCGAATCGGCCGACGGCAGCGCGAGAGACACGACGTCGCCGGGCAGCTCCGGGCCGAGCCGCGCCTGGATGGCGCGGACGAGCGGCTCCGGCGGCGGCTCGTTCGGACGGGGCGCCGGAACGTCGGAGTCCTCGTCGGGCGCGAGCTCGGGCGGTACGTCGGGGGAGGCCGTCAGCTTCCGGTCGAAGAAGGCGCGCGCGAGCTGCGGCGCCACGGCCGCGCTCGGACCCGCGGCGGCCTCGCGCACGATGCGCCGCGCCACGCGTCCGTAGAAGTCGGCGCCCGACGGTGCCGTCTCGACGGCGGCGAGGACCAGGCGGCACAGGTCCTCCGCGGCCGCCGTCAGCGCCGCGGTGCGATCGGGTCCTTCGCGCGCCCGGAACAGCGCGACGAGGGCGTCCCAGCACGCCCCCGTCATGACGCGGCAGAACGAGTGGGGCTCGGCGGAGAGCCGCGAGTCGGGCGCTTCGTCGGGCAGCGTCGTCGGGTCGACGTAGCGGAACGCGTTCACGGCGTCGCGCAGCGCGCCCGCCGACGCGGCCTCCGGGCCGTAGCGGTCCCGCACGGCGCGGCCGAGCTCCTCGGCGAGACGCGAGACGAGGTTCGAGCGCGCCGCGTCGCCCCCGGTCTCGTCGTCGACGCGCGCGGCGAGGGCGGGTTCCGCGAGGGCGATCGAGATCGCCGCGAGATCGCCGAACGCCTCGTGGAAGGCCGCGACCTCGAAGTGCGGCGCGTCCCAGAGATCGGGCCGCAGCGCGTCCAGCACCGCGTGGCCCTGCTCGTGCGTGACGACGTCCGGGCTGTCGCCGGACTGCACGAGCTCGCCCGTCTTCTCGTCGCGATCGCGGAAGAAGCGGAGCGCCTCGCGGTCGTAGTATGCGTTCAGGTCGCGGCCCGCCGCCGGCACCGCCGGCAGGACCGGCCCGGGGATCCATCCACCGGGCTGCGGACGATGCCGCGACCAGAACCGCCGCCCGCGGTCGAGCGACGCCGTGAGCTGCCAGTAGAGGAACTCCGGCGTGTCGGTCGCGTACGCGCGAGGAGCGGGAGCGCGGCCCGAGACGCGGAACGCCCACGGACCCTTCTCGGTGTCGCGAGGCGGCTCGACCGAGACGAGCCGCTCTCCCCGGCCCGCGGGGTCGTTCAGATAGACGCGGATCCTCGGCGGATCGGTCTCGCTCATTGTGGTCCGTTGCGCTGGACGAGAGTCTACATGCGGCGAGTTGCGTTATCCTCGTTTCCGATGCGAGCGATCGCCGCGTCTCTCATCCTCGCGCTCGCCGCGCTACCCGCCCTCGCCCAGCAGCCGACGCCGAAGGCGCCGCCGGCGGAGCGCAAGGCCGCTTGGCCGCTCTCGCTGCGCGACGGTCTTCCGAAGGAGCTGCCGGGATGGGCCGCGGCGCCGACCGATCCGCTGCCGGACACGGACGAGAACGACATGGGCGTCTTCACCGAGGTCTCGCGCTTCTACCAGAAGATCGAGAGCCCCACGGTCGCGCGGCAGTTCCGGCTCGTCGTGCAGGACTACGGCAAGGACAAGGACCTCGAGTCCTCGATCCGCAAGGCCGTCACCGAGTCGTCGAAGGCGCCGAGCGTCGAGGCGAAGGAGGTCAAGGTCGCCGGCCTGCAGGCGTTCGCGGTGACGGACCGCTCCGGCGGCGCCCCGACGACGCTGGTCACCATCGTCGTGCTTCCGTCGCGCCTCGTGCTCGCGCAGGGCGCGAACGTCGACCGGGACGAGGCCCTGAAGCTCCTCGGGCACGTCGACTTTCCCCGGATCGCGGCGACCAAATGACGCGGCGTCCCCGGTCTGGCGGCCGGCGACGCCGCGATCTTGTGGCGCGCCGTCTTCGCGGCGCGACGTGACGCCGCCGGCGCGGAAAGGCATCCACGTGCGTGTCGCCCGGCGCGAGGACTGGCCGCGCATGGCGGAGCTCGATCGACAGCTCGCGCGCTTCGAGAAGCTGCCCGAGCCGGGCGCGGACGAGGCGGCGCGGCTCGCCGAGATGATCTTCGGCGACGACGGCCGGGTCGAGGCGCTCGTCGCGGAGCGCGGGGCCGTCATCGAAGGCATGGCGATCTTCTGGCAGGGCCTCGGCTCGTCCTTCCGCGCGCGGCCGTTTCTCTTTCTCGAGGACCTGGTCGTGTCCGAGTCGGCCCGCTCGGGGGGCGTCGGCGAGGCGCTCATTCGCGAGCTCGCGCGCGAGGGCGTGCGCCGCGGCGTGATGCGGATCGAGTGGTCGGTCCTCGACTGGAACGTGAACGCGATCCGCTTCTACAAGCGGGTCGGCGCCGGCACGCAGCAGGACTGGATCCGGTACGAGCTGAAGGAAGACGCGATGCGGAGGCTGGCGGAAGACTGAGGCCCGAGCGGTGGCGTCAGCCGTTCGGCACGTCCCAGAGATCTTTGACGGCCGGATGGTCCCAGGGGATCCGCAGCTCGTCCGGGCTCTCCGGGTCGAAGCTCTTCGTGACGAAGTAGAGCAGCGCGCACGGATTCGTCAGCGGCCGATAGCCATGCGCGACGCCCGCCGGGATGCGCACGAGCACGTCCTGGCCGCCGCCGGCGACGACGACCTGCGTCTTGCCGAACGTCGGCGAATTCTGGCGGACGTCGTAGAGGACGAACTTCGCCTTCGACGGCGGCGGCACGAACCAGATGTCGTCCTGCTTCAGGTGGTAGTGCAGTCCCTTGACGTGGCCCTCGACGTCCACGATCGAGAAGTTCATCTGCTCGATCGGGACGTTCTGGAAGAAGCCGGCGAGCTCGCGGCTCTCGGGTTGGTCGGCCTTCGTCCGGAAGATCTCGAGGAAGAAGCCCCGGTCGTCGGTGAACCGGCGCAGCCGCATCGTCTTGACGCCGTCGATGGGCGCTGGACGCGTGTAGTCCTTGGGCCTGGAGCGAAACTCGGGCGCGATGTCGTCGGGTGTCATGGGGCGCAATTAGGCGGGAGTCGACCTGTGCAGGTCAAGAGTCTTCCCTGGCGCGTCATCTCGAGGAGGCGGTGGCGGCCGCGCTTCGCTCGGTATGCCGCGCAAAGCGAACGCGGGCGCCATCGGCGCCCGCGCTGAGTCTCTCCGAGCCGTCCGTTACGACTTCCTGGACTCGTCCGGCTTGATCTCGCCCTTCGCGGTCCACGTGATCGTGAACCCGTTGCGGTTCTCGTAGGAGTACTTCGGGTTCCCGTCCGCGCCGTTGAAGTGGTGCTTCGACGGCGCGAGCTGGAATCCCTCGTTCGAGGTCGAGAACCAGTACTGGAGGTTCTTGATCACGACCGGCTCGCTCTTGTCGGGGCGATTCGTCGCGGTCTTGTCGAGCGAGATCTCCGACATGCCGCTCGCCATCGACGCGTGCGCGGTCTTCGCGTCGTCCTGCCACGTGATCGTGTCCTCGCGCGTCGAGAGCTTCTTCCACTTCACCGGGAAGACGACGTTGATCAGCTTGCCGATCGCATCGCGCTGCGCGGGACTCGACTTCTTGTCCCAGGTGATCTCGGCCCACTCCGTCGGCATGCCGGGCCCGGGCTTGTGGTGCCACTCGCCGCCGAGGTCGAGGTTGATCCACACGATCTGATCCGAGAGGTCGACGTCTCCGTAGTGGCTGCCCTTGCGAAACTTGTAGACGTTGTTGGCCTGGCACATGTGCTCGTCGGCGGAAGGTCCGAAGTAGCAGGTGCAGAAGAGCGGGCAGGAGCAGCCTTCGATCGTGTCCACGGTGACGTCGTATGTGTTTGCCTTTGCCGTCGCCGCTCTTGCGGCGCGAGTGCTCCCGGCGGCGACGATGGCGATCCCGGTGACGAGTGCGGCGACAATCGAAACCTTGGCTTTAACGTTCATGCAACCTCCTCCGTATATGAAGCGAGTCCCACCAGGGGAAAGGGACGGTTATTGTTCACGCCATCGCCAGCCGATTTCAAGCGGCTGTGACCGGGGGGTTTTCGCTCGTCCCGGAAGACGCTCACTCCACTGATGTTAGGCTCACCGCACGGAGGAACAATGCCCGGAACTCGTTGCCGCACGCGGAGTCTTCTCGCGATTCTCGCCCTGCTCGCCGCGCCCGCTCTCTTCGCCCAGACCGGTCCCGATCCGCGCGAGAACAGCTTCCAGATCTTCATCGACGGCGTCCTGACGCCGGGCATCATCGGTTACCGCATCGAGTTCAACCACGATCCCGTCACGCGCACGGACTCGCGGCGGTTGGACACGGCCTACTCGCCCGATCAGCGGCGGCTCGCACTCTCCGTCACGCAGAAGGGACTGAACCGGCTTCAGGACTGGATCAACAGCGCCACCGACACCGGGACGCCGATCACCAAGAGCGTCTCCGTCGTGGCGCGCGATCAGCAGCAGAACATCCTCGCGCGCTGGGAATTCACGAACGTGCAGCCCGCGACGCTGCAGTCGACGGGTCAGGGGCAGCTGAACGAGGTCGACGCGACGGTCGAGTTCATGTACGCGTCGTTCAAGCAAACGCAGGCCAAGCCGGACTAGTCACCAGCGGAACGAGCACGGATCCGGGTCGGTGTTGATGACCGGATGCCGTGCTCGGGGTCAGGTCTCTCGCGTTTTCGGAGCGACGCCGCGAGATCGAGAGAGCCGCGAGTGACCTGAGCTCCGAAAACCGAAGACCTGACCCCATCGGAGGCGCAGGCCCGACTCGCGGAGTGCCGCGTTCCATGAGCGACTAAGTCGTCGCGGGACTTGCGGGCCGGTCCTCCGAGCTTCGTCCCCGCTAACGACTCGAAGCGCACCGGGAACTACGGATCGCTCGGAGCCCTCTCAGTGTTCCCGATTCAGGTTCTTGATCGCGTCGAGCAGGGTGACGGGCGCGCGCTCGAAGCGCGCTCCGAAGCGCCGGGTGATCTGCGGAGCCGCGCCCGACTCGACGAAGACGACGGCGCCGCGGACCCGGAAGCTGCGCCGGTCACCGGGCAGCGAGAAGACGAGCTCGACGTAGTCCCCGAGGCGGGGTGAGCGCGACGTCGCGACGTACATGCCCGCGACGTTGACGATTTCGACGAAGCCGGTCAGCTCCTGATCGCTCCACTTGAGCGTCGCCGGCGCGCCGATGCGCACGCGCTCCGAAGCCCTCTCGTTGGCCGGCTTGCGGGCCATCGGCTCCCTCCGGTCCGACGCAGTCGTAGATTCTTCTGGCTTGCGGCTCATGCTAGCACACGGGTTTCGGCGTCATTCTTAGCGAGTTTCGAGTGCCGGGAGCAAGGTCTTTTCCATCTTGGAATACAGGCTCGCGGTTGCTTCGACGTCCCGGCGGCAATAGAGCGCGATCTCCCGAACGCGCCCGGAGCGGTAGTAGTGGCCGACGGAGTAGCCGTCCAGGCCCTGCTCCTTCGGGCTCTCCACGCCGAAGACCTTGCACGCGAAGTCGAGGTTCCACTTGCGGGATGCGCCGAAGAACGAGATCACCTCGAGCAGGTCGGTGTGCGGCCGGATTGCGTAGCGGTAGCCGACGAGATTGCGCGTGACCGTGACGCCGAGCGCCGCGCTGCGCAGCATGAGAAACGGTCCGTCGAATCCGCGGCCGTTGAACGTGACGAACCGATGGAAGCGGCGCATCGCGCGCCAGAACTCGGCGAGGAACGTCGGCTCCGTGTCGCCGATGAACTGGAAGAGCCCGTCGGAAGACGTCTCCTCCTGGCGCGCGTCGCTCTTCTCGTACCAGACGCGGCCGCGCCCGGAGTCGACGTTGAGCATCGCGACCGCGATGATCTTTCCGGTGAACGGCCACAGAGACATCATCTCGGGGAGCTTCTCCCGCTCTTCCTCGGTGCGCGCGTTGCGCGCGAGATAGGTCCGCTGCGCGTCGTCGAGATCGTCCCACGACTGACCGGCGGTCTCGATGTCCAGAACCACTGTCGCCACGGCGCGGATGCTATTCTGTCCGGCGCCTTCCATGAAGCGAATCTGCCGCCGTATTCTCGTTTCGGCAGCGCTGGCCGCACTCTCCTGTGCCCGTCGCGAGCCGCCTGCGGCCCACCCGTCCGTGCTCGTGCGGCACCTGCTCGGCGACCCGCCGTCGCTCGATCCGACGGTCACGTCCGAGGAGTCGGGCCTCGTCATCGAGGAGCTCATGTTCCGCCCCCTCGTCAACATCGACAAGGCGCGCAAGCCCGTGCCGGGCCTCGCCGCGTCGTGGACCGTCTCGCCGGACGGGCTCGTGTACGAGTTCCACCTGGATCCCGCCGCGACGTGGGACGACGGCGGCGGGGCGATCACGTCCGACGACGTGCGCTTCACCGTCGAGCGGGTGCGCGATCCGAAGATGAACGGCGCGAACTGGGGCGCCGGGTTCCAGGACCTCGCGGCCGTCGAGACGCCCGATCCTCTGACGGTCCGCTTCCGATTCACGCGTCCCTACGCCGAACGGATGATCGCGTTCACGCTGCCGATCGTCTCCGCCGCGGCGTACACGAAGGCGAATGCCGCCGACGTGGGGCGGCACCCCGTGGGGAGCGGGCCGTACCGGTTCGTGTCTTGGGAGTCGAACCAGAAGATCCGGCTCGCGCGGCGGCCGGACGCGAAGGACGTCGCGTTCGACGAGGTCCTCTTCCGCGTCATCCCGGACCCCGCGGTGCGCTACCAGGCGGGCGCGCGCGGCGAGCTCGACGAGTTCCGGCTCACGCGTGACCAGAACCGCACCGCGTCGGCATCCCCCGAGTTCCTGTCGAGTCACCGCATCGTGCGCGTGCCGCAGTTCCTCGTCGTGATGGTGGTGTGGGGCTGCAAGAGCCCGCTCCTCGCCGACACTCGGACGCGCCGCGCCCTCGCGCTCGCGTTGCCTCGCGCCGACCTCGCGAAGAGCCTCTATCCCCCCGACGGCGCGAGCCTCGTCTCGGGCCCGTACCCGGCGCTCGTTCCGGAGAACGCGCCCGACGTGACGCCGATGCCGTACGACCCCGCCGAGAGCGCGCGCCTGCTCGACGCGGCGGGCTGGAAGGCGGGCCCGGACGGGTCGCGTCGGAAGGGCGGAAGCAAGGCGACAATCGACTGGCTGACGGTCGCGGGACAGCCCATCTACGAGAACATCACGGAGGTCGCCCGGCAGGCGTACGAGAAGGTCGGCATCCAGCTCGTGCCACGCGCGCTCGACTGGGCCGCCTACACGGAGCGCGGGGACCACGGCGAGTTCGAGGCTCTGCTCATCGGGCGGCTGTTCCAGCCGCCGAACTTCGACCCGTTCCAGTACTACCACTCGAGCGAGTGGGCGCCGAACGGGCTCAACAACGGCTTCTACTCCAATCACGAGGCCGACGCCGCCATGGAGGCGGCGCGCCAGGAGCTCGACCCGGCGAAGCGCATCGAGCTCTTCCGCAACGTGCATCGCATTCTCGCGGCCGACCCGCCCGGCGACTTCCTGTGGGGCGCGGATCAGCCGTGGGCCGTGTCGAAGCGGATCACCGGCGTCGAGGTCTCCGACTTCGGCCTCTTTCACTTCCTGCCCGGAGCTCTCGGCTGGCGGCTCGCCGCGCCCGGGGAGAAGGTCGCCGCGGCGCATCCGTGAGCCCGCCGCTCTCGGGCGTGCTCGTCCTCGACCTGTCCCGCGTGCTCGCGGGACCGTTCTGCACGATGCTCCTCGCGGACCTCGGCGCCCGCGTCATCAAGGTGGAGCATCCGGTCGAGGGCGACGTGACCCGCGCCTGGGGACCCCCCTACGACGCGGGCAGCGGGATGTCCGCGTACTACCTCTGCGTCAACCGCAACAAGGAGTCGATCGCGCTCGACCTCGCGACGCCGGCCGGAGCCGAGTCCGTCCGCCGCATCGCGGCGCGCGCCGACGTCGTCGTCGAGAACTTTCCGCCCGGCGGCCTCGAGCGGTTCGGCCTCTCGCTCGCGGCGCTGCGCGAGGCCAACCCGCGGCTGGTCACCGCCTCGGTCACGGGATTCGGGCGGGTGGGCCCCGACGCGTCCGCACCGGGCTTCGACCTGCTCGCGCAGGCCGGCGCCGGGATGATGGCGATCACGGGCACGCCCGAGGGAGGACCGACGAAGATCGGCGTCGCCGTCTCGGACCTGCTCTCCGGCTGCTACACGGCGGTCGGCATCCTCGCCGCGCTGACGGGCCGCGAGCGCACGGGCCGCGGACAGCACGTCGAGGTCAACCTCTTCTCGGTGACGCTCGCCTCGCTCATCAACGTCGCGCAGCTCGTGCTCGCGACCGGCGAGGAGGCCGGGCGGCACGGGAACGCCCACCCGCAGATCGTCCCGTACAGCACGTTCCACGCCTCCGACGGTCCCTTCGTGCTCGCCGTCGGCACCGACCGACAGTTCGAGCGCCTCGCCCTGCTGGTCGGCCGTCCCGAGTGGACGGCGGGGGCGTGGGCGGCGAACGCGGGGCGCGTCGCCGGGCGCGAGATGCTCGAGGCGGAGCTTTCGGAGATCCTCGTCCAGGCGCCGCGGGAGACCTGGCTCGAACGGCTGCGCGCGGCCGGCATTCCGGCGGGGCCGGTGCGCGGGCCGCTCGAGGCGCTCCGCTCGGAGACGGCGCGTGCGCTCGACACGCTGCGCACGCTTCGCGGCGTCGAGTTCGTCGCGCCGCCGGTTCGCATCGAGGGGGAGGAGCGGCGGCTCGAGTTTCCCCCGGCGCTCGACGAGCACGGCGCCGCGATTCGGAAGGAGTTCGATCTTCCTTGAGGTTGCGGGTTACGGGTTTCGGGTTACGAGTTACGCGTTACGGATTCGGCAGTCCAGCTCGTAACTCGTAACTCGTAACTCAATCGGGCACCGCCACCTTCTCCTCGACCGGCGCTCCCGTCGTCAGAGTGCGCCACGCGATCGCTCCGAGCACCGTGATGCCGCCGAGAATCGAGTAGATCCCCGGCCGCTCGCCGATGAACAGGAAGACCCAGATCGGGTTGAACACCGGCTCGAGCATGCCGATGAGCGACCCCTCGGTGGCCGTCACGTGCTTGAGCCCCGAGACGAAGAGCGCGTAGGCGACGCCGATCTGCACGACGCCGAGGAAGGTCAGGATGATCGCCGATCGGGTCGGAAGCGCGAGGTCGTGCCGCACGAACGGGAGGATCGCAACCGCCGCGAGCACGTTGCCCCACGTCACGACGGCCTCGGCGCCGGCGCCGCGCTCGCGGCGGAGCGACAGGACGAGGACCGCGAAGCAGGCGCTCGAGGCGAGCGCCATCATCTCGCCGGCGAAGCCCCGCGACTCGAACTTGCCCGCGAAGAACAGGAGCATGCCGGCGAATGCGACGGCGACCGCGGTGCCGTCGCGGCGGCGGAAGGGCTCGCCGAGCACCGCGGGGGAGGCGAGCATCACCCACACCACGCCGAAGTACTGGATGAAGATCGCGTTCGCGGAGGACGTCCACTTGGTCGCGAACACGAACGTGGTCAGGCAGGCGGAGTAGCTGACGACGCCGATCAGAAACGGCGCGGTCCAGCGCCACGTCCTCGGCCGGAAGATCGCGGCGAGCGCGACCGCGGCCGTCGCCGACCGGTAGAACGCGATCTGGAGAGGCGTCTCGCCGAGCCACTTGATGCCGATCCCGCCCGTCGACCAGAGCAGCGCGGCCGAGGCGACGAGGAGGATGCCGCGCCGATGCTGGGCCGCGTCGCGGCCGGTCATCCTGGCGGTCCCGGGCGGCCGGACGCGGTCACGGCGGCGACGATCGCGCGGGCCGTCGCCTCGGCGGCGGCCGCGCCCACGCGGAGCCGGGTCAGGACGGGAGGCGGCGAGCCCGACGGCGCGAGCGCGAAGACGACGTCGCCGTCCACGACGGAGTGGGCCGGACGGACCGCGCGCGCGAGACCGTCGTGCGCCTCGATGGCGACGCGGCGGAGCGCGGCGGGGTCGAACGCGACGCTCGACGCGACGCACACGAGCGTGGTGTGTGCGGCCGCGAGCGGGCTCTCGTCGAGCGGGTCTTCGCGGAGCGCGCGCTCCGTCCGGAACGATCCGTCGCCGCCGCCCGCGCCCGGTCCGGCGAGCACGGCGCCCGTTCCGGGATCC
>DATBBK010000038.1:0-6280 GCA_036271035.1 Thermoanaerobaculia bacterium | reverse complement strand
CCGCGCGGGTTCGCGGCGTAGACGACGTATCCGTAGGCCGCCCACACCTGCGGGTTCCAGCGCGTCGACCACGAGTCGATCCACGCGCCCTGCGGTCCGCCGTGGATGAAGAACACGGCCGGGTACTTCTTCGATGGGTCGAAGCCGGGCGGCTTCACGATCCAGGCGTGCAGCTTGCGGTTGTCCGAGGACGCCGTCTGTCTCTCCGAGACCTCGCCGAGAGCGAGGCCCGCGAAGACCGAGTCGGCGGCGTGCGTGATCGGAGCGGCGCCGCGCCCGTCCTGTCCGACCGTCCAGACCTCGGGGGCGCGCGACAGCGTCGAGGAGACGAAGACGATCCGCCCGCCGGAGAGCTCGAAGCCGGCGATGCCGCCGCCGGTCCAGATCGCGGACGGCGCGCCGCCGGACAGGGCGACGCGGTAGAAGGCGTCGCGTCCCTTCAACTGAGTGGAGAAGACGATGCTCTTCGAATCGGGCGCCCAGCGGTAATCCTCGACCCAGGCGTCGAGCGCGTCGGTCAGGCTCCGCGAGGCGCCGGTCGCGCGGTCGAGCACCATCAGCCGGAAGCGGTCGGCCTCGAAGCCGGCGCGCCGCTGCGAGCGGTAGGCGATCCACTTTCCGTCGGGCGAGTAGCGGGGCGAGCCGTCGAACGCGAGGTTCGCGGCGGTCAGGTTCTTCGCGCCTCCGTTCTGCGGGCCGGCGAGCGGCACGACGTACACATCCGCGTTCGTCGAGAGCGACTCGTTCGCGTCCGGGTTGGACGCGTAGACGAGATCCCTCCCATCGGCCGAGACGTCCCAGTCGGCTCCCCCGCCGATGCTGAACGGCGGCGCGTCGCGGTTGCCGGGCGTCAGATCGACGTACGGGCCGCCGGCAATCGGGATCCGCAGGATGTGAGAGCGCGTCCCGTCCTTCCACGTGTTCCAGTGGCGGATGAAGACGTGGTCGGCGATCCGGCCCTTGACCGTCGCATTCGCCCGCCGGTCGCGCTCCTTCTGGAGACACGCCGCGTCGGAACACCCGGGGAAGACCGTCGCGCTCGCGATGAAGGACTTGCCGTCGGGCGCCCAGGAGAAGGCGTCGACGCCCGTCGGGATCGACGTCGCCTTCGTCGCATCGCCGCCGGCGACCGGCATGGTCCAGATCTCGGACGTACCGTCCCGAGTCGACAGAAACGCCAGCGTCTTGCCGTCCGGGGAGAACCGCGCATCCGAGTCGCTGTTCTCACCGGACGTGACCCGTTTCGCCTCGCCGCCGACTCCATTTCGCCCGGCGGCTTCGCCGCCTACCGGGACGACCCAGACCGCGGAGTGCGATGCGTTCGCGGCGACGTCGGGCGTCGAGACGGTGTAGGCGGCGAGCCGCCCGTCCGGCGACACGGCGACGCCGGCGACGCGCGGAATCTTCGCGAGCTCCTCGAAGCGAACCGGTCGGCCGGACGCGCCGGCGGCCAGGGCGGCGACCACCGCCGCAAGATGCAGGATCATCGGGTTTTCCTCCGGCGCGCGATTCTATCCGTCTGCAGCATCACGGCTTGCCGACGAATCGCTCTGATATCATCGCGCCCCGCGGGCCGCGGCCCGCAACGAGACCGACACTAAGGAGAAGCATGTCTACCGCCGTCCTCGAAGAGAAGCGCGCGGAGCCCGCCGCGCGCCCGCCCGTCGTCAACGACTTCTCGATCCACGTCGCCACCGCAAACGGCTCCGGCAGCCAGTCCTCGAACAACATCCTCATGCGGGCCATCTTTCAGATGGGCATCCCGGTGTCGGGGAAGAACCTCTTCCCCTCGAACATCCAGGGCCTGCCGACCTGGTTCACGATCCGCGCGTCGAAGGATGGATTCATCGCTCGCCGGCGCGACGTCGGGGTCCTGATCTGCATGAACGCGGAGACGGCGCACGAGGACGTGAAGACCGTCGCGCCGGGCGCCGCCGTCATCTACGAGGAGAGCCTGAAGGTCGAGGGCCTGCGCGACGACGTGACCTTCTACCCCGTTCCGTTCCAGAAGCTCGTGCTCGAGCTGGTCCAGGACGGGAAGCTCCGCCGGCTCGCGATCAACATGATCTACGTCGGGGTTGCGGTCTGGCTGCTCGGCATCGACATGGCCGAGATCGAGAAGGCCCTCGCGAAGCAGTTCAAGAGCAAGGCGACCGCGGTCGAGATCAACATGAAGGCAATCCGCGGCGGCCTCGAGTGGGCGGAGAAGAACCTCACGAAGCGGGACCCGTTCCGCCTCGAGCGCATGAACGCGACGGCGGGGAAGATCATCATCGACGGCAACGCGGCGGCGGCGATCGGCTGCATGATGGGCGGCGTCCAGTTCCTCGCGTGGTACCCGATCACGCCGTCGTCCTCGCTCGCGGAATCCCTGATCGACTACGCCGGCAAGTACCGGATCGACCCCGAAACCGGCGAGCCGACGATCTCGATCGTCCAGGCCGAGGACGAGCTCGCCGCCCTCGGCATGGTGCTCGGCGCCGCCTGGGCGGGCGCGCGCGCGATGACGACCACGTCGGGCCCGGGCATCTCGCTCATGTCCGAGTTCACCGGCCTCGGCTACTACACCGAGGTGCCGGCGGTGATCGTCGACGTCCAGCGGGTGGGGCCCTCCACGGGGCTGCCGACGCGCACGATGCAGGGCGACATCACGTCGACCTACAACCTCTCCCACGGCGACGCGAAGCACATCCTGCTGCTGCCGGGCTCAGTCGAGGAGTGCTACGAGATGGCGATGGACGCGTTCGACCTGGCGGAGCGGTTCCAGACGCCCGTCTTCCTCATGAGCGATCTCGACCTCGGGATGAACAACTGGATGGCCGACCCGTTCCCGTACACCGACCGCAAGCTCGACCGCGGCAAGGTCCTGCGCACGAAGCAGGAGTTCGACGAACACATCGCGAAGTTCAAGGAGTTCGGCCGCTACCGCGACGTCGACGGCGACGGCATCCCCTACCGGACGCTTCCCGGCTTCGTCGACAACCCCGCCGCGGCGTACTTCACGCGCGGGTCCGGACACACGGAGCGCGGCACGTACAGCGAGCGGCCCGAGGACTACAAGAACAACATGGACCGCCTCTCCCGGAAGTTCGAGACGGCGCGGCAGCACGTTCCGAAGCCGGCCGTCGAAACGGCGAAGGGCACGCGGGTGGGGATCATCGCGTACGGCTCCTCCGACTTCGCCGTCGAGGAGGCCCGCGCGATCCTCACGAAGAAGGGCTTCTTGACCTCGTACCTGA
The DNA here is from genome assembly GCA_036271035.1 of Thermoanaerobaculia bacterium. GTDB lineage: Bacteria > Acidobacteriota > Thermoanaerobaculia > UBA5066 > Gp7-AA6 > DAHUXD01. Next base: position 3,041 of record DATBBK010000038.1, on the reverse strand, counting down.
GGCTGCGCGCGCTGCCGCTCACGCCCGAGACCTTCGCGTTCGTCTCGGCGCACGACCGCGTCTACGTCATCGATCAGAACCGCGACGGCCAGATGTACGACGTGCTGCGGCTCGAGGTCGCCGAGCCCTCGAAGCTCCGCTCCATCCGCCACTACGACGGCTTCCCTCTCGACGCCGAGACCGTGCTCGAGGGGATCGAGGCCGGGGAGAAGAAGTGATGTCCTCCACCCCGGGCACGACCGAACCGAAGACTCCCCCCGTCAACCGCGCCGGCCTCTCCGCGAAGGAGTATGGCGGCTCCAAGTCGACGCTCTGCGTCGGGTGCGGGCACGACGTCATCACCCGCCAGATCACGCAGGCGATCTACGAGATGTCGATCCCGCCGCACCGGATCGCGAAGATGTCCGGCATCGGCTGCTCGTCCAAGACGACGGCGTACTTCGCGGACCGAGGGCACGGCTTCAACGCCGTGCACGGCCGCATGCCCGCGGTGGCGACCGGCGCGATGATGGTCAACTCCTCACTGGTGTCGATCGGCGTCTCCGGCGACGGCGATACCGCGTCGATCGGAGCCGGGCAGTTCGTGCACCTGCTGCGCCGCAACGTGCCGATGATCTACATCGTCGAGAACAACGGCGTGTACGGGTTGACGAAGGGCCAGTTCTCCGCGACGGCCGACGCCGGCTCGAAGCTGAAGACGGGGGTCGTGAACGACCTGCCGGCGATCGACCTGTGCGCGATGGCGATCGAGCTCGGGTGCGGATACGTCGCGCGCTCGTTCTCGGGCGATATGAAGCAGCTCCTCGGGCTGCTCAAGGGCGCGCTCGCGCACCGAGGCACCGCGCTCCTGGACGTCATCTCTCCGTGCGTCACGTTCAACAACCACGACAGCTCGACGAAGTCGTACAAGTGGGCGAAGGAAAACGAGATCCCGATCCACGAGATCGGCTTCATCCCGTACTACGAGGAGATTTCCGTCGAGTACGACCCCGGCACGACGCAGGACGTCAAGCTGCACGACGGCTCGCACATCCGCCTCAAGAAGCTCCGCGAGGATTACGACGCCACGGACAAGATGAAGGCGCTCATGCTCTGCCAGGAGTCCGCGCAGAAGCAGGAGTTTCTGACCGGGCTCATCTACGTCGAGCCCACGAAGAAGGACTTCCTCGAGCTGTCGGGCGTGGGGCGCACGCCGATCGTGACCTATCCGGACGAGCGGCTGCGGCCGCCGAAGCAGGCGCTCGACGAGATCATGGAGTCGTTGAAGTGACCGGAAAAGCCGCGCGCGAAGCGCGCGCCCCTTTTCGGTCATCCTGAGGCGCGAAGCTCGGACCTCTAGCGGCCCGCTTCGCGGGCCATGGAAATGAGAGGGGAAGTCGCAAACGAGCCCTCTCCCAACGGGAGACCCTCGGGTGAAAAACTGGAATATCCCGTCCCTTCCACCGTTTGCCCGGACATGACCAAGCCGACGTCGCTCGCGCTCCTGCTCGCGCTGTCCCTGTCCTCCGCCGGCTTCGCTCCCGACACGAAGAAACCCACGCCCAGGCCGGCGGCCACGCCGGCCGCCGCGACGAACTCGTGCACGACGTGCAAGGAGCGGCGGCCCATCCTGGATCCCGCACGGTTCGCGAAGCTTCCGGATCCCGAGGTCAAGCGCGGCTACGAGATCGCGCGGGAGATCCCCGCGACGCTCGACAAGATCCACTGCTTCTGCGAGTGCGCGGAGAGCCCGATGTTCCGGCACAAGACGCTCCTGACCTGCTACACCGATCTCCACGCCGCGGGCTGCGGCATCTGCCTCTCCGAGGCCAAGCTCGCGTACGACCTGAAGTCGAAGGGCCTCTCGGACGAGGAGATTGTCAACACGGTCGAGTCGGTGCATAAAACGGACGGACATCCGGCGACGCACTGACGCCCGTAAGCTTTAAGCCGTAAGCCCCGCGCGGAGCGCCGGCCGGGCGGGCGTGCGACGCGCCGACGCGACGAGCTCATCGGCAAGGGCGCTCATCGGGTCAGCGGGCGCCCGCGGCCCGCGCGAGGCTGCGGTAGACGACGGCGTCCAGGTCGAGCGGCGCGCGGCGCGCGACGCGCGCGAACGCGCCGGCGAAGGCCGCCACCGCGGCCGGCTCGGCATCGGCAAGCGGCGCCGAGAGGGTCAGCGTCCAACCCTCGCGCCGCAGCGTGAGAAATGCCGCCCGGCACGGGACCCGGGCCGCACGCGCCAGCCGCAGCGGTCGCGTATCGAGTGCGACGGAGCCGCCGAGGATCTCCGCGGACGACGAGACTGTGCCCTCCGGCGGCAGGTCCGCCGCCAGGAGAAGGCTGCCGCGCTCGAGGGCGGTGCGCAGCCGGTGGGCGCGGTCGGCGGGCAGCGCGTGCGGGAAGTCGAGAGCGTAGCGGCGGTCGAAGACGACGTCGTCCCGCACGTACCGCGTGCGGTCCTGGTTGTGCGGGCCGAGGACGATCGCCGCGGGAACGCCGCGGGATCGCAGGACGTAGCGGAGCGCCTGCAGCGAGCCGATGTGGGCCGTCGCGTAGACCGCGGGCTCCGGCGTGGGCGGGTCGCCGTCCACCCGCACGCGCCATCGGCCGGTGGCGAGGGCGCGGGTCCAGCGGCGCCCGAGCCGCAGCCTCGCGCGCGCCGCCGCGGGGCCCGGGTCACGCGGCATCACGGGAAACGCCGCAGCAATCTCGCGCCACTCCTCGCGCGACGCGCCGGTCAGCGCGCGGATCCGGTCGGCGCCCGGCCGCAGTGCGAGGCGGCGCAAGAGGGAGCTGGCGAGGCGGACGGGACGCGTCGCGCTCATGCGGCCGCCGACCCGAAGACCATGTCCCACGGCAGGACCCAGCCTCCGGCGCCTCCCCGAAGCCCCGGCGCCGCGAGCGCGAGCGCGTCCTCGTTCGTGCCGTCGTGGAGACCGAAGAGCTCCCGGCTGAACGCCGACGCCTCCTCGGACGAGGCGAATCGCCAGTGCAGCGTCTCCGCCGAGGCGCTCGCGTCGCGGCTGCCGGCCGACGCGAGAAACCCGGCCCAGTCCGCG
>DATBBK010000037.1:0-24943 GCA_036271035.1 Thermoanaerobaculia bacterium | reverse complement strand
CCGGCCTGGTACTACCCGACGCGTGAGACGCTCGGCGGCGCGCTGCTGCGCGACGGACAGGCCGCGGAGGCGGACAGCGTGTTTCGGGACGACCTCGCGAAGCATCCGCGCAACCCGCGCTCGCTGTACGGTCTCACTCGGAGCCTCGAGGCGCAGAAGAAGGACGCGGACGCCGCGTGGACGCGCGCGCAGTTCGAGACCGCCTGGAAGGACGCGGACACGAAGCTGCGGCTGGAGGACTTGTAGGTTGGCTTCGGACCGTCGTAGGGGCGGGGCTTGTCCCCGCCCCCTCAGGACGTCGCGCTCGCCGCGTTTGAGCCCGATTCCGAGGCGGCGGACATATTAGCGATCGCTAATATGTTCTCACACCCTCAGCTCCCGCGACGCCATCTCGTTGCCCTCGACGCGGGCGCGGATCTTCGCGAAGGCGGTGCCGCGCGAGGTGGAGACGTCGTCGCCGAACGGCGAGAAGCCGCAGTCGTCCGTGGATCCGAGGCGCGAGGGCTCGATGAACTTCGCCGCCTCGAGGATGCGGTCGCGCACGTCGGCGGGCGACTCGACGAACGCCGAAATCGGATCGACCACGCCGACGAAGACGCGGACGCCGTCCCTCGCCTTCGCCTGCGCGGCGAGGATCTTCAGCACGCGCGGCCGGTCCCTCTCGCTCGCGAGCTGGACGAAGAAGTTGGCGACCTCGAGACGGAACAGCGCCGGCAACAGCTGGGCGTAGTCGACGTCGGCGCTGTGCGTCGAGTCCCGGTCGCCGCCCGGGCACGTGTGGACGCCGATGTGGCGCCGCTCCTCGGGCGTGAAGTGCGAGAGCACGCGGTTGTTGAGCTCGATGAACGAGTCGAGCAGCTTCTTCGACGGGTCGAGCTTGATGCAGAGGCGGCCCTCGGTGAAGTCGATCTGGACGTCGGCTCCGAGCGCGAGGCAGCGGCGGATGTCCGTGACGGCGTCGCGCACGAGGTCGTCGAGAAACTCCTCGCGCGAGTAGTCGGGGAGCCCGACGGCGGGGTAGAGCAGAGACAGGGCCGAGGCCGAGATGACCGCCTGCTTGAGCGGCTTTTTCGCGGTCTCCTTCGCCGCCTCGAGGTACTCGGCCGCGTAGACCCTGTAGTGGAACGGCCCGCTCGACAGCACGGGCAGCTGGCGCGTGTGCCCGTCCGCGAAGGGGATCGTCACGCCCCCCGGCGCGAGGTTCGTGAGGCCCGAGATCGGGTACGTGGCGAAGCTCGGCTTGCGCTGCTCGCCGTCCGTGATCACCGGCGAGCCGGTCTCCTCGAAACGCCGGATCGTGTCGCGGACGGCGGCGTCGAAGAGGGCGTCGAGCTCCCGCGCGGTGACGCGCCCGACGGCGAACGCGTCCAGGCCGGCGATGAGCTCCTTCGAGCGGGGGATCGATCCGATCGGTTGGGTGGGGAGTGCCATGTTTGGAGCCTAGCACCGGGGGTCAGCGGACCGTCGCCATCGCGCGGGTGCAGCCCGCGTGGAAGCTCCGATAAGCTCTACCGATGCGTTACGTGCGACTGTTCGTCATCGGTGTGCTCGCGGCGGCCGGCGCCCGGGCCCAGGCTATCGATCCGTCTCTCTACTCGGACATTCATTGGCGCTCGGTCGGGCCGTTCCGCGGCGGCTGGGCGACGTGCGCCGAGGGCGCGCCCGACGCGCCGGAGACGTACTACTTCGGCGCCGCGGCCGGCGGCGTGTGGAAGACGGACAGCGCGGGCCGCACGTGGATTCCCGTGTTCGACCGCGAGGGATCGGCGTCCATCGGTGCGATCGCGGTTGCGCCGAGCAACAAGGACGTCGTCTGGGTCGGCACGGGACAGATCCAGGCGCGCTACGACATCGCGTCGGGCGACGGCGTCTATCGCTCCGACGATGCGGGCCAGACGTGGCGCCACGCCGGGCTCGAGGCGACGCGCGCGATCGGACGCATCCTCGTCGACCCCGCGAATCCGGACGTCGCCGTCGTCGCCGCGCTCGGCCACATCTACGGTGCGAACAAGGAACGCGGGATCTATCGCACCGAGGACGGCGGGCGCACGTGGAATCAGACGCTCTTCGTCGCGGACGACACCGGCGCCGCGGATCTCGCGCGCGATCCGGAGCATCCCGACGTGCTGTACGCGTCGCTGTGGCAGGGGCGCAACTATCCCTGGCTGTCGTACTTCGAGCCGATGGCCGGACCGCGGAGCGGCATCTACAAGTCCGAAGACGCGGGCCGCACGTGGAAGCGTCTCTCGGGCGGAGGCTGGCCCCAGAGCTCGCTCGGCCGCATCGGCCTCGCCGCCGCGGCGGGTAAGCGCGTGTGGGCGCTCGTCGACGCGCCCGGCGAGATGGGCGCGCCGGGCGCCGAGGGCGCGCGTTCGGACGCGGGTCTCTACCGCTCCGACGACGCGGGCGCGACCTGGCAGCGCGTCAACGCGACGCCCGGGCTCGCGTCGAGCTACGCGAACCGCGTCGCCGCGGATCCGAAGCAGCGCGACGCCGTGTACATCACGGGCCAGTCGATCCGGCGCTCGGAGGACGGCGGCAAGACGCTGACCTGGTTCCGCGGCGCGCCGGGCGGCGACGATTACCACTTCGTCTGGATCAACCCGAAGCGGCCGGAGTACATGATCACGGCCGCCGACCAGGGAACGATCGTCAGCGTGGACGGCGGGAAGACGTGGAGCGACTGGTACAACCAGCCGACCGGCCAGTTCTACCACGTCGAAACGGACGACCGGTTCCCGTACTGGATCTACGGCGGACAGCAGGACAGCGGCACCGCGGGCACCGCGAGCCGCAGCGACTACGGCAGCATCACGTTCCGCGACTGGAATCCGGTCGGCGGCGAGGAGCGCGGCTGGGACGTGCCCGATCCGCGCGATCCGAACGTCGTGTACGGGACGGGCCTCGGCGGCACCGTCACGCGCTGGGACGCGCGCACCGCACAGGTGCGCAACGTCTCGCCCTCGACGGAGAGCACGTACGGCCGCCGTCCCACGCCCGGCTCGTACCGCTGGGGCTGGGCTTTTCCGCTCGCGATCGGACGCAAGGCGCCAAACGCCGTCTACCTCGGCTCGCAGTATCTGCTGCGCTCGCTCGACGGCGGCGGTTCCTGGGAGAAGGCGAGCCCGGATCTCACGGGCGCCGACGAGAACGCGAAGGGATGTCCGACGACGGGCAGCCCGTCCCTCGATGACGCGAAGCGCTGCGGATACGGCGTGATCTGGTCCATCGAGATCTCGCCGAGGGACGACGCGGAGATCTGGACCGGTACCGACTCCGGCGTCGTGAGCCTGACGCGCGACGCGGGCAAGACCTGGAAGGACGTCTCGCCGAAGGGGATGCCGGCGTGGACGAAGATCGCGTCCGTCGATGTGTCGCCGCTCGAGCCCGGCGTCGCGTACATCGCGGCGGACCGCCACCGAGCCGACGACTTCACGCCGCACGTGTACCGGACGCGCGACTACGGCGCGAGCTGGCAGGAGGTCTCCGAGGGTCTTCCGGCGTCCCGCTTCGTGACGGTCGTCCGCGCGGACACCGTGCGGCGCGGCCTGCTCTACGCCGGCACGGACGGCGGCGCGTTCGTCTCGTTCGACGACGGCGGGCACTGGCAGCCGCTCCAGTCGGGCCTGCCGACCGCGTGGATCGGCGACCTGCAGGTCCACGGCACCGACCTCGTCGCCGCCACTCAGGGGCGCGCGTTCTGGGTGCTCGACGACGTCACGCCCCTGCGGCACCTGTCGCAGAACGCCGCCTCCGCCGCGGCGACGCTCGTGCCGCCCGCCGCCGCGGTGCGCCTGCGCGCGAACATGAACCGCGACACGCCGCTGCCGCCCGAGGTGCCCGCCGCTTCGAATCCGCCCGCGGGCGCCGTCCTCGACTACGTTCTCGGCCGCGCCGCGAAGTCCGTGAGGCTCGAGATCCTCGACGCGAAGAAGGAAGTCGTGCGTTCATACTCGAGCGACGCGCCGGAGCCGGCGCCGAAGGCGCGCCAGTACTTCACGGATCGGTACATCCATCCGCAGGGTCCGCCTCCGACGGCGGCGGGGCACCATCGCTACCTGTGGGATCTCCGGTATCCCCGTCCCGCCTCGGACCAGTACGAGTACGTGATCGCCGCGATCGCGGGGGAGAACACGCCGGTCGACCCGCGCGGGCCCCTCGCGCTGCCGGGCCGCTACACGGTGCGGCTGACCGTCGACGGCGCCTCGCAGGAGCAGCCGCTCGAGATCACGATGGATCCGCGCGTCAAGGTCGACGCGGGCGTGCTCGCGAGCGCGCTCGAGCTGCAGCGCCAGGTCTCCGCGACGATGACGGCGTCGTACGACGCGCTCGCGAAGGTGCGCGGGCTGCGCAAGTCGATCGCCGCGGCGAAGGAGAAGGCGGCGGCGGGCGCGAAGCAGGCCCTCGACGACGTCGACGCGCGCGCGAAGCGGATCGAGTCCGGAGAGGCGGGAGGCGGCGGCGGACGCCGTCGCGCCGGAGGAGGCCTGGCGGGCGTGAACGCGCGGCTCGGCGGGATCCTCAACGCCATGGATGGAGCGGACGCGCCGCCGACGGCGGCCGAACGCGAGTCGGCGGCGCACCTGCGCCAGGAAGCCGACGCGCTCGTCGCCCAGTGGCACGAGCTCGAGAAGAGCCTGCCCAAGGGCGTCGCGGCGATACGGCTGAACCCGGCCGACGGCGACTCCGAATCGCCCTCCGGCGTCGAGATCGAGTGAATGGGGTCGGGTCTCCGCTGACGAACGAGTCGATGTCTCGACGACGGAGATCCGACCGCCTCGCCGTCCTCGTCGCCGGGGCGGCGCTGACGCTGTGCGCCGGCGGCGCCCTCGCGCAGGCTCCGCCGCCGCAGCCGATCGACACGCCGGCAGCCTCCGGACGCGGCGGGGACGCCGCGATGGCGCAGCGCGTCAAGGACGAGATGCGCCGCGCGTGGCGGAGCTACGAGAAGTACGCCTGGGGCCACGACGAGCTCCGGCCCGTCAGCCGCACGCCGCGCGACTGGTACGGGCAGAGCCTGCTGATGACGCCCGTCGACGCGCTCGACACGCTCGTGCTCATGGGGCTCACCGACGAGGCGGCGAAGGCCCGGAAGCTCATCGACGAGCGCCTCTCGTTCGATCGCGACGTCTCCGTCCAGGTCTTCGAGATCACCATCCGTTTGCTCGGCGGACTGCTCTCTGCGCACCAGCTCACGAACGACCCGCGGCTGCTCGCGCTCGCGGACGACCTCGGCGCGCGCCTGCTGCCCGCCTTCGACACGCCGACCGGAATGCCATATCGCTTCGTCAACCTGCGCACCGGGAAGACGCGCGACGAGCGCTCGAATCCGGCCGAGGTCGGCACGCTCGTCCTCGAGTTCGGGACGCTCTCGCGCCTGACCGGCAAGCCCGTGTACCTCGAGAAGGCGCGGCGCGCGCTGCTCGAGCTCGCGAAGCGCCGGTCCGCGATCGGGCTCGTCGGCGAGCAGATCGACGTGCGCACCGGAAAGTGGCTCTCGAAGACGTCGCACGTCGGCGGCGGGATCGACTCCTACTACGAGTACCTCTTGAAGTGCGGCATTCTGTTCGAGGATCGCGAGTGCACCGCCGCGTGGACGGACGCCAAACGCGCCATCGACGCCCACCTCGCCGACGATGTCTCCGGCGCGCTCTGGTACGGCGAGGCCGACATGGAGACCGGCAAGCGCACGGCGACCGTCTTCGGCGCTCTCCATGCGTTTCTTCCGGCCGTCTTCGCGCTCGGCGGCGATGTCGACCGCGGGAGACGCGTCGAGGACTCCTGCTTCGAGATGTGGACGCGCAACGGCATCGAGCCGGATGCCTACGACTACCGCGCGCGGAAGGTCGTGGACGCCGCCTATCCGCTGCGGCCCGAGATCGTCGAGTCCGCGTTCGTCCTCTACCGGACGACGCATGACCCGAAGGATCTCGAAATGGGTCGTCGCTTCTTCGACGACCTCGTCGCGCACTGCCGCGTCGAAGACGGGTACACGGTCCTCGAGAACGTGACCACCATGAAGAAGGGAGATTTGATGCCGAGCTACTTCCTGGCGGAGACGCTGAAGTACCTGTACCTGCTCTTCGCGCCCGAGGAGACGCTGGATCTGAACGCCGTGGTGTTCAACACGGAGGCGCACCCTCTTCAGCGGACGCGCGCCGCGGGAGGATCGAATGCGCACTAGCGCCGCGCCGCGAATCGCGGCCGTCGCCGTCGCCGCCGTCCTCGCCTTCGCCTGCCGGACGAAGGAGAAGGAGCCCGCCATTTCGCCGGCAGCCGCCTCGGCCCCGGCCGCGAAGCCGACGAAGAAGCTGACGATCGCCGTCATCCCGCAGGGGACGACCTACGACTTCTGGAAGAGCATCCACGCGGGCGCGGTAAAGGCGTCGCGCGACCTCGCGGCCGCGGGGACTCCCGTCGAGGTCATCTGGAAGGGCCCTCTCCGCGAGGACGACCGCGAGCAGCAGGTCCAGGTCGTCGAGGGCTTCATCACGCAGAAGGTCGACGGCATCGTGCTCGCGCCGTTCGACCGCAACGCGCTCGCGCGGCCGGTCGACGAGGCGGCGGGCGCCGGCATCCCCGTCGTCATCATCGACACGGCGGTCGAGTCCCCCGCGCCGATCAGCGTCGTCGCGAGCGACAACCACAGGGGAGGCGAGCTCGCCGCCGACGAGCTGGCCCGCATCCTCCACGAGAAGGGGAAGGTCATCCTGCTCCGCTTCCAGGAGGGCGTCGCGAGCACGGAGGCGCGCGAGAAGGGATTCGAGGAGCGCATGCGCTCCGCCCATGCCGGCGTTCAGATCGTCTCGTCGAACCAGCACGCCGGCGCGACCCGCGAGACGGCGAAGACCGCGGCGGAGAACCTGCTCAACCGCTTCGCCGACGTCGACGGCATCTTCGCGCCCAACGAGTCGTCGGCCGTGGGAACGCTGCTGGCGCTCGAGGATTCCGGCCGCGCGGGGAAGGTCCACTTCATCGGCTTCGACACGAGCCCCGACTTCGTGCCCGCGATGCGCGCCGGCAAGCTCGACGGCATCATCGTCCAGAATCCCTTCGGGATGGGCGAGCTCGGCGTGAAGACGATGGTTCGCCACCTGAACGGCGAGGCGGTCGACAAGCGGATCGACACGGGCGTCACGCTCGTCACGCCGGCGAACCTGGACTCGCCCGAGTCGCAGCGGCTGCTCTCTCCGCCGCTCGACGAGTACCTGAAGTAGCCAGGGAGACCGCGCACCTGCTCGAGCTCTCCGGAGTCGCGAAGCGGTTCGGCGCAACGACGGCGCTCGCGGGCGTCGACCTGGAGATCCGCGCGGGCGAGGTCCACGCTCTGATCGGAGAGAACGGCGCGGGCAAGAGCACGCTGATGAACCTGCTCGCCGGCGCGTTCCCGCCCGACTCCGGTGAGATGCGGCTCGACGGCCGCGCGTTCGCGCCGCGCGGAGAGGCGGAGGCGCGGCGCCTCGGCGTCACGCACATCCATCAGGAGCTGTCGCTCTGCCCGCACCTCTCGGTGGCGGAGAACGTCCTGCTCGGCGCCGAGCCGTCGCGCCGCGGCTGGCTCGACGCGCGCGCGATGGAGGCGCGGGCGACCGAGCTGCTCGCGGAGCTCGGCCGCGAGTCGCTCGACCCGCGCCGCCGCGTCGAGGAGCTCGGCCTGCCGGACCGTCAGGCCGTCGAGATCTGTCGCGCGCTCGCCGCCGACGCGCGCATCGTCCTGATGGACGAGCCGACGAGCCGCCTGCCGCGCGAGAGCGTTGCGCGCCTCTTCGAGGCGATCCGGAGGATGCGCGCGCGCGGCCTCGCCGTGCTCTACGTCAGCCACTTCCTCGAGGAGGTGCGCGAGATCGCCGATCGCTACACGGTGCTGCGCGATGGATGCAGCGTCGCGACGGGTCCCCTGTCGGAGGTCACCGACGCGCAGCTCGTGGAGAGGATGCTGGGGCACGCGATGGAGTCGCTCTCGAAGGGCTCGGCCCGGGCCGCGAGAACGGCGGGTGAAGTACTGCTGCAGGCGGAGGACCTCGCGCTGCCTCCGCGGCTCGTGTCCGCGAGCCTCTCGCTGCGGCGCGGCGAGATCCTCGGCGTCGCGGGTCTCGTGGGCTCCGGCCGCACGGACCTCGTGCGCTGCCTCTTCGGCCTCGAGCGGCCGGCCGCCGGACGCATCCGGCTGCGCGACAAAGAGGTGCCGATCAGCGCGCTGTCGAGCGGCGCGCAGATCCGCGCCGGCGTCGGCTTCCTGAGCGAGGACCGCCAGCGCGAGGGCCTCGCGCTGCCGATGTCGATCGCTGACAACGTGACGCTGACGCGCCTGCGCGCCGTCGCGCACGGCGGCTGGATCGACCTGCCGCGGCAGGCGGCGCGCGCGGAGGAGGCGACGCGGCCGCTGCGCCTGCGCTCCGCCGGGCCCCGCACGCCCGTCCACCGGCTCTCCGGCGGCAACCGCCAGAAGGTCGCGGTGGCGCGCCTTCTCAACCAGGATCCCGACGTCCTCCTGCTCGACGAGCCGGCGCGCGGCGTCGACATCGGGGCGCGCGAGGACATCTTCCGCGAGATCGCCGCGCTCGCCGCCGGCGGCAAGGCGGTCTTGATGGTCAGCTCGTACGTGCCGGAGCTGCTCGAGGTCTGCGACACGATCGCGGTGATGCGGCGCGGCCGGCTGTCGCCCGCGCGGCCGGTCGCGGCATGGACGGCGGAGTCGATCCTCGAGGAGGCGGTGGGCGGTGGCTGAGCGGACGGCGCCGGCGTCCGGACGCACCCGTCTCGCGCGCGCGCTCGGTCCCGCCGCGGGCCTGATCACGGTCGCGGTGTTCTTCGCCCTGCTGACCGGAGCGCCGGAGCGCTACCTGTCCGGCGCGAACCTGCGCGTGGTCCTGGCACAGACCGTGATCGTCGGCCTTGGCGCGATCGGCATGACGCTCGTGATGATCTCGGGCGGCATCGACCTCTCCGTCGGCGCGACCGTCGCGCTCACGGGCGTGATCACGGCGCTCGCGCTGCGCGACGGCGCGTCGCCGGCGGCGGCGGCCGCGCTCGGAGTCGCGGCGGGTGGGGCCGTCGGTCTCGTCAACGGCCTCGCGATCACCGGGCTGCGCATCGTGCCGTTCATCGCCACGCTCGGAATGCTGGGGGTCGCGCGCGGCGCGGCGAAGTACTTCGCGGGCGAGCAGAGCGTCAACCCGCCGCCGACCTGGCTGAACGGCCTCGCGGTGACGTTTCCGTCGCGGAAGTGGATGCTCGTGGCGCCCGGCGTCTGGATCACGCTGGCGCTCGCCGTCGCGATGGCGGTCGTCTTGCGGCGCACGGTGTTCGGGCGGCGCGTGTTCGCGGTCGGGTCCAACGAGGCGGCGGCCCGCGCGTGCGGCATCGCCGTGGACCGCGTGAAGGTCGCGGTCTACGCCGCTGGCGGGCTCTTCTTCGGGCTGGCGGGCGTGACCCAGATGTCGCGGCTGCGCCAGGGCGATCCGACGGTGGCGGTCGGGCTCGAGCTCGACGTGATCGCGTCGGTCGTGATCGGCGGCGGCAGCCTGTCGGGCGGCGAGGGAAGCGTCGCGGGATCGCTGATCGGCGCGCTGATCATGTCGATGCTCCGCAACGGCTGCCAGCAGATGGGCTGGCCGACGTACGTGCAGGAGATCATCATCGGCGTGATCATCGTTCTGGCCGTCGCGGCCGACCGCTGGCGCGCCTCGCGGGCTGAGGAGTGAGGCGAGTCCGAAGGACCGGCCTGCAAGTCCCGCGGCGACTAAGTCGCTTATGGAACGCACCAGCCCGCAGGTCGGGCCTGCGCTCTTCGATGGGGTCAGGTCTTCGGCTTCGGAGCTCTTTCCGAGCTCGGCCACGACGGCGCTTGCGTCGTCGCTCCGAAGCTTCGAAGACCTGACCCCGAGCACGGCATCCGTTAGGGTGGGGGGTGAGGCGGGCGGATAATCTTGACCGGCTGCCCGTAGCTCAGCCCGGATAGAGCATCAGCCTTCTAAGCTGAGGGTCGCAGGTTCGAATCCTGCCGGGCAGACCAACACGAAAGCCACAACAGCTGTTTACCGGATGCCGTACTCGGGGTCAGTCCTTTGTTTTTCGGAGCGACGACGTGCGGGAACTGACGTCATAGTCGATTAGAGCTCCGAAAAATTGAGGGCTGAACCCCATCGAAGGCGCAGGCCCGACTTGCGGAGTGCCGCGTTTCATGAGCGGCGTAGCAGCCGCAGGACTTGCGGGCCGGTCCTCCGGTTCTCGCCTTGACCCTCGGTTCTCGGAAGCGTAAAACGGATGTGAAGGCGAAACGCTTCGGGTTCCTTCTTCGGAGGTGAGCCATGCGGTTCTTGCCGAGAGTCCTCCCGCTTCTCGCCCTCTCCCTGCTTTCCGCCGCCGTGTCCATCGCGCAAACGAACGACGAGAAAGACATTCGCGCCATCGGCGCACAGATCCAGAGCGCGTGGAACACGTCCGATGCGAAGGAGATGGCGGATCTGTTCCTGACCGACGGCGACTACATCAGCTCGACCGGTCGCACCGCGCGGGGCCGCGCTGAGCTCCAGAAGGCGTTCGCCGCCCAGTGGAGCGGCGTGTACAAGGGCACCAAGCTGGCGCATACGCTGACGAACGTCCGATTCCTGCGCAAGGACGTCGCCATCGCGGACGGCGCCTTCGAGATCACGGGGATGCGCGACCCGTCCGGCAAGCTTTTGCCGACGCGCAGCGGGCTCTCGACGGTGATCGCGGCGAAGAAGGGCGATCGCTGGTACGTCGCCGGGCTGAGGGGGATGGTCCCCTCGACGGGCGAGGGCGGCGGGAAGTAGGATTCGCGTCGTGCGGCGCCTCGGCGTGGTCGGCCTGCTCGGCGGTGCGCTCCTCGCGCTCGGGGGCTGCGCGTCCCAGGGGTACGGGTCCGGCGGCGGCTTCGACGAGTACTACGACGACTGCTACGACGGCTACTGCATGGGCTACAACGCCTACGGCCGCGTCTACGAGCGTCCGAAGCAGCCGGCCCTCGTCGCTCGCGGAGGAGTCGACCGCATCGACCGCTCGAACGGAACGCCGCAGACCGTGAGCCGCGACGGCGGCATCCGCATGGCGGTCTCCTCGCCTTCCTTCGCGCGGATGTCCGCCGCGCCGCCGCCGCCTCCTCCGCCCCCCACGACGGCGTCGCCCCGCTGAGCCGCGGCGGATGCTGCGCTGCAAGGGCATCGACTCGGCCGGGCCGGAGCGCAGCTTCTTCACGATCGTCGAGGGCGAGGCGCCGGCGACGATAAAGGCGCTGGGCCCGGTCGTCCGCACCGCCAACGTGCTCCTCGCGGAAAATCGCCTCGCGGGTCGCTTCACGGCCGCCGCGCCGGGACTCCTCGCGCTCGAGCTCTCGCAGGCCGAGCGGACGTTCTTCCACAACGGGATCGTGTTCGCGGCGCTCGACGCGGTGAACGACCCGGTCCGCAACCCGACCCTGACGATGATGGCGGCGCGCGAGGAGGGGCAGGAGACGTAGCGCTGACGACATATTAGCGTTGGCTCGGACCTCTAGCGGTCCGCTTCGCGGACCGTGAAAATGAGAGGGGAAGTCCCTAGCGGACGCTCTCCCAGCAAAGAATTGACCGGCCGATCGCTGTCGGATTCACGTGGATTCGCTTGGGGGTCTTCCATTTCATGTCGGCCCCTCCATTCCCGGTGGATGCTTCGGTAGGAACGCCGCGGCCCACGCCGTGCCCGCCGCCCCGAGTCCCGCCGCGACGAGAAACGTCAGGGACGGCCGGATCGTCCACAGCACGCCTCCGATCGCGGCGGCGCCCGCCACGGCGAGCCCGCGCAGCGTGTAGTACGTGCCGACGGTCCGGCCGCGCGCGGCGGGATCCGCGAGATCCACGATGAGCGCCTTGCGCGCCGGCTCGCCGATCTCTCTCAGGCCGCCGACCGCGAACGCAGCCGCAAGCGCCGCGAACGAGCGCGACGCGAGCACCGCAAGCGGGAAGAGGGTGAAGAAGACGTAGGTCAGGATCACGAACGGCTTCTTCTCAGCGCGGCGCGCGAGAGCGGCCGCGGGCACGTACGACGCGATCGCCGTCAGCATCAGGATCGAGGTCAGAACGCCGAAGCGGACCGGCGTGAGGTGGACGACCTCGATCGCCCAGACGACGAGGAAGACGTCGGGCAGACCCTCGCACAGGCGTACGAGGCAGTCCGCGACGAGCAGCTGGCGCAGCTCGGGACGGAGCCGCGGACGGCTGCGGTCCCCGCCGGCCGTCGCCTTCGGCGCGGCCGGGGCTGAGTCCGACGGACCGCTCGACAAAGCGCGCGCGAGGATGACGAGCATCGCGGCGGACAGCACGATCGAGATCGCGAATCCGATCCGCATGCCTACCCGGATCCCATGCCGCTCGAGCAGCAGCCCGCCGAGCGGCGGCGCGATCACGATCGGCACGCGCTTGACGATCGCCTGCACGGTGAAACCGACGACCCTGCGATGTCCCTCGAGCTCCTCGCCGATCAGCGAGAACGTCGCCGGCAGGCCGAGAGAGGACCACGCCATCACGAGCGTCATCGCCGCGAAGACGACGCCCGGCGAGGCGTGGACGAGGAGCAGCGTGATCCCGGCCACCGTCAGCGAGCCGAAGAGGATGAGCGAGCGGCGCGTCCCGATCCGGTCGGTCACGACGCCGCCCGGGTACGCGTAGACCGCGTCGAGCAGGTCCTTCCAGGTTCCAAACAGCCCGACCGCGAACGCGGACGCGCCGAACGCGCGGAGATACTCCGGCAGGTAGCGGAACCACAGCTCCTCGCCCAGCCCGAAGACGAACAGCGCGGCGGCCAGGGCCGTCGCGCGACGCGCGGCCATTGGCGCAAACGCTATACCGGCTTGATCGGAACGCCTCCTTCGGGTACAACATGAGCTCCGCGACAACCATGCGCATCCTCCTCACCGGCCACCGGGGCTACATCGGGACCGTCATGGCGCCCGTCCTTCGGGGCGCCGGCCACGACGTGGTCGGTCTCGACAGCGACCTCTTCGCGGCGTGCACGTTCGTCGGCGAGGTGCCGGACGTCCCGACGATCGGCAAGGACCTGCGCGACGTGAACCGCGCGGACCTGGACGGCATCGAGGCGGTCGTCCATCTCGCGGCCCTGTCGAACGACCCGCTCGGCGACCTGAACGCCGAGCTGACCTACGAGATCAACCACCTCGGCTCCGCGCGCCTGGCGAGGGTCGCGCGCGAGGCGGGCGTGCGGCGGTTCGTGTTCTCGTCCTCGTGCAGCAACTACGGCGCCGCGGGAGACTCGATGGTCGACGAGCGCTCGCCGCTCAATCCCGTCACGGCGTACGGCGAGTCGAAGGTCCGCGCCGAGCGCGACATCTCCGCCCTCGCCGACGACCGGTTCAGCCCGACGTTTTTGCGGCCGACGACCGCGTACGGCCTCTCGCCGCGGCATCGCTTCGACATCGTGCTGAACAACCTCGTCGCGTGGGCCGTGACCACGGGCCGCATCCACCTGAAGAGCGACGGCACACCCTGGCGCCCGCTCGTGCACATCGAGGACATCTCGCGCGCGTTCCTCGCGGTGGTCGAGGCGCCGCGCGAGGCGATTCACAACGGGGTCTTCAACGTGGGCCGCACGGAGGAGAACTTTCAGATCCGGCAGATCGCGGAGATCGTCAAGGAGACGGTGCCCGACTGCCGCATCGAATTCGCGGAGGACGCCGGACCGGACACGCGCTCCTACCGCGTCAGCTTCGCCAAGATCGCCGAGCGGGTGCCCGCGTTCCGCCCGAAGTGGACGGTCCGCGAGGGCGCGCGCCAGCTCTACGAGGCGTACCGGAAGACGGACCTGCGGCTCGACGAGTTCGAGGGCCCGAAGTTCCGCCGCATCGACCACATCCGGCAGATGCTCGCGTCGGGACAGCTCGACGCGTCCCTGCGCCGGCGCGAGCCGGTGCCCTCCGGCGCGCCCAGGACCTGACCGACGTGGACGCCGTCTATCTCGACGCTCCCTACTCCGACGACGAGCGGCGCGCGCGTCTCTATCGCGGCGAGCTCTTCATGTTCTCGCCGCGGCCGTCGGTCGTTGCCCTGCGCGACCACGCGCGGCGCATGGTGGAGGAGGCGTTCCATCCGCTCGAGCCCACCACCGCTCAGTTCCAGATGCCGGTCGAGCAGTACGTCGCGATTCTCGCGAAGCTCAAGCCCGCGTTCATCCACCATCCCGCGTGCAAGGAGCTCCTGCGCGCGATCCTCACCGACTTCGGCTGCGACCTCTCGCAGATCTACTTCGACGTCCCGCGCATGCGGACGTCGACCGCGGCGAAGTACCTGACGGCCGGGATCGCGTACGCGTTCCACCCGCATCGAGATACCTGGTACTCGGCGCCGCACTGCCAGCTCAACTGGTGGTTCCCGATCTACGACATCGAGCCGACGAACGGAATGGCGTTCCATCCGCGTTACTTCTCGCGCGGCGTGAGGAACAGCTCGCGGATCTACAACTACGCGCGCTGGAACGCCGAGAGCCGCCAGAGCGCCGCGAAGCACATCCAGACGGATACCCGCCCGCAGCCGCATGCGGAGGAGCCGCTCGAGCTCTCGCCGGACATCCGGCTCGTGCCGCCGCCGGGCGGGCTGATCATGTTCTCGGGCCAGCAGCTCCACTCGACGGTCGAAAACACGTCGAACCGCACGCGCTTCTCGATCGACTTCCGCACGGTGCACCTCGGCGACGTCCGCGAGCGCCGCGGCGCGCCCAATGCCGACTCGGAGTGCACGGGCACGACCCTGCGCGACTACCTCCGCGGCACCGACCTCTCGCACATTCCGGACGAGCTGATCGCGATGTACGACACGCCCGACACGCTGCCCTCGAACGCGCCCGCCGCCGCGAACCCGCACTGACCCGGGCGACCTCTCAAGGTCCGCTTCGCGGCCACCGCCTTCGTAGGGGCGGGGCTCGTCCCCGCCCGCGCCGCGATGTCGGAGTCAGGACGCGGGCGGCCGCAAGGGCCGCCCCTACGAAGAGGAAGACAGCGCGGGGAGCCGCGACCTTAGTCTTCGCGCCTCTCGCGAAACCGCACTGACTCGGGTTGACCTCTCGAGGTCCGCTTCGCAGATGCGGTCTCGTGAGGCATCGCGCCGGATTGTAAGCGCGGCCATCGCGCCGCAGGAACGAACGTGTCCGGCGCCGGCGCCGCGGGCTGATCGAAGCCGGCCTAGTGGGGTTTGTACGTCGAGCTGTCGGCGGACTTCGGAATCGGCGGGAACACGGCGAACCACTGCTTGATGATCGAGACCAGCCTCTGCTCGCGCTCCTCGTTCGTCTTGTCCGCCTGGATGGTGCCGGCCGCCCGGCCGCGCCACACGATCTGCTTCTGCTTCGTGTCGACGAGATCCAGGATGATCGTGCCGACCGGCACCTGGTACTCGACCGTCGAGTCGTACGCCCACGCGCTGCCGTAGGGTCCCCAGCCGTAGCCCCAGTCCGGAGCGTACGACGCGACCTGCGTCTTCACGTCGAGGCGGGCGTGCACGATCGCCCAGAGCTCCGCCTGCTCGGCCGGCACTTCCTTCAGGCCGTGCACCGCGAGCTCCTCCGAGAGGACGCTCTGGAACCGGCGCGCCCAGACCGGATCCTTGATCGAGCCGTCGAGCTTCCAGCCCCAGGTGTGGTACTTCGCGAAGTCCGCGTGCTCGTTGAATCCGACCTTGACTTCGATGCCGGTCGCGCACCCGACGATCGCGACGATCGCGACGATCGTGGCCGCGTGCGGGAAGCGGCGGATGAACGGGGATGTCACGGCGGCACTCTCCTTCAGCTGTTGACCGGTCCGAGCGCTCCTAGCCTACCGCGCCCGACTTCAGGCGGCGCACGACGGCAGGTTTGCTCAGATCGCGCAGCGCGTCCCGTCCGATCCAGCGGGCCGCCGGGTCGTCGGATTCCGAGAGGCGCCGCGCGAGCGCGACCGAGTCCTCGTGGAGGCGGCGACTGCGGCGGCCGACCACGCGCAGCGCCCAGCTGACGCCTTTCTTGACGAAGTTGCGGTCGTCGTCCGCGGCGCGCTCGATGAGAGGCAGGCAGTCCGCGAGCTCCGCGTCCTCGAGCGCCCGATCGTGCGCGGCCACGCTCGCGAGCAGCGCGAACGCCGCGCGCCGGTCGTACTCGCCCTTCAGCCGCGACCAGGCCCGCACGCGGCCGAGCGCGTGCGGCGTCCGGTCGAAGAGATGGAAGCAGAGCGTGTCGCAGATCGCCCAGTTGTCGAAGTCGCCGCGCCAGCGGTCCATCTGGGCGGGCGTCACGCGCTCGGCCTCGTCGACGAACGCGGCGAGCATGCGCGCCTCGTACCATCCGGATTCCCACAGCGCGGCGGCGAGCTCGTGGCTCTTTCCGAGCGACTTCGCGAGCTTGCGGATCGCGCCGACCGAAACGCCGAAAGCTTTGTCGGAGGGAATCGCGTAGCGCACCATGCCGGCACGGACCTTCGCCGAGCCGAGCCGGCGGAGATCGGCGATCACGGCCGACACGCGAGGCGCCGCGCTCGCGCGCGGCGGCCGTTTTCTCTGCGAGGAGTGCGGCGTCTGACGGGCGGACACGGAGCGGATCCTATCCGCTCGCCGCGCGTGTGACTGCGCGCACAACGCTCCTCCCGCGCGCGCAAAAAAGTGGCGGTGAGCCACGATGGGCCGCGCAGATTCCGTCACCGCGAATCGGGCGCGACACGAGAACTCTCGCAAAAACCGCATTCGCAGCGTGGCCTGCGCGTTGCAGTTCCGCCCGCGGCAATCGAGTTACAAACCGTGCGTCGTCCCTGCGGCCGAGAGGTCGAGGTCCGCGCACACGAACTTGGAGGTCGGTGAATGAAACGCGGTCGACGTCTCACATCCGCGCTCGGAGCTCTCGCGATGCTCCTCGCGCTTCCGTCGTTCACGCTCGCGCAGTCGGGCGACGACGCCGCGGTCCCGAACTGGTCCGCGCCGCCGTACTGGCAGGCGAAGCCGGCTCAGGCCGCCGGTCCGTCCGCCCGTCTCGCCGCGAAGTCCGCGTCGGTCGCCGACGTCGCCGGGACGCCGGTCCCGTTCGTGGCGATCACGCCGTGTCGTCTCGTTGATACCCGTTCGGATAACAACTACCCCGATCCGTACGGCCCGCCGTCGCTGACGCCGAACGTCGTCCGCGACTTTCCGATCGCCGGACACTGCGGCGTACCCGCCGACGCGGAGGCGGTCTCCTTCAACTTCACGATGGTGCGGACGCTGGGCCTCGGCTATCTCGCCGCGTACCCGCAGGGCGAGGCGTGGGGCGGAACGTCGACGGTCAACTACACCGTCGCGAACCAGATCGTCGCCAACAGCACCGTGATCGCGCTCGGCGACACGGGGGGGCTCGAGACGTTCGTCGCCGGCCACCAGTCGGACCTGATCATCGACATCAACGGCTATTACGCGGGCTCGCTCGTCACGTCGTTCAACGGTCTCGGCGGCGACCTCACGCTGGAGGCGGGCGACAACGTCACGATCACGCCCTCGGGCAACACGCTCACGGTCAGCGCGACCGGTCAGACCGGTCCGCAGGGTCCGCAAGGGCCGCAGGGTCCGACGGGTCCGACGGGCGCGACGGGCGCCACGGGCGCGACGGGTGCCACCGGCGCCACGGGTCCGATCGGCCCGATTGGTCCTCAGGGCCCGACGGGCGCCACGGGCGCGACTGGTCCCGACGGAGCGGTCGGTCCGCAGGGCGCTTCGGTGAGCTTCCTCGGCGCGTGGGATGGCGCTACGACCTACGCGGCGCTCAACATCGTGAGCTTCGGCGGGTCGAGCTACGTCTCGCTGGCCGACGGCAACACGGGCAATTCCCCGGATTCGTCCGCGCAGTGGGCGCTCGTCTCGCTGAAGGGCGACAAGGGCGACAAGGGTGACAAGGGCGACACGGGCGACGTCGGTTCGACCGGCCCCACGGGTGCCACCGGTGCGACGGGCGCGACGGGTCCGATTGGTCCGATCGGTCCGATCGGTCCGCAGGGTCCGACCGGCGCGACGGGCGACACCGGCGCGACGGGCGCCACGGGTCCGCAGGGCGCTTCGGTGAGCTTCCTCGGCGCGTGGGACGGCGGTACGACCTACGCGGCGCTCAACATCGTGAGCCTCGGCGGATCGAGCTACGTCTCGCTGGTCGACGACAACACGGGCAACTCGCCGGACTCCTCCGCGCAGTGGGCGCTCGTCTCGCTGAAGGGCGGAAAGGGCGACACCGGCGACGCGGGCGCGACCGGCGCGACGGGCGCCACGGGCGCGATTGGTCCTCAGGGTCCGGCGGGTCCGACGGGTGCCACGGGCGCGATCGGTCCTCAGGGTCCGGCGGGTCCGACGGGTGCCACGGGTGCGATCGGTCCTCAGGGTCCGACGGGTCCGACGGGCGCAACGGGTGCGCAGGGTCCGAAGGGCGACAAGGGTGACACCGGTGCCACCGGTGCGACGGGCGCGACGGGCGCGACGGGCGCCACGGGCTCGATCGGTCCTCAGGGTCCGGCGGGTCCGACCGGCGCCACGGGCGCGCAGGGCCCCCAGGGTCCTCAGGGTCCCTCCGGCGCGGGCAAGATGCTCTTCTCCGGCAAGCACGACTACAACATGCAGCCGACGGCGGAGACGGTGTACTTCAACCCGATCCACACCGAGAATGCCACCTCGGTCACGTACGACGTGGTCGGAATCATCCCGGTCGCGTGCACGATGACGAATCTGGCGGTCAAGGTCAGCGCGGGCATGGAGGCCGGCGTCACGGCCACGTTCACCTTCCGCAAGGGCGCGTCCATCGCCGCGATGGCCGACACGACGCTCGGCTGCGCCGTGACGTCGGCGACGACTTTCTGCACCGACTCGGATTCGATCTCGATGAACGCCGGCGATCACTTCACGCTGAAGGCGGTCTACAACGCCGGTTCGTCGGGTCCGAACGACACGTTCATCACGTCCCTGATCTGCCAGTAAGAGGCTCGCATCGAAACGAAGACGCCGCCCTTCGGGGCGGCGTTTTCATTTGTGCGCCGTTCGCGGCGCTCGATCGCAGCGCCTACGGCCCGTACAGCAGGAGTCCGTACGTCTTTACCAGAAACGCCGCCATCTGCCCGCGGTTGACGGCGTTGGCCGGGCAGTAGTTGCCCCCGCCGCAGCCGCCGGTGATCCCCTCGGTCGCGAGCACGTTGATGAAGTTGACGAACTGCGCGCCCGGGCATGGGACGTCGGTGAACATCGTGGACCCGCAAGCGGGCGGCACGTAGCTGCCGCCGTGCTCGCCCTTCAGGAGGAACACCGCCATCTGTCCGCGCGTCACCGGGTTGCCCGGGCAGTAGTTCCCGTTGCCGCAGCCGCCGGTGATCTGCTCGCTCGCGAGCTGGTTGATGAAGTCGACGAACTGTCCGCCCGGGCACGGCACGTCGGCGAACATCGTCGAGGCGCAGGCGGGCGGCGCGTAGGAGCCGCCGTGCTCGCCCTTCAGGAGGAACACCGCCATCTGGCCGCGCGTGACGGCGTTGCCGGGGCAGTAGTTGCCGTTGGCGCAGCCGCCCGTGACGCCGTTGTGGAACAGGTTCTCGATGAACGGGTAGAACAGCAGCGTCGTCGGCACGTCCGCGAAGCTGCCGCCGACGTGCAGCGTCCACGTCTTCAGCACGGCGGCCGGATCGATGGTCTCGTCGATCCGCGCGTCCCAATGCTGGCTCGGCCGCGTCGTCGCGGTGATCGAGACGGAGTAGCAGTCGGTGCAGGCCGCCGAGGCGCCGTCGGCGACCGTTCCGTAGTCGCCGGCCGCGTCCGCCAGGTTGAAGGTCGGCCCGCCGTTGGTCGGCCCGGTGAACAGCGACGCCGTGCCGGTCAGGTGCGCCGACGCGCCGCTCGTGTTCATCCACGTCGGTGCGACCGTGGCGGTCTCGCCGACCTCGAGGACGCCGTCGCCGGCGGAGTCCACGTCGAGCGCCGCCGGCAGGGCCTCGTTCGCCACCGGCGTCAGCACGATGTCGTGCCCCGTGCCGCCGCCATACGTGATCTGGAACGTGCTGCCTCCGACGACGAGCTTCTGTCCCTCCGGCAGGTTGTTGAACTGCCCGGTCACCGCGACGCCGCCCAGGTTCTTCACGATCGTGAACGCCATTCCTACGGTCGGCGAGAAGCCGAGCCGCACGTCGAGGAAGGCCGTGCCGATCGCGACGCTGCCGTTGACCGCGAGCTGGTCGTACTCCGTGCCAGCCGTGGCGCCGTTCAGCTTCATGACGAGCGCGTTTCGTTGAGACGTCAGGCCCAGATGCAAGGACCCGGTGCTCAGGATTCCGGTCGTCGTTCCCTGGCCGGGCGAGACCATGGCCAGGTCCGCCGAGAGGCCGTCCACCGTCAGCGTACCCAGCATCGAGCCGTGCCCGCCGAGGAACGGATTCCCCGACGACTCGCTGACGACCGCGCTCCCGGTGAGGCTTCCGTTGACGATCACCACGCCGCCCGTGCCGCCGG
This sequence comes from Thermoanaerobaculia bacterium, assembly GCA_036271035.1. Taxonomy (GTDB): domain Bacteria; phylum Acidobacteriota; class Thermoanaerobaculia; order UBA5066; family Gp7-AA6; genus DAHUXD01. The sequence goes on along the minus strand of DATBBK010000037.1, from coordinate 4,478 downwards.
CCTTCGTCAGGCCGGCGTAGGTGTCGGCGCCGCCGAGGATCACCGCGCCGCCGCCGGTCGAGAGGATGCCGCCCGATCCGTCGATCGGCCCCTCGAGGTCCATCGTGCAGCCGGGCGCGATGCCGAGCACGATGCTCGCGTTGATCGTCATCGGAAGACTCATGAGGTTCGTGCCGGACGCGTCGGAGCCGCAGACGATCTCGCCCATCGTGATCGCATTGCCGGCGAGCGTATAGCCGCCGCCGTGGAAGGTGATCGTGGAGGCGACGAAGCCCGCCGCCAGGTCGTTGCTGGTCGCGAGGACCGTGGACGTCGCCGGGAAGACCAGGTCGTCGCCCGAGTTGGGCGCATGGCCGGCGAGCCAGTTGTTGCCGTTGCTCCAGTTGCCGTCCGCGGCCGTCGTGCTCCAGATGCCCTGCCCGGCGCGGCAGAGCGACCGTCCCGCGACGAGCGCGAAGAGCACGAGGACCAGGATGCGCCGAGACACAGGGGTATCCATGCACCACCTCCAGCACACACGCGCAAGACGCCGCCGATCGGGATCATCCCGTCGCCGGATTTTTGGCGAAATGGGGCGGATCGATCAATCCCCGTGGCCCGCGCGCTCGGCGGGCATGCCGATGAGCCGCATCCGGATGTCGGTCGCGCGCAGCGCCGCCCGCTCGGCCGGCGCGAAGCCCTCGTACTGGTAGGGCAGGTACTGGAGCGGGTGGTCGCGCGCGAGGAGGACGACCCCGTTGGCGGGGACGACGTCTCGCGGCACGGGATAGATGTGCTCCGCGTACAGGATGCGCCGCGGCGACCCGTCCGGGTTGGGGAGGCGACCGGCCATGCGGCGGAACTCGTCCGGAAACACCTGTCGCAGAGGCGGACGGAAGTTGAGCGCCGCCTGCAGGCATGCCGCGGCCAGGACGACCGCGAGCGCGAGTCGGGCGCGAGCCTCCCGTCGTGACGCGAGCCGGCCGAGCGCGGCGCCGGAGATCAGGCACGCGAACGGCACGAGCTGCCGGACGTGACGCCCGTAGACGACCGTCTCGTGGAGCACGACCGAGGCGAGCACGAGACCGGCGTACACGAAGACGATTCCGGCGACGCCCACCGCGAGGGCGCCGGAGCGAGAGCGGCCGTCCCGAGCGAGACGCGCCAGCGCCCAGGCCAACGACGCGGCCCACAGGAGCGTCATCAGATGCTCGGCGTGCCAGAGATACGCGAACGGGAGCCGCCAGCCCTCGCCGTAGCTGCCCTGGGTGACCGTCCCGGCGAACCGAACCCAGCGCCGGAAGAAGTCGCCGTTCACCGCGGCGTCGATCGCCGCGATCGCGAGGATCGGCGCCGCGAACGCGGCTCCCGCGATGGCCGCGCGGCGCACGAGAAGCCGCCGCGAGAGAGGGGGCCGGAAGAGGTGCGCCAGCCCCGCGAAGATCGCGAGGAGCCAGTACCCGTTGTAGGTCAGAAAGCCCGCGCACGACAGGGCGCCGCAGAGGATCGAGTCGCGGACCGCATCCGGTCGCCGCAGACCCGCGTACAGCGCGCCGAGCAGGAGCGCCAGCCCCGCGTCGTAGGGCAGGAGATGCCGGCTGTAGTACAGCTGCGTCGCGGAGAGCGCGAAGAGCAGCGCCGCGAGGCAGGACGCCTCCGCGCTCTCGCCCACGCGTCGCGCGATGGCGAAGAGAAGGAGAAGACTCGCGACCGAAAAGAGAGAGAAGAAGATCGCGGGGATCCTCGCGCCCGAGAGCTGCAGGATCATCCAGTCGATCCGCGTGGCGGGGTCGACCGATGCGGGCGCGAGACCGAGGATGGGAAACATCACGTGATCGGGGTTCGAGAGATACGACGCCGCCTTCGACCATGCTCCCCGCCGCGCGAGATCCACCGCGACGCGGGAGCGCAGGTAGCGCGTCTCGTCGGGCCAGTAGCCCTGGCCTCCCGAGAAGACGAGGACGACGCGGAGCGCCAGCGAGAACGCGACGATCACGGCGAGGCAAACGCGGCTCGGAAATGTGCGAACCGGCGAGCCTGGCGCGTCCATGCGTCAGGTCCGGTCAGTGACCGACGCGGCGAAGCGGAAGCGGAAGCGGAAGCGGGAGCCGGAGCGGAAGCGGAAAAGGAAGTCGCGCATGTCTGACCGCGCAGCATAGCCGCCCGCGGCGGCCGCGCTCAGCCGCGTGCGATCTGCCGCTCGGCCGCGATCCGCTGGCGCGCCGGAAGGATCAGGCGGTCTCGACCTGGGACGCGCACTCCTGGCCGCAGCGGCTCCGCTCCGGCCACAGCGCGCACGCCTGCACACGGAGCTCCGTGTCGCCGGTCGCCGTGGTGAAGGCGGCGTGCCCGGCGTCGAATCGGACGGCGGCGCTCTTGTGCGTTTCGGGACACGTCACGAGCCGGGAGCCGCGGTGGCGGGAGTAGGCGCGCCAGACCAGGACCGCGACCGGGACGAACGAGAAGACCAGGACGCCCAGGACCAGATACAGGATCGTCATGGGTCACCCCCCCGCATCGAACGTAGCCGGTCGAGGGGGCGCCCACGTGATGCAGGCGCATCAAATTTGGCTCCCGCGCTCAGCGGGCGATCGCCTCGCGCCGGGGCGCGGCCTTGAGCGTGCCCGACCGGATCGCCCTGCGAAACGCCGCGTAATCCTTCTCGGTCCGATCCGCGTAGACGGCGGCGAACCGCGCGATCGCCCGGTCGAGCCGGTCGGAGCGGCCGCAGTAGCCGGCGATCGCCGCGGCGTCGCCGGTCCGGGCGTGCGCCTTGGCGAGGATCTCGCCGATCACCTGCGCGTAGGTCTGCAGGCCGGCTCCGGTCAGCTCGCTGAGCTCGACCTTCGCCTTGTGATCGGCGAGCTGGCGCACGAGATAGTCGCGGCCCTCGACCGTCGTCCAGCCGAGGAACGGATCCGTCGCGCTCTGCATGCGGTGTTGTCCCTCGGCGACCCGGCGACCCTGGTGCGGGAACGGCGGCACGCCCGGGAGGTACGAGTGATAGCAGGACGGCAGCTCCTCCTTGACCTGGAGCATGAGCGAGTCCTCTGGCCCGCGGCCGAGCAGCAGCACGACGTAGTCGCGCATGCCGACGCTCCCGGTGCCGACGACCTTGAACGCGACGTCGATCGGGCGATACGCGTCGAGCGCGAGCTGCCGGTCCGGGCCGAGCGTGTCGCGATAGCTGCCCAGGCTGCGGATGACCGCCCTCGCGACGCGATCCGGCACGTGGCGGAGGATCGGCGGCCGGTCGTGGAAGCGGCGGCCGCCCGCGCGGTGCGGCATCGTGAGCTTGTCGAGCGCGTGCTGCGGCGAGGCGCGCTCCGCGCGCGCGAGCGCGACGTGCGCGGGACCGGTTCGGAGGAGGCGGCGGACCTCGAAGCGGACGATCTCGAGAAACGTCATCTCGGAGAACCGGTCCATCGCCTGGCGGTAGATCCGGACGAACGCCAGCACGGAGTCGGTCGTCTCGCGAGTCGAGCAGGCAGCCTCGCGTCCCGCGAGGACGATGCTCGCCGCCATGCGCTTGACGTCCCACTCCCAGGGTCCCGGGATCGTCTCGTCGAAGTCGTTCAAGTCGAAGATGAGGTGGCCGTCGGGGGCGGCGAATGCGCCGACGTTCTGGAGGTGCGCGTCGCCGCAGATCTGCGTGCGCAGGCCGGTGTCGCGCGTGCCGGCGAGGTCGAAGGCCATCAGCGGCGCCGCGCCGCGGTAGAACGAGAATGGCGAGAGGGCCATGCGCGCCACCTTGATCGGGATGAGCGCGGGCAGGCGCTCCGCGTTGGACTTCTGGAGGAGGACGACGGGATCCGGCCGCCTCGGGTCCGGCTTCCAGACGCCCTCATCCGCACGCGAAACGCGATCGCGAAGCCGCTTGCCGCGCGCGCGACGGTCCCGGGGCGTCTCGACGGCGGAGCGTCGTGTCGATCTCGAGGCGGACGCGGCGGGGCTCATGGCGTTCTTCGGCCGGTGTGCGCCGGGAGGAACGAGCATAGTCCCGGCCCGAGTGCGGGCGGCTGCCCGAAGGGGAAGGACGGTCGGCGCGCCGCTCGGCGGGTGACCTACTGGTCCAGCATCGTCCCCCGGCAGCGCCGCGCGCCGCACCGGCAGGCGTAGAGGGCACGCCGCCGTTTCGGAGGATTCGCCTCGATCTCGAGCGCGTAGTCGTAGGTGAGCTCGGCGCCCGGCTGGATGTTCCGAATCGCGCGAATCACGACGGCGCCGTCCACGACGTCGGACTCGCAATTCGGGTCGCAGGAATGGTTGATGAATCGCGCGTCGTTGCCGCCGACGCTCGCGTCGATGTAGCGGTCGCGCGCGACGTGGAAGAGGAGCGTGTGGGGATCGTCGGCGTCGTCCTCGTGGTCGTAACGCGCGTCCACCTGCTTCTCCGTGAGGACCTGACCCTCGTACGCGATCAACGACCGCCCGGCGCGAATGCGGCGCGTCGCGAAAACGCCGCGGCCGTGGATCTTCGATCGTCGAACGACGAACGG
>DATBBK010000036.1:0-19338 GCA_036271035.1 Thermoanaerobaculia bacterium | reverse complement strand
GCGTGGAGCTCGTCGAGCGGTCGAGCCACACCATCGTGCCCGTCGCGGTCCCGGCGGCGTCGCTGTCGCACCGGTCCGACCTCGTCATCTTCACGAGCCAGGTCGCCGTCGAGCGAGTCCTCGCGGACGCGTCGCTGGCCGAGGCGATCCGAGGCGCGGTGAAGAGCGGCCGCGTCGCGGCGGTCGGCGAGGCGACGGCGGCGGCGCTCGAGCGCCACGGGATGCCGGCCAGCCTCGTCGCCGGCGGATCCGCCGAGTCGATCCTCGAGCGCCTTCCGCGGCGGCTCGACGGCCTGGCGGTGCTTCTGCCGTGCGGCGACGACGGCGCGATCGAGATGGACGAGGCGCTGCGGAGCCGGGGCGCGCACGTGGAACGGGTCGTCGTCTACAAGAAGGTCCCGGTCCCGGCCGACCGGGAGCTCTCCGACGAGATCGAGCGCGCGCCGTTCGCCGCGTTCTGCACGACCTCTCCCTCGGCCGCCCGATGGCTGTTCCGCTCGGCGTCCGACGCCGCGGCGGCCCGCCTCCGCGCGACGCCCGCGGTCGTGCTCGGGCGCTTCACCCGCCGCTACCTCGAGTCGCACGGCGTCGAGCGGATCGAGGTCTCCGACGCGCCGCGGTTCGACGCGGCCGCGCGGTTGCTCGAGCGGCTTGCCACCGGCGCGGCCGATCAATAGGCTCGCCGGGCCATGAGCGGCTTCCCGACCGTCCGGATGCGCCGACTGCGGCGCACTCCCGCGCTGCGCGCGCTCGTCCGCGAGACGCGGCTGACGCCCGACCGATTCGTGGCGCCGATGTTCGTCCGGAAGGGCACGGCGCGCCGCGAGCCGATCGTCTCGCTCCCGGGGGTCTCGCGGCTGACGCCGGACGAGGCGGTCGCCGACGCGCAGGAGCTCGTCTCGCTCGGCGTGCCGGCCGTCATCCTCTTCGGTCTGCCCGAGCGCAAGGACGAGACCGGCAGCGAGGCGTGGGACGACGGCGCCGCGGTCCAGGAGACGGCGCGGCGGCTCAAGAAGTCCGTGCCCGGGCTCGCCGTGATGACCGACGTCTGCCTCGACGAGTACACGTCGCACGGCCACTGCGGGGTGATCAAGGACGGCGAGGTGGACAACGACGCGACGCTGCCGCTCCTCGCGCGGGCAGCGGTGTCGCACGCGCGGGCAGGCGCGGATCTCGTCGCCCCCTCCGACATGATGGACGGGCGCGTCGCCGCGATCCGCCGCGAGCTCGACGCCGCGGGCCTGACCGAGACCGCGATCGTCTCGTACGCCGCGAAGTCCTCGTCCGCCTTCTACGGCCCGTTCCGCGAGGCCGCGGACTCGGCACCGCAGTTCGGCGACCGCCGCGGCTACCAGATGGACGGCGCCAACCGCCGCGAGGCGATGCGCGAGATCGCGCTCGACCTCGACGAGGGGGCCGACGTCGTGATGGTGAAGCCGGCGCTCGCCTATCTCGACGTCATCCGCGACGCGCGTGAGCTGTTCGACGCTCCGATCGCGGCGTACAACGTCTCCGGCGAGTACGCGATGGTCAAGGCCGCGGCGGCGAATGGCTGGATCGAGGAGCGACGCATCGCGCTCGAGATCCTGACCTCGATCGTGCGCGCGGGCGCGGAGTTCGTCCTGACGTACCACGCGAAGGACGCGGCGACGTGGCTGCGAGAGGGTGAGTAGGCTGGCCGCCACGACGACCGCTCCCGAGAAGCGCGCGAAGCGAAACCGGAAGTCGAAGCCCGAGGCTCGGAACTCGTCCCGCCTGTTCGCACGGGCGAAGGCGCTCATGCCCGGCGGCGTCAGCTCGCCCGTCCGATCCTTCGCGTCCGTGGGCGGCGAGCCGTTCTTCGTGGCCTCGGGGCGCGGCGCGCGCGTCCGCGACGCCGACGGCCGGTCGTACGTCGACTACGTCATGTCGTACGGGCCGCATCTCTTCGGCCACGCGCCGGACTTCGTGCGGCGCGAGCTGTCGCGGGCGATCCGCCGCGGGACTTCCTACGGGGCGCCGACCGAGCTCGAGGTCCGCCTCGCGGAGCGCGTCACGGCGATGGTGCCTTCGGTCGAGATGGTCCGATTCGTCTCCTCGGGCACGGAGGCGACGATGTCCGCCGTGCGCCTCGCGCGCGGCGCGACGGTGCGGAAGCGGATCGTCAAGGTCGACGGCGGCTACCACGGCCATGGCGACGGCTTCCTCGTGGCGGCCGGCTCGGGCGTCGCGACGCTCGCGATCGCGGGCAGCCCCGGCGTGCCGGACGAGATCGCCGCGCTGACGACCGTCGTCCCGTACAACGACCTGGCCGCGCTCGAGGAGGCGTTCCGCCGGTTCCCGGGCGAGATCGCGGCGTTCATCGTCGAGCCCGTCGCGGCGAACATGGGCCTGGTCCTTCCCGAGCCCGGATATCTCGAACAGGCGGCGGCGCTCGTCCGGCGGCACGGCGCTCTCGTGATCTTCGACGAGGTCATCACGGGATTCCGGGTCGCGGCCGGCGGCGCGCAGGAGCTCTACGGCATCACGCCGGACCTCACGACGCTCGGCAAGATCCTCGGCGGCGGGCTGCCCGTCGGAGCCTACGGCGGCCGGCGCGAGCTGATGGAGCGGATGGCGCCGTCGGGCCCGGTCTACCAGGCCGGCACGCTCTCGGGAAACCCGCTCGCCATGTCGGCCGGGATCGCGATGCTGCGCCAGATCGCGCAGCGGCCGCCCTATGCGGCGCTCGAGGCCGCGGGGGCGCGGCTCGAGGCGTCTCTCCGCGTGGAGATCGACGCGCGCGGGCTCGCGTCTCGCGTCGCGCTCGTCCGCCTCGGTTCGCTCTTGACGCTTTTCCTCGGCCCGGGGCCGATGCGCGACTTCGCCTCGGTGAAGCGCTCCGACACGGCGCGCTACGCGAAGTTCTTCCACGGGATGCGGCGGCGCGGGATCTCGCTGCCGCCGGCGCAGTTCGAGGCGTGGTTCATCTCGACGGCGCACACTGACGCGGATCTGCGGCGGACCGCGAAGGCGGCGGGGGAAAGCCTCGACGAGGCGTTCGGAGACTGAGCCGCGGAAGCGGGAAGCGGGAAGCGAGAGGCCGGAAGCCCGCCGCAATACATTAGCCCCAGCTAATATGTCGCCGCTTTCGTGGTAGCCTCGCCGCACTTTCATGGCATCGACAACCGCGGCCGCCCCGGCCTTCCGCGACCTCGACAAGCATCCGCGCGGCCTCTACGTCCTCTTCGCGACCGAGCTGTGGGAGCGCTTCAGCTTCTACACGATGCTCGCGCTGTTCACGCTCTACCTCCAGGACAAAGCGGAGGGCTTCGGCTGGACCGACGCGCAGGCGACGACGCTCCGCGCGAACTACCTGCTCTTCGTGTTCTTCTCGCCGATCTTCGGCGGCTGGATCGCGGACCGCCTGCTCGGCTACCGCCGCACCGTCCTGATCGGCGGGTTCTTCTTCATCGCCGGGCACATCCTGCTGGCGTTCCCCTCGATCCAGGTGGTCTACGCGGCGCTCATCTGCCTCGTGATCGGCAATGGCCTCTTCAAGCCGAACGTCTCGACGATCGTCGGCAACCTGTACCCGAAGGGCAGCCGGCTTCGAGACCGCGCGTACCAGATCTTCTACATGGGCATCAACACGGGCGCGACGGCGGGTCCGATCATCGTCGAGTTCGTGCACCGCTACTACGGCTTCCATCCTTCCTTCGCGGTGGCCGCCGTCGGCATGGCGATCTCGGTCCTGACGGTCATCGTCTTCAAGAAGGACATCGAACCGGGCGACCGGCGCCCCGGACAGGAGGACGTCGAGGACGCGAGCCCGCCGACCGCCATCGACGCCGTGCCGGCGGGGCGGCGGATCGCGGCGCTGATCGCGATCTACCTGATATCGATCGTGTTCTGGATGCTGTTCTTCCAGAACGGCTCGACGCTGACGTACTTCGCCAACGACAACACGAACTGGAACTTCTCGGGGATCATCTCCAACGCGATCGAGCCGTTCTTCGTGATCGCGTTCTCGTTGCCGCTCGTGTGGCTCTGGAAGACGCTCGACCAGCGCGGCAGAGAGCCCTCGACGACGACCAAGATCGCGATCGGCATGTTCCTGATGGCGTTCGCGTACTACGTCATGTACTTCGCCGGGAAGGCGGGCGGCGACACCGGGAGGGTCTCGCCGGCGTGGATCGTCAGCTTCTACGCTCTGGTCGGCCTGGCCGAGATCACGCTCTCGCCGATGGCGCTGTCGCTCGTCTCGAAGGTCGCGCCGAAAAACATGCGCGGCCTGATGATGGGCCTCTGGTTCGTCGCGACGGGAATCGGCGGCAAGCTCACGCAGATCGGCGTCTACTGGACCGTCTGGAAGCACTCGACGTTCTTCGCCGTCCTCGGGACGATGTCGCTCGCGACCGCGCTCGCGTTCCTGCTCGTGCTGCGCCCGATCAAGCGCGCGATGCCGGGGGTGTAGGCCGGCCGGAACGCGTCACCGCAGTCGGCTTCACGCGTCATCCCCGGCTTCCAGACCCTGTCATCCCGAGGAGCGCAGCGACGAGGGCGCATCCGGGGCCCGGGATGAGACGAATACCGAAAGGGATCCCTCGCTTCGGTCGGGATGACAAGGGGAGGGATTCCACGCTCCGCTCGGGAAGGCAAGGGCATCCCTCGCCCCGCTCGGGACGACGAGGGGTCGGAATGCTCCTTGCTTCCGCCGGTGTCGTGCCTGACGCGCGCATCGAAAACGTCCGTTCCTACTACCGGTCCATCCTCCCGTTCTACGAGCTCGAGTCGGTCTCCCGCGCGCACCTCTCGTTCTGGGTGTCCACGGCCCGCTCGCTGGCCCCGAACCGGATCCTCGAGCTCGGCGCCGGGCTCGGCCGGATCACGGCGGCCCTCGCGCGCGTCGCACCCGCGGTCGGCGTGGACGTCTCCCTGGAGATGCTGGCGCGCGCGCGGGCACGCAATCGCCACGTCGCGCACGGTCCGCTCTTCGTTGCGGGCGACATCCGCCACCCGATCGCCCGCGGCGGCTACGACCTCGTCGTTGCGCCGGGCGATCCGATTTCGCACGCGACCGCGCCGCGGGATCGGGCCGCGATTCTGCGCGCCGCGGCCGCCGCGCTGACGCCGTCCGGCCGGCTGGTCGTCGAGGGCCTGTATCGACGCCGGCATCGCGTCGCCATGCCCATCCGCCGCGTGCGCCACGCCGGCGGTGTGCTGACGATCGAGGAGGCCTGGTTCCCGGCGGGCGCTCGCGACCTCTGGCACGCGCGCTACCGCTACCGCGATCGCCTGCGCGGCGGCGGCGAGAGGACCGCGGAGGCGTCGTTCCTCGCGCGGTCCTGGACTCCGGGGAAGGTGAGACAGGAGTTCGCGCGGGCCGGGCTGGCGGTCGAGTCGGTCTGGGGAGACTTCGACCGCCGCCCGTTCACCGCGGACGCGCGGCGCCTGATCGTCGTGGCGCGCCGCGCGTCCTCATCGATCAGGGCTGGCTCGCGTGCGAGACCCAGCCGTCGCCGGTGATGTTGTCGACCGAGGCGCCGTAGGCGCTCCAGAAGAAGCCGGTCGCATTTGGCTGCAGGGCCAGCAGCAGGTTCCCGTAGTTGCCCGCCGGGACCGCGACCTGCTTCATCGAAACGGCGTCGACGGTGACGTTGAAATTCGTGATCGGGCTCGGTCCGTCGCCGTTGATCGTCACTGTCCAGGTATGGGCCGCCGAGTCCAGGTTCACGATGCCGACGTTGCAGCGATATCCGGTGTCGTGCCGCATGCCGAGCGCATACGCGAAGGAATTGCCGAGCAGGTCGAGCACGGCCATCGACGGAAATGCCAGCGAGACCGTCCCCGACGCGTTAGGCTGGTTCGTCCAGATGCGCGAGAAGCCGTCGAGGGTGGCACTGGAGTCGGTATTACCCGTCGAGGTCACCCCGGAGACGAGCACCGCACCGAGGCCGGTCTGATGCAGGCTCTGGTTGATGAAGTCCTGAAGGACGTATGGGGTGGCGGCGTTCAGATCGAAATACTGGAGCGGTCGAGCCGAGTTATTGACGCCCTGCGCGATCCAGCCGACGGAGATCCTCTGAGTGGTCGTGCGGTGATTGACGATCATGGCGTCCGAGCGGAAGTAGGTGCCGCCGGCGCCCTGCACGCTGCCGGCCGACGGGAACAGGAACGCGTCATTCGTGGTGTCGATATTGACGACCTTCGTACGCACGCCGCCCGCCCGCTTGCCGGCGAGCTCGTCGATCGCTCCTCCGATCGTCCCGTGCAGTTCGGGGCTCTGGACCGGACGAAGCGACTGGGCCGCGAGGGGCCCCGAGGTCGCTACGACGCATGACGCCGCGAGCAACAGTCTGGATAAACGCATGGCGGAGGGTCCTTTCTCCGTCGCAAGGACGGATTTCCGGCCGGAATTTCGAGGGAATCTTGTGAGCATTCTAAGGGAAACGCGCGAAGACGCGCCGAATCTGAACAAACCGCAGGCGCGCCTGCCGGCGGGCTTATACTCCCGATCACAACGACATGAACGAATCCGGTTCGCACGCGTTCGAGACGCCGCACTGTCCGTCGTGTCGGACGGCGTACGGCCTGGAGACGCCCATGCGCGGTCCGGTCGCGGCTCCGTCGAACGCCGAGCCCGGCCGCTACTTCGTGTGCGACCGCTGCAACCACACCCTGCGGGATCGCCGTCGCAAGAGCCGCCCGCCGATCTCGGGAGGCGTCGCCAGCCGCTGGTGACTCCGGCGCGCCCATCCGCGGTGCGCCTTCGATCCCGAGGCCCGAGACGATCGTCTTCGCAGTTCCCGCCGACTTCCGGCGAGCCTGTGACGTTTCGGCCTCCAGGCGCGTACGGAAATTGATCGCACGTACGCCCCCGTCGGGTTTGCATCTTGCACGGAACGGGCGCACCGGGAGGATCCGCTGATCGCGGGAAGGGCAGAACGACCGGTCCCGGAAAGACGTCTCGTCGGCCGAGTGCTCGCCGATGCCGCGCCGGTGATCGCCGCGTCGGTCGGCGTTCGAGCCGCCTTCCTCTGGTTCAAAGGGCCCCACGCCTTCTCGAGCGATCTGGGCGTCTGGCTGGAGGTCGGGTGGAGGATGTCGGAGGGAAAGAACCCCTACCTCGCCACCGGGTACTTCGTGTGGCCGCCCGTGTGGGTGCAGATCCTGTACGCGCTCCATCGGGTCAGCGAGCGCTTTGCGATCCCGCTCGAGTTCGTGATCACCGCGTTCCTGATCGCCGTCGAGTGCGTGCTGATCGTCGTCTTGATCGCGCTGCTCCGTGAGCTGGGCGCGGCGCGACCGCGCTCGATCGCGCTCGCCGGCATCGCGCTGAACCCGGTGTGCGTGATCCTCGTCTGCCAGCACGGCAACTTCGACGTCCTCGTCGCACTGCTCGTATTGCTCGCGGTGAGCGCGCTGCTGCGCTTCCAGAGATCGGTCGAGCCGGTCGACTGGATCCTGGCGTGCTTCTGGTTGGGTCTCGCGATCGCGTTGAAGTCGGTGCCGGTCCTGCTGACGCCGCTGCTCGTCGCGGGCGCGCGCCGGCTGGCGCCGCGCGTCGGGCTGCTCGGCCTCGCGCTCGCGGCCGGTCCGGCGGCGTACGGCCTCGGTGTGCTCCGCGCACTCAACGCCGGGGACGTGCGCGCGGTCCTGCGCTACCGGTCGAGCTCGGGGTGGTTCGGCGTCACCGGCTGGTTGAGCCGCGTCGGGCGCGCGGCCTGGGTCCCGGCGTACACGCACGCGGCGACGGCGGCGTTCGTCGCGATCGGCGTCGGCCTCGCCGTCCTCGCGTGGCGAGGGCGGCTCTCCGCCCCGCACCGGCTCGTGGCCGCCGCCTCGCTGCCGCTCGTCGCGGTCCCGGCGATCGGACCCGGCTACGGTCCCCAGTACTTCTACTGGTTCTGGCCGCTCCTGCTCGTCGGCTGGGCGCTGGGCGACGCACGGCTGCGCCGATGGATCGAGATCTTCGGCGCGGTCGCGGCGGCGACGTACCTCTTCGAGTACGCCGTCGCAAGCCTTCTCGGCGCGTTCCTCGCGATGCGATTCCCAGCGGCGCGGGACTGGTTCCTCGGCGCCACGCCCGACTTCGCCCGGTACACGCTCGTCGGGACGCCGCTCTGGCTCGTCTATCTCGTGCTGACGTTCGCGCTGGCGCGCAGGGCTCTCGGGCTCAGGGCGCCAGCAGCACCCGAACGTGGAAGGCCGCAGCCTGCCCCCGCGTGACGGAGGCGTTCGGGCAGTAGTTTCCGCCGCCGCAGCCGGCTGTCGCACCCTCTGCCGCGAACTGCTCGATGTAGTCCGCGGCGAAGGCGTCCGCGGGGACGTCGGCGAACAACGTTCCCGTCGCCGGAGGAGGCTGGTAGCCGAGGCCGTGCTCGGCGCGGAGCCAGAGGACGGCCGCCTGCGCGCGAGTGATCGGATCGTCAGGACAGTAGCGGAGGCCGCCGCAGCCCGCGGTGATCCCGTCGGTGACGAACTGCGAGATATACGGGAGGAACGAGGAACACCGCGGCACGTCGGAAAAGTATTCGAAGGGAACCGGGTACACGAAGTCCGGGCCATGGAGCGCGCGTTCGATCTGGACGGCCGCCTGCCCGCGCGACAGCGGCGCGAAGACGCAGAACGAATCGCCTCCGCAGCCCGAGCTGACGCCCGCGACGCTGACCGTGACGACCACCTCGTGGAAGAGCGAGCCGTTGGGGACGTCCGCGTAGTCAAAAACGAAGGCGCGTGCGAGCGTGTCGAGCTGGCCGTCCGGGTTCGTCACGACGAGGTCCGCCGGGCCGGCGGGTCCGCCGGATGTCAGGGCGGCGATGTGGCCGTCGTCCGCGCTCTGCACCGTGGCCGGAATGCCGGCAAAAGAAACCAATGCGGCGGGATCGAAGCCCGCGCCGAAGATGTCGAGCGCGGTCCCACCCGCCGCAGGTCCGCTGAGAGGCGCGACGGAGTCGATGCGCGGAGGGTCGACGTCGGAAGGCTCGAGCTCCCAGACTCCCGCTCCGGTCGCGAGGTGGACCGTGCCGGAATGTTCGACGGCGATCCCGTACGCGGTCGTCGACGGGAGGCCGAACGCGAACGGCTCCCAGTTCGCCCCGCCGTCGACGCTGCGCAACACGATGGACGGGTGCGGTCCCGGCGGGTAGGTCGGGTTGGCCGATGCCCAGACTCGTGTCGGGTCCAGGGGATCGAATGCGAGTGCGTTCACGTTGGGCGAGTCCGGTGCGACCGACGCGACCGGAATCCAGGACGCGCCCCCGTCCGTGCTCTCGTAAATGCCGGGAAGCCCCGCAAAGGGCGCGGCTTCGCCGGCCGCGAGCCAGCGCATCGTGTTGGAGGGATCTTGAGCGAGCGAGCTGATGAAGAGGTTTTCGATTCCGGTGTTGCTCGGATTCCAGCTCGCACCACGGTCGGTGCTCACCCTCAGCCCGCTGTCGGCGTAGGCGGCTTGGAACGAGAGGAGACGGCCGGCTACGGCGACATCGGCGACGAGCGCGTTGGCGCCGGAAGCTGCGGGATCGGGCTGCGTCCAGGACGTCCCGGCGTCGTCGGAGCGAAATAGTCCGCCTCCGGTCGCGGCATAGACCGTCTGCGGCACGAACGGGTCCACAATCAGGGCCGCCGGATCCGGGCTCGTCCCGGCCGGTGACAGCGGCGGGGTCGGCGTCCACGTCGCCCCGCCGTCGATCGACTTGAAAACGCCGCCGAAATTGAACGTTCCCGTGTAGACGGTGGCCGAGTCCGTCGGGTCGTACCCGAAGGCGACGACACCGCGGTCAGCGGGCAGACCGCTGCCCGTCGGCGTCCACGTCTGCCCGCTGTCGGTCGTCTTGGCGATCACGCCGGCCGCGCCTCCGCCCGTTAGCACGGTGGCGACCTGCTGAGGGTCGGCAGCCACCGCCCTCGCCAGAAATGCGCGCTCGCCGGACGACGGCAACCACGAGAGCCCGCCGTCCTCCGTTCGAAACGTCCCGCGTCCGAGCGATCCGGCATACAGGACGGCGGCGCCGGGCCGGCCCGTCAGGGCCGCGGTCAGCTCGTTCGGCAGTCCAATGTTGCGCGACGTCCACGTCACGCCTGCGTTCGCCGTACGGAACACGCCCGCGCCGAGGCTCGCCGCGTAGACGACGACGGAGTTCGAGGGGTCCGCCCAGAGAGCGACGTACGGAGCGTCGGGGAGCCCGAAGTCGAGCGGGAACCAGGTCGCGCCCGCGTCGTAACTCTTGAAAACCATGCCGAACGTCTCGCCGGTCGTCTCGACGAACCGGACCGTCGCCGCGTACACGGCGGCGGGCCCCGTGTAGTCGAACGCGAAGGCGCGGACCTCGTGGTTCGTCAGGCCCGCGCTGATCGCGGTCCAGGTGGCGCCTCCATCGGCGCTCCGGAACGCGCCGGCGAACACCGAACCGGCGTAGAGCACGGACGGATCGGCCGGGTCGATCGCGATGGCGTCGAGCGCGACACCGAGCAGCGCGTCGCCGGCCGTCTCCCAGTGGCACCCACCGTCGCCGCTCTTGACCAGACCCGCGTTTGTCGCCGCGTAGACGGTGGCCGACAGGGGATCGATGGCGAGCGCCTGGACGGACTGGAAATTGGTGCCACCCGCCGGGTCATAGGCGTAAAGAGAGATCCATGAGCGTCCTCCGTCCGAGGAGCGAGCCACGAAACTCGACTGCGTACCGGCGTAGACCGTCGACGGCGCAACGGGGTCGACGGCGAGGCTCAGGACGGACGGCTCGGTCATGCCGCTCCAGGCGCTTTCCCACGTCGCTCCGCCATCCTCGCTGCGGAGCACTCCTGCCGCGCTCGTGCCGGCATAGACGATGGACGGGTTCGTCGGATCCACGGCCAACGTGCTGATGCCCGCGAGATCAGGGCCCTTCGTCGTCCAGCGGTTGAGGCCGGCTCCCGCATGTGCCGCGCACAGCCAGAGCGCCACGGTGGCGACCGCCACGAGAACCCGTTCGAGTCGGAAGCGGTCGGCGGGCGTCATGGCAGATCGAAGGTGCGAACGATCAGCGCGGCGGACTGGCCGCGAGACGCGTGTTCGACGGGACAGAAGTTGCTGCCGCCGCACCCCGCAGAGATGCCCTCCGCGGCGAGTTGCTCGATGAAATCGGCCGCGAAGTCTCCCGCGTGGACGTCGGCGAACACGATTCCGGTCGCGGGAGGCGGCACGTAGTCTCCTCCGTGTTCGGCGAGAAGGAGGAAGACCGCCATCTGGGCGCGCGTCACCGGCGAGTCCGGGCAGAAGATTGCGGGGCCGCAGCCGCTCGTCAGGCCATCCCGCAGGAACTGGTAGATCTGCGGCGCCGGCGGCTGGCAGGCGTCGACGTCGACGAAGATCCCGCCGGGCGGCGGATAGACGAAGTCCGGTCCATGAATCGCCCTCTCGAGGAGGGCGGCCATCTGGGCGCGCGTGAGCGACGCGTCGGGACAGTAGCTGCCGCCGCCGCAGCCCGCAGTGAGTCCGGCGCGCGCCAGTGTCGCGACGTCGTCGTGGAATGGATACGACTCGGCAACGTCGAGGTAGTCCCGCAGGAAGGCACGTCGCCGGAGGACGCGTTGCGTGTCCGGGTTGACGATCTCGACGCTCGACAGCGTACCGGGCTCTCCCGAGGGGAGCGTCAGGTTCACTCGCGTCGCGTCCACGACCTGGGCGCTCGAGTCCGCTTGTCCGTCGACAAGCACCGTCGCGCCGAGGTCGTAGCCGCTCCCGGTGACGGCGACGGGCGTCGCCGTCGAGGCGTCGCCGGACGCGGGCGTCAGCTGCGAGATCGCCGGGCCAGGGACGTCGGAGAACTGCCAGACGAGCACTCCGCCGATCGCCGCTGCGTAGACACGTCGGTCGGTCGGGCTCACGGCGAGCGCCGAAACGGTGAAGGCGCCGCTTCCGATCTCATCGAGGCCGTCGTTGAAGGGCAACCAGCTCGCACCGCCGTCGGTACTTCTGAGGACGCCTCCGGGGACGAGCGGCGCCGGGTAGCCGGCCCAGAAGGAGACTCCGGCGTAGACGACCGAGTGGTCCGACGGATCGAAGGCGAGTGAGCCAATCGCCGTCTCAGCGGCAGCTCCTGACGTCGGCGTCCACGTCGCCCCGCCGTCGGTGCTTCGATAGATCCCGCCCCCGAAAGTGCCCACGAGGAAGACGGACGGATCGACGGGATCCTGTGAGATCGAGATGACGAGGGTGCCCTCGAGGCCGGCCGCCGCCGGATTCCACGTCGCGCCGCCGTCGACGCTTTTCTCGACCGACTGATCGACCGCGAACAGCGTGCCGGAGGTCGAATAGTCCGCGACGAGCTCGGTGGCGATGCTGACGAACGGAGCGTATAGCGTCCACGTCGCGCCCGAGTCGGTGGAGAGCGAGATTCCGTGGTCTCCCGCGGCATAGACCCGCGTCGCCTCGAACGGATCGATCACGATCGCGTGATAGCCGGAGTCCGTCGAGCCCGCGCCGAGCGTCCAGGTCGCACCGCCGTCGACGGAACGAAAGATCCCCCAGAAGTTGGAGGTGCCCGCATACATGCGGTCGGGATCCCCGGCGTCCGCCACGAGCGCGCCGACGGAATCCACGTGAGGGATGCCCGAGTTGGCGGGCGACCAGCTCGCACCGGCGTCGTCGCTGCGCACCACCGACGCGCCGTAGGGAGACCCGCCCGCGAAGACCGGCCCGCCCGAGCCCGCGAGCGCCAGGGAAGCTCCCTGGAACGCGAGGAGCTTCTTGGAGGACGGGCTCCAGCTCGCGGCGCCGTCCTCGCTGCGGAAGACGCCGGTTCCCCTCGTTCCGGCCAGGACGTGCGACGCCACCGGCAGGTCGAGGGAGTAGACGTCCGTGTCTGCGAGGCCCGACGATGCCGGAGCCCAGCTCTGGCCTCCGTCCGTGCTGCGGAAGACGCCCTGCCCGATGGTCCCCGCGTAGACGACCGATGCGTCTCCGGGGTCGAGGGAAACGCTGCGGAATGGGATGTTCGGGAGCGTCCCGATCCCGAGAGAACTCCAGTTGGCGCCGCCGTCTTCGCTCTTGTAGACACCGCCCGTACTCGCTTGGGTGGCCTGGGGGGAGGCCGAGGGGTCGAAGAGGCTGGTCGTCATGTAGACGGTGCTCGGCTTGCCGGGGTCGATCGCGAACCCGTTTATGGACGTCCGGAAGAACGTGGGATAGCTGAGCGGCGCCCAGCTCGCGCCGCCGTCGGTGGATTTGTAGGGGCCGGAGAACTCCGAACCGATGTAGAGGACCGACGGGTCGGACGGATCCATCGCGATCGTTTGTAGATAGAAGGACTCGTTGACGACGGGTAATCCGTTATTCGAAGCGTGCCACGAGCACCCGCCGTCGGTCGTCTTGTAGACCCCCTCGAGCGTCGCGACGTACACCGTGGACGGTGCCGACGGGTCGATCGCCAGTCCGTAGCCGTACCTCGCGAAGAATTGCGACTGCCCGGCGGCGGCACTGACCCAGCTCCCGCCGCCGTCGACACTCTTGTAGGTTCCCGCCGCGAGCGTCCCGAGATAGAGGGTCTGCGCGTTCGTCGGGTCGAACGCGATCGCCGTGATCCACTCGAGTCCGGCAAAGCCCACGTTCGCCGGCGTCCATGTCGCGCCGCCGTCCGCGCTGCGGAACAGCCCGTGAACGGTCCCGGCAAAGACGCGAGAGGGATCGGCCGGATCGTGCGCGACAGCGGAGACGAGCGCCGCCTCGGGCCCTGCGGTCGTCCAGCGATTGACGCCTGCGGCCGCCGGCATCGCGACGAGCGCGAGGACGGCGGCGGCGAGAACCGTTGCGGGTCGACGGGGACGCTCCACGCCAGATCCTTTCGTTCTCGGCGAAACCCTGATGCCTGGGATTTGGCAGCAGCGTAGTACGCATCCTCCGGACCGGCAAGGGAAACCGGAGCGGGGTTGGCGCTACACTCCGCGCCAGTCCGTCCACCGCTTTACGAGGAGATCGTCATGCACACGCTTGGCCGCGCGGCGCGCCTCGCCACAGGCGCCCTGTTCTCGCTTCCGCGCCCGCCTTCCTCGCCGCGCAGTCGGGCGTCGTCTCCGGCCTCAGCGACCTGACGCGACTCTCGAAGGCGCGGACGCGCTCGATCTCGCCGGAGAACTTCACGGGTGAGAAGGGCAAGGGCGGCATGGCGAAGAAGGGAACCGGCGAGAGCGACGGCCGCGAGCTCGGCGTGGGCTGGAAGATCTCGCAGCGGTTGGAAGTTGGTGGGCCGTCTGGGACTCGAACCCAGGACCACCGGCTTAAAAGGCCGATGCTCTGACCAGCTGAGCTAACGGCCCAAGAGTCTGGTCGCCTGAAGATACTTCACCTCTGCTCGCGCAGCGAGGCGAACCCGACTCGCGCCGAGGGCCCTGGTCCTCGACGAAGGACGACGCCGGGCAGATGCGGGAGCGTGAGGGGAGCGCTACGGCCCGTAGAGCACCAGCGAGAATGTCTTCGTCAGAAAGACCGCCATTTGTTCGCGCGTGTTGGGCGCCGTAGGACAGTAGAGCAGCGGGCTCACGCTGCATCCGGCGGTGATCTGGCGGTCGTACAGATCCTCGACCCAGGCGGCGAACTGACTCGGGCAGGCGACGTCTCCGAAGATTCCCGCGCACGCGGGCGGCACGTAGCCCGAGCCGTTCAGCGCCTTGAGGAGGAACACCGCCATCTGCTGCCGCGTGACGGCGTCGTTCGGGCAGTAGTTCCCGCCGCCACAGCCGGCCGTGATTCCCTCCCCGGCGAGCTCCTCGATCCAGTCTGCGAAGAGGCTCGGGCACGGGACGTCCGAGAAGATGCCGGTGCAGACCGGCGGCACGAAGAGCTCACCGTGCTTCGACTTCAGCAGGAAGACCGACATCTGGGCGCGCGTCACTGGCTCGGTCGGGCAGAAGATGCCGGCCCCGCAACCTCCGGTAATCCCGTTATGGAAGATGTCCTCGACGAATCGGTAGAAGCCGTTCGTGGGCGAGACGTCGGAGAAGGACAGTCCCGCGTGCAACGTCCAGCGCTTCGCCCAGCGATGATGCGGGTCCGGCGTCGTGAGCGTTTCGTCGAAGGACGTGTCCCAGTGTTGTGAGGGGCGCGGAATGTCCTGAAATCTGAAGTGGTAGCAGTCGCCGGTCGCCGTCTGGCAGTCGGACGTCGAGAGCGACGGCACCGTTCCGTAATTCGCATCGATGTCGGGATCCGACGTGTCGAGGCCGTTCGAGTCCGACACCGGCGATGCGTGTCCGGTGAGAAGGGTCGCCACGAGCCCGTCGTTTTCCCAGGCGGGTGCCGCGACGAAGGACTCGCCCGGATCGGCAACGCCGTTGCCCGATTGGTCGGCCGCGAGAGCCACCGGCGCGAGGTCCGCGGGCAAAGTCGCCCGGCAGATGATTCGTCCGGCGGCGTCGGTGAGGTGGCTCGTTGCCGGCGTATCCGCCACGGTCGTGTTCGACATCTCGTCCACCCTGACGCTTGCGATCGACGAGCTGAACAATGCTGGGGTCGACACCGCGATGGGCAACGAGGTCTCGACGTCGAGGCATCCGATGAAGGCTCCGCCCGCGTCGACCTTGAGGACGAGTGCCTGCGAGAACGGCACGGACGAAGAGGCGTCCGAACCGGCGACGAGTAGCCCTCCGTCGTGCGTCGAAACGATCGCGTTGAACGAAGTATGGCTGGAGACCTCCGCGGCGAAGGTCTTCGCCCACTCGACCGCGCCGGTCGGACCGATCTGTAGCATCGTGGCGTGGCTCGGATCCGAGGCCCCGAATCCCGCGATGCCTGCGCCGCCTTCCGGCGTGATCACGAGTGCCGTCGGAGTTCCGAAGCCGGCGCCCGTGTAGGTGTTCTGCCATTGAATGGTTCCGCTGTCATCGAGAGCGGCGACCTGAGTGAAGCCGGCCGCATCCGTGCCGGCGACGAGAAACCCGCCCGATGAGAAGTTCGCGATCGCGGAGAGCTTCCCTTCGGCTCCCGATCCGACCCTCGCATCCCAGACCGTGGTTCCGGTTCCGTCCGTTCTCAAGACACGGAAGTTGTCGACGCCGAAGCCGGGGTTGAAACTCGCGCCGACCGCCAGGCCGCCGCCGGGCGTTTCGATCAAGGAGCTGGCCGCCGAGCTCTCGGCGGGTATCGGATAAGAGTAGATCCACTGCAGGGCTCCGGTTGCGTCGATCTTGCCGATGCCGAGTCTGCTGCCGGCTACCCCGAGCGAAGCGGCGAAGGCAAAACCACCGTCCGAGGTGCGGATGATCGACGCGACCCGGTCGCCGCAGTCACCGTTGCAATCGAGATACGTCTTCGACCAGACGACGCTTCCAGAGCCGTTGACACGAACAATCCAGATCGGGCCGTCGGTGGCGTCGGTGTATCCCGCCATCACGAAGCCGCCGTCTCCCGCGTCGGTCAACGCTGTCGGGAAAAACGTCGAGCCCGAGCCGGCGCCCGTGCTTGGCGCCGAGTAGGCCCGCTGCGATACCACCTCGCCCGACCCATCCAGCTTCACGAGCCAGAATGCCGGGTCGTCGGGAAAGAAACCCTGGCTCCGGGCGAGAACGGCATAACCCCCATCGGAGGCGCGGACGGCGGCGACGCCGCTCTCCCCGGGGCCCTGTCCGCTTCCCAGGAGGTCCGCCCAGCTGTTCACCGGCGGGGGCTGGCCGGCGCTCGTCGCGACAACGAAAGCGCCATCGGCGGCCTTGGTCGAAAAGTAGAGGACGCGCCGGGATCCGGCGAGCGTGACCTCCGGGTGCGAGAAGTCGAACATGCTCGGCGTGCCGTTGACGCGGATCGCGTCACCGTTCGAGAACAGGCCGACCGGGACAGACCACGTCTGCCCGCCGTCTCCCGATTCCGCGTAGTAGATCTGCTTGTTGACGCGCGAGCCGTCCGGGAAGCGCAGCGAGTAGTAGACGCCGAGCGTGCCGTCGCCCTGATCCAGCACGCGGGCCACGTTATGCACGTAAACGCCGAGCGGATTGCCGGGGTTGGTCAGGAAGTAGACGTAGCCTGTCCCGGCGATGAGGTCCTGATAATGGTCGGCCGGCGGCGTGACGCTCGGCGGCGCGGCGTCGTTGTACTCCCACTTCGACAGACCGCCGATCCGGTCGTCCTCGACGTAGAGCTTGCCATTGACGATCCCGTATGGCCCGGTCGTCTGGCCGAAAGTGCCCGTGCCGTCGGCGGGAAAGATCGGCCCTTGATGGGTGACGACCAGCGTCGACGGATCGAGGCCGATGTCGTTGACGCTCTCGTTGTAGTTGTAGTCGCCGTTGACCGAGGGGTTGTTTTCGGTCCAGATGAGGAGCTTCCAGTCGGAGCCGATCTTCGCCGCGCGCGGAAACTCGAACTGAGGCTCAGTCGCGGCGCCGTAGGCGGGGAAGGGGCTCCCGCCGGCGAACGACAGGTTGCCGTCCGAGATGAAGTGCACACCGTCGGTCGAGGTCGCGTGACGGAGCCCCTCGATCGAGAGCGCGCTCGTGTTGGCGACCCACATTTGGAACAGACCGCTCGACGGGTCGAAGACGACCGAAGGGAACATCGAGTAGTTCGAGGGGTCGGTGTCGGTGCCGAGGCGGACGCCATCGAGACTTACGGCGGTGAAGTTGTTGGTGAAAACGGGCGCGGCTGCGAAGAGCGGAGTGGCGAGGCAGGCGCCGACCAAGGCGCGGAAGACCCGTCGAATTGGTCGTAACATGCTCGATTGTAGCAGGTTACAGTCGCGACGAGTAACCGTCGGACCGAGCCGCCGTCAAGGAGCAGATGAGATACGACTTGCCGCGCTGCAAGCGGGCGAGTCGGCGGCGTCCGCTACCAGACCGGGCCGCCCACGTAAACGCCGCCGCCGCCCCAGCCCGGTCCGCCCCAGCAGCAGGGGCCGCCCCAGCCGGGGTAGCCGTAGCTGACGCCGACTACCGTCACGGAGTCGTCGCAGGCGACGGTCGCGGTCGCGAGCGTGACGAGGACGACGAGGACCACGAGTCGAAGCCAGTTCCAATTTCGCTTTCGCATCGTCGTGCTCCTCGCTAGTACGGATATTTCTGCAGGGCGAAGACCGCGCCGGTCGGATCCGCCACGACGGCGAGTGATCCCTTGCGCACGTCGGGATGCGGCTCGAGCAGCACGCGTCCGCCGAGGCTCGCCACGCGCGCGGCGAGGCCGGCGGGATCGGTCACGAAGACGTAGGGCAGCCAGTTCGGCGGCACCTCCTTCTTCGAGTCCGGCAGACGGAAGACGCCGGCGTGCGCCTGGCCTCCGCCGCGCTTGAGCACCGCGTAGCTCGCGCCCGACTCGCTCTTCGACACCGTCATCTCGAAGGGGACGAGGGCGTTGTAGAAGGCCATCGTCGCGTCGAGGTCGTGCGTGAGGTACTCGTTCCAGAAGAAGGTCCCCTCGACGGGCGCGGCGGGTTCGGTCGGATCGCCCGCCGCGAGGCGGACGAGCCCGAAGGGCGCGCCCTGCGGATCCCGAAGGACGGCGGCGCGCCCGTGCGCGTCGATATCCATCGGTCCGGCGAGCACGCCGCCGCCGCCGGCCTTCGTCTTCTCGACGGCCGCGTCCACGTCCGCCACCGACATGTACGAGAGCCAGTGCGACGGAGTCTTGCCTGCGCGGTCCGGGTTGGGAGCGTGGATGCCGCCGACCGGCGTCTTCCCGATCCTCGCGACCGTGTACGGGCGTCCGAGAACCGTCGCGTCGACGAACTGCCAGCCGAGCAGCGCCGAATAGAACTTCTTGCAGGCGGCGGGATCGTCGGTCGTGAGGTCGTGCCAGACGAACTTGCCGGGGCTCGACGCGCCGGCCTTTGCGGCGGGAGCCGCTCCGCCGCTGCTGCAGGCGAACGGCAGGGCGGCGATCGAAGCGACGAAGAGTACCGCGCTCCGGCGCGCGGCGAGTGAATGCGCCCGACTGTGCTGACTCATGCGTCGAGCATACCGGAGACAAACCCGAAGGGCGTGCGGATGCTCACGCCGGCGCCTCGACGGCCGGCGATCAGCTCGGGTTGGGCAGCGCGGCGAGCAGCGGCATGTTCGCGCGCCAGATCGTCTCCTCGCGGCGCGGGCCCGTCGAGATCAGCACCGCGGGTGCGCCGCAGGCGTCCTCGAGCGCGCGGACGTAGCGCTGGGCCGCGCCGGGCAGCTCCTCGTAGCGCGTCACGCCCGTGGTCACGGCCTTCCATCCCGGGAAGCGCTCGTACTCGGGCTCGAGGCGCGCGATCTCCTCCGCGAGGGCGGGCAGGGCGGAGACCGGCTTGCCGTCCAGCCGGTATCCCAGGCAGACCGGGATCTCGTCGAGCTCGTCGAGGCAGTCCAGCTTCGTCACCGCCACGGCGTCGGCGCCGGAGAGCTCCACGGCCGTGCGGGCGACGACCGCGTCGAACCAGCCCGTGCGGCGGG
>DATBBK010000035.1:0-6158 GCA_036271035.1 Thermoanaerobaculia bacterium | reverse complement strand
TGCCGATCTTGTGCGACGACTGCGCGAGCGAGGAGAGCGCGTGGACGACGTGGTCGTCCTGCTTGCGCGAGTAGGTCTGGCCCGTGACGATCTGGCGCTTCGAGAAGCCCGCCCGGCCGGCGAGCGCGCGGTCAAGTGATTCGACCTTCGCCGAGTCGCCGTCGAATAGGCGCAGAAACGACGCCTGCGTCCCGGTCGCTCCCTTCGCGCCGAGGAAGCGCAGCCCCTCCCTCGCCGCGCGCGCCGCGCCGAGGTCCATGAGGAGGTCCGACGCCCAGAGCGCGGCGCGCTTGCCGACGGTCGTCGGCTGCGCGGGCTGGAAGTGCGTGTAGGCGAGCGCCGGCAGGTCGCGGTGCGCGAGCGCGAAATCGCGGAGGCGACGGAGGACGGCGACGAGGCGCCGCTCGACGAGCGCGAGGCCCTCGCGCATCTGGATCAGGTCGGCATTGTCCGTCACGTACGCCGACGTCGCGCCCCAGTGGATGATGCCCTTCGCCGCCGGGGCCGCGGCGCCGAACACGCGGACGTGCGCCATGACGTCGTGGCGCGTCTTCGCCTCCTCGGCGCGCGCCGCGTCGAAGTCGATATCGGAGAGCGTCGCGCGCATCTGCGCGATCGCCTCGTCGGAGATCGGCAGCCCGAGGCGGCGCTCCTCCTCCGCCAGCCAGAGCCAGAGCCGGCGCCAGGTCTCGAACTTGTAGAGGGGGGAGAAGATCCGGGACATCTCCGCCGAGGCGTACCGCTCGGTCAGAGGATTGACGTAGGACTCATTCATCGTCGGCGCCGGCTTCCTCCCCGACGTTGAACATGCGGACCTCGTCGTTGCCGCAGACGAGGCAGAGCGCCTCGGCGATCGCCGAGCCTTCCATCTCGAAGACGTAGCACGGCGTGCCGCACTGCGAGCACATCAGGTAGTCAATCTCGCGGTCCTCGGCCGGGGTGGGCTTCTTGGGAGGCTGATCGGCCATGGGCGAATTGTCGCATGGGAGAACCGGCCGTGAGACGTCGGACGTGAGGCGCAAGACGAGGCCGGAAGCGCAAGAACGGCGAACGGTTCGCAGTCTCTCGAGGTCACGTCCGGCCGCCGACGCACCAGGCCGTTTCGTGACATTCTTCCGGCCGTGACCTGGTTGGACATCCTCCTGTATCTGCTCATCGCCGCGATCGCGGGCGGCATCGGGCGGGCGATCGCGGGCGGCTCGCGCGGCGGCTGCATCGTCTCGATCGTGCTCGGCTTCATCGGAGCGCTGCTCGGATCGTGGCTCGCGCGTGAGCTCAAGCTGCCCGACGTCTTCGTCATCCAGCTCGGAACGGGTCCGGGCTTCCCGTTCCTCTGGGCGGTCATCGGCGCCGCCCTCTTCGTCGCCGTCGTCGTGCTCCTGTCCGGCGGACGGCGCGAGTAGCCTCGATTCCCCTCGCCAAATACATTAGCAACTGCTAATGTATTTGGTCTTGACGCCGGTTCACGGATCACGGGTCACGGCTCACGGCTCCGATACCCGGGCGGCTCGGACATCATTTGTCCATCGCGTCCGTACACTGGCCTCATGAGCGCTTCCGTCCTCATCCCGCTCGCGATCGTCCTCGCGCTGGGCCTCGCCGCCGCCGTCGCTGCCCTGATCGGCCAGCGCGGCCGGTCCGGCCGTGAGTCCGCGGGGCGGTTCGACGCGCTGCTCGCCGAGACCGCGCGCGCCCGGGAAGCCTCGCAGTCCGTGGACCGCCGGTTCGACGAGCTCCGCCGCGCGGTCGAGACGCGCGTCGGTTCCGTCGAGGAGCGGCTGTCGGCCAGCCAGCAGAGCGTCGCCGATCATCTCGGAACCGTCGCGCAGCGGCTGACGGCCGGCCAGCAGAGCGTGGCCGAGCATCTCGGACGCTCGGGCCAGGTCATGCGGGAGCTCGGAGAGAGGCTCGGCCGGCTCCAGGAGGCGTCCCAGAAGATCGAGAAGCTCGCGGGAGAGGTGACGCGCCTCGAGGACCTGCTCAAGCCGCCGAAGCTGCGCGGGACGCTCGGCGAGATGTTCCTCGAGCAGGCGCTGTCGCAGGCGCTGCCGCCCGGCGCGTTCGCGACGCAGTACCCGCTCGGCGACGGCGCCATCGTCGACGCGGTCGTCTTCATCCAGGAGCGCGTCGTCGCGATCGACAGCAAGTTCCCCCTAGAGAACTTCCGCCGCGCGCGGGAGCTCGAGGACGACGGCGACCGGCGCCGCGCTCGCGCTCAGTTCGCGCGGGACGTGAAGAAGCACGTCGACGCGATCGCCGACAAGTACATCCGGCCGGCGAGCGGCACGTGCGACTTCGCGTTCATGTACGTGCCGGCGGAGGCCGTCTACGCGGAGATCGTCTCGGACGGCGAGGAGGGCGCGGTCGCGGACTACGCCACCAGCCGGCGCGTCATCCCGGTCTCGCCGCGGCTTCTCTACGCCTATCTCTCGACGGTGGCGCTCGGGCTTCGCGGGCTCGAGCTGCAGGAGAACGCCCGCGAGGTGCACCAGAACCTCGCGGACCTGGCGCGGCTCTGCGACCGGGTCGGAGGACCGCTCGAGAAGCTCGGCGGACACCTCGGCAACGCGCAGAAGCAGTACGAGGAGACCGCGCGGGCGTTCGATCGTTTCGCGAACCGCCTCTCGACGATCTCCGAGAAGGCGGAGGACCGGATCGACTCCGGCGACCCGTCCGAGCGAGTGGGGCTGCCGCCGTCCTGACGAGCCCGACGACGCGGATCTGAGCGACGGGACCGCGGTTCCGTCGTCGCTTCCGGTCCTCGCGGCGATTTCCCCCTTGGCGGCGCAAGGACTTGCACCGCCGGCGCGCGTCCCGCGCTTCCTCGGTCTCCGGCCCTCCTGTAGTATCCGCGTTTCCTTCGGGCCACCCTTATGACGCTCAGAGTCACCTCGGAGATCGGAAAGCTCAAGTCGGTGCTGGTCCACCTGCCCGGACCGGAGATCGACCGCATGGTCCCGTCGATGATGGAGGAGCTCCTCTTCGACGACATCCTCTATGGCAACCGCGCCCGCGAGGAGCACCGCCGCTTCCAGCAGGTGCTCGGGTTCGTCGCCGACGAGGTCCTCGAGGTCCAGGATCTGCTCGAGGACGTGCTGCAGGTCCCGGAGCAGCGCGGCGCGATCCTGGACGACCTCGGACGCACCTTCGGCTGGGGCCCGGACATGGACTATCGGCTCCGCGACCTGAACGCCGAGCAGCTCGCCTCGGCCCTCATCACCGGCATCGAGCGCCCGGCCCCGGAGATCGCCGGGCCGGCCGCCGACCTGTACGCGATGCCGCCGATCCCCAACTACTTCTTCCAGCGTGACCCGCTCGTGGTCGTCGGCGAGAGGGCGATCCGCTGCTCGATGGCGACCTCGGCGCGCCAGCGCGAGCCGCTGTTGAACGGCTACGTCCTCTCGCTCCATCCGCGCTTCGGGAGCTCCGAGGGCGGGAAGTTCTGGTTCCAGGAGTTCTCGGCGGACTACGGCAAGCCGGCGTCGTACGCGCGCATGCGGCCGACGCTCGAGGGCGGCGACGTGCTCGTCCTCCGCGACGACCTGCTCGCGATCGGTTACTCGGAGCGCACCGAGAAGACGACGATCGAACGCCTCGCCGAGTCCTTCAAGAAGCAGAAGGCGCCGATCAAGCGGCTCATCGTCGTCGCCATCCCGCCGGCGCGCTCGTACATGCACCTCGACACGGTCTTCACGATGATCTCGGAGAACGAGTGCCTCGTGTACGGTCCGATGATCCTGCCCGACGGCGCCGAGGAGGCGGACGTCTACGAGTGCGACCTCACGAAGCGCGAGATCACGTGGACGACCGAAAAGGACCTCCTCTCCGCGCTCAAGGCGCAGAAGCTCGATTTGAGGCCGCTGCGGTGCGGCGGGGAGGACCCGATCGCCGAGCGACGCGAGCAGTGGACGGACGGCGCGAACGCGTTCGCCCTCGCTCCGGGTGTGGTGCTGATGTACGACCGCAACGAGGCGACCGCGGCGGAGCTCGGCCGCGCCGGCTACACCGTCGTGGACGAGGCGGACCTGCTGCTGGGTCGCGAGGAGCTCGAGCTCTGGAAGCCCGGTAAGAAGTACGTGATCCTGCTCGCGGCGCACGAGCTGTCGCGCGCGCGCGGCGGTCCCCGCTGCATGACGATGCCCCTGGTGCGCGAAGACGTGAAGCCCTAGGGTCGTCCCGCATGAACCCGACGCCGTTCTTCTCGTTCGTTCGCCCTCTGGCCGTTGTCGCCTTCGGGGGCAACGCGCTGCTGCGACCGGAGGACTCGGGGGAGACGTCGGTCCAGCTCGAGCGGGCGCGCGACGCCGTGCGCAAGCTGATCCCGATCCTCGGCAAGGGCTACGAGCTCATCGTGGTGCACGGCAACGGCCCGCAGGTCGGAAACATCCTCATTCAGGCGGAGGAGGCGGCCGACAAGGTGCCGCCGCAGTCCCTCGACTTCTGCGTCGCGCAGACGGAGGGATCGATGGGCTTTTTGCTCGAGCTCGCGCTCGACAACGAGCTGCCGCGGGCGGGGTTCCGGAAGCAGGTCGTCACGATCATGACCCAGGTCGAGGTGGACGCGGCGGACCCGGCGTTTCTGAAGCCCTCGAAGCCGGTGGGCCCGTTCTTCTCCCGCGAGCGCGCCGAGATCCTGCAGAAGACGGCGGGCTGGACGATGATCGAGGACGCGGGGCGCGGCTGGCGCAAGGTCGTCGCCTCGCCGAAGCCGCGCGCCGTGCGCGGCGTCGAGATCGCCGCGGCGCTGATCAATCGCGGCCACATCGTGATCGCCGCCGGCGGAGGCGGAATCCCGGTCGTCGTCAGCGACGACGGCGAGGTCCGCGGCGTGGAAGCGGTCATCGACAAGGACTACGCGGCGTCCATGCTGGCCGCGTCCCTGTCGGCCAACCTCTTCATCGTGCTGACCGGCGTCGACCGCGTGGCGATCGACTTCGGCAAGCCGACGCAGAAGGAGCTCGCGTCGATCGACGTCGCGACCGCGAAGCGGCTCCTCGCGGAGGGCCAGTTTCCTCCCGGCAGCATGGGCCCGAAGGTCGACGCCGCCGTCCGCTTCGTCGAGGCCGGCGGGCACGAGGTCCTCATCACGCGCGCCGAATCCCTGTCGGAGGCGCTCGAGGGACGAACGGGCACCTACATCCGCGCGGCGCGATGAGCGAGGCGGAGGCGGCCGTTCCGTCCCGCCGGCGCCGCCGCCCGCGGTCGACGACCTGGCCGCTCCTCGTGGCGGCCGCGGCCGTCGTCGCGACGCTGGTGCTGGTCTGGTCGATGCTCCACCCGAGGCGGCCCCCCGTGGCGCCGGCGATGGAGGAATCGGCGCCCGCCGCCGTCACCGTCGACAAATCGGGGATGCGCCGCGACCCGTCCTCGGATTCGCCGCAGATCGCGACGCTGGCCGCGGGCGCGCGCGTCACGACCGGACCCGACCAGGGCCGATGGGTCCGCGTCCAGGCGGACGGCAAGACCGGATTCCTGCCGTCGGACGCGATCGAACGCGACTCCGATCGCGACGCGAGGGAGCGCCGGGCGAAGACCCTGCTCGCTCTGCCGGCGGTGTACGGCGTCGTCGCCGACGATTCCGATGTGCGGCTCGCGCCGTTTCCGCTCGCCGCGCGAGCGGGCCGGCTCACGCGGGGCACGGTCATCGAGATTCACGCCGTCGATCACGGCTACTTCGCGTTCCGCGACCAGGCGAAGGGCGTGGGGTTCGTCAACTCGGCCGCGGTCGACATCGTGCCTCCCGATCCGCGTCAGCCCGAGATCACGCCCGAGAAGCTCCGCCCTCTCAAGAACCTCACCGTCGTCGACCTCAACGGCGAGCCCCCGCCGGAGGAGGAGCCCTCGTCGGGCGAGGAGGCGGGCATTCCGGCCGCCCCGAAGCCGCCCGCACCCCCCGCGCCCGTCGCGCCGGAGGCGGCGCCCGGGCTGGTCGAGCCCGCCGTCGTCGCGACGCGCATCGAGCCGACCTATCCCGAGGCCGCGCGGCGCCTGGGGATGGAGGGGACCGTCGAGCTCGAGGTCTCCATCGACGCCTCCGGGCGCGTCGCCGAGGTCGAGGTGACGCGGGGGCTGCCGATGGGGCTCTCCGACGCGGCCGTCGATGCGGTCCGGAAGTGGACGTGGAAGCCGGCGCGCACGCCGCAGGGTCCCGTGGCGTC
>DATBBK010000034.1:0-4881 GCA_036271035.1 Thermoanaerobaculia bacterium | reverse complement strand
TCCTGTCGCTGGGAATCGCCTGCGCGACGTGGTGGATCGTGTCCGGCGACCGGCGCGAGCGGATCTCGGAGCGCAGCTACCGGATCCCGCTCTCGATCGTGAACGTCCCGTCGGGCACGATGGTCGTCTCTCCCCTTCCGGACGCCGTCGACGTGCGCGTCCGCGGGCCGTTCACTCCGCTGCGGCAGCTCGACCCGACGAAGCTCGACGCCGTCCTCGATCTCATCGACGCGCATCCCGGCGAGCGCCGCTACACGCTCGAGCCGGAGGACATCAACGTCCCGCGCAACGTCGAGGTCATCTCGATCTCGCCGCCGGAGGTGCGCCTGCTCCTCGACACGGTCGCGGAGAAGCGGGTGCCGATCCTGCCCGACCTGACGGGGCGCCCGGCCGACGGCTGGATCTTCGAGGAGGCCGTGCCCGAGCCGCACGTCGCGCGCATCGCCGGCCCCGCCAACACCCTCGCGCACACGATGGCCGTGCGCACCGAGCCCGTCTCGATCCAGGGCCGCGAGGGCTCCTTCTCCGTGCCGACCACGCTCGCGGCGCAGGCACCCGGGATCCGCGTCCGCGAGGCCCAGATCGTGACCGTTCGCGTCCGCATGCGGGCGCTGCCGACTCCGACGCCGACGGCGAAGCCGCGGCGAAAATGACCGATCGAGGAAACGCATGAAGCTGTTCGGGACCGATGGACTGAGGGGCCGCGCCGGAGAGTTTCCGCTCGACTCCGGCTCCGTGAGACGGCTCGGGCGCGAGCTCGCGGAGCGCCTGGCGGAGAGGGGCCGGCGCCCGCGCGTCGTCGTCGGCGGCGACACGCGCGAGAGCACGCCGCGGATCATCGCGGACCTCGCGGCCGGGCTCGCGGAGCGCGGCGGCGGCGTCGCCGCGGCGGGGATCATCACGACGCCGGGCGTCGCGGAGCTGGTGCTCGAGATCGGCGCTGCCGCGGGGGTCGCGGTCTCCGCGTCGCACAATCCCTACGAGGACAACGGCATCAAGATCTTCGGCCCGGACGGCCGCAAGTGGCCCGACGACGAGGAGGAGCTGATCGAGAAGGCGCTCCTCGATTCGAGAGACGACCCCGTTCCGTCGGCGACGCCGGCGCCGCCCGATCCGGATCCCGGGCTCATCGCCACGTACGTCTCGCGGCTGAAGGCGAACGTGCCGGAGGACCTCGCGTCGCTGGCCGTCGTGCTCGACACGGGCCACGGCGCCGCCTACCAGATCGGTCCCCGCGTGCTCGCGCGCGCGGGCGCCCAGGTCAAGACGATCCACGACGCGCCGGACGGGCGCAACATCAACCACGAGTGCGGCGCGCTCCACCCGGGCGCAATGGCGCGCGAGACCCGCGCGTCCGGCGCCGCGCTCGGCGTCGCCTTCGACGGGGACGCGGACCGCTCGATCTTCGCCGACGAGTCCGGCCGCGTGCTCGACGGAGACGACGTGCTCTGGATCGTCGCCCGGGACTGGAAGCGCCGGGGCCGCCTGACCGCGGGCGGCGTCGTGGGCACGGTCATGTCCAACTTCGGGCTCGAGGCGGCGCTCACGCGCGAGGGCATCCCGTTCCGACGCGCCTCCGTCGGCGACCGCAACGTGGCGCGAATGATGGACGAGACCGGCGCCGTGCTCGGCGGCGAGACGTCCGGGCACGTCCTGCTCGCCCCGCTCTCACCCGCCGGCGACGGGATCCTCACCGCTCTCGTTCTATCCGAGATCGTGCGCCGCGAGGGGCGGCCCCTGTCGACGCTCGCGACCCTCGAGAAGATGCCGCAGACGCTGCGCAACATTCGCGTCGCGCGGCGCGTTCCGGTCGCGGAGATCGAGTCCGTGCGCGAGTCGGCGGCGCGCGGTGAGCAGGCGCTCCGAGGGCGGGGACGCGTGTTCCTGCGCTACTCCGGCACCGAGCCGCTCCTGCGCATCCTCGTCGAGGGACCCGATGCGACCGAGGTCCACGCCATCGCCGACGAGATCGAGGCCGCGGCGCGAATCGCCTTGACATGAACGGAAGTATTGGGGCGGCGCTGACGTGAGGCACGTCCGCGCGATCCTCTTCGACGCGGGCGGCACGCTGATCCACGTCGACGGCGAGCGGATCTGCCGCGCGGCCGGCGTCGGCTACGAGGCGGCGGCGTTCCGCGCGGCCGAGACGGCCGCGGTGGCGGCCGTGCGGAAGCTGGTGCTCGCGAAGCCCGAGTCGAAGGACGCCGAGCGCATCCCGCTGTACTTCGGGACGATGATGTCCGGTCTCGGGGTGAGCGACCGGGCGGCGCAGCGCGAGGCGGCCGGACGCGTCGCCGCCGAGCATCAGCGCGCGAACCTGTGGTCCCGCTGCGCGGACGAGGCGATCGGGACGCTCGGGGCGCTCCGAAGCCGCGGCTACCGGCTGGCGTGCGTGTCGAACGCGGACGGGCGCGTGCGCGGACTGCTGGAGGACGCCGGGCTCAGCCCGCTGCTCGAGTTCGTCGTGGACTCCTTCGAGGCCGGCGTCGAGAAGCCGGACCCGCGCATCTTCCACGCCGCGACCGACCGCCTCGGGCTGCCGCCGTCGCAGTGCGCGTACGTCGGCGACATCTACGAGATCGACGTGACCGGCGCGGAGGGCGCGGGGCTCACCGCGATCCTGATCGGCGACGGGCCGGCGCCGGAGTCGGTCCGGCGCGTGCCGGATCTGCCGGCGCTGCTGCCCTTGTTCACGGGTCTTGCATAGACTGCCGTCAGGTTCGGAAGAAGGAGGGTTTCATGGCGAAGAGGACCACCCACCGCAGCGTCGCCGGCAAGAAGCTCTACGCCGTCCGCGACAAGCAGGGCCGCTTCAAGGACATCCAGACGTACGAGCGGGCCCACCGCATGGACATGCAGCGCTCGAGCAAGGCGGAGAGGACCGCGGCCGCCGCGAAGAAGACGGGTGCGAAGAAAACGAGCGCGAAGAAGAAGTGACGCGCGGGCGGCCGCAAGGGCCGCCCTTACCGGATGCCCAACGTATTAGCCGCAGCTAATACGTCCCTTTACCCCCAGCGCTCGATGTCCTTGGGGATCGCGCCGATCGTGTTCGGCTCCGTGAAGATCAGCGCGGTGCTGGCGATCGGCAGATAAAACGTGTGATTGCCCGCCGCCATGTCGATGCGGAACTCGTAGTACCCGTTCGGCGAGATCGTCATGAGCGTGGCCGGCTTGTTCTTGAACTCGAGCATCGGGCAGAAGATCACGACCTTGGAGGGCATCACTCACCTCGTTTCGGCGCATCCGCGTGGGGCTCGGGCCCTTGCGCTTCCAGCAGCTTCTCCATCTCCGGCCACTCGACCGTTCGGATTCCCAGGGCCTTCGCTTTTTCGAGCTTCGATCCCGCCGATTCTCCCACGACCAGGTAGTCCGTCTTCTTCGAAACCGACCCGGACACCTTCGCGCCGGCCGCCTCGAGCCGCGCCGCGGCGTCCTCGCGCGAGATCCCCGCAAGCGTCCCGGTCAGGACGACCGTCCGCCCCGCAAGCGCCCCTCGGCCGACGCCCTCGATGGGCTCCGCGGCTGCCTGCGACTCGAAGTTGATGCCGTGCGCCTTCAGGCGCGCGACCAGCTCCCGGTGCTTCGGGTGCGAGAACCACGCGGCGATCACCTCCGCGGTTGCCGGGCCGACGTCCTCCGCCGCCTCCAGCTCACCGGCCGCCTTAGACGCGATCGCGTCGAGCGAGCCGAACCGCCGCGCGATCGTCTTCGCCGCCTTCTCCCCGACGTGCCGGATGCCCAGTGCGAACAGCAGTCGCGAGAGGTCGTTGCCCTTGCTGCGCTCGATCTGCGCGACGAGATTCGCCGCCGACTTCTCGCCCCAGCGCTCGAGGCCGGCGAGGTCCTCCGCGCGCAGGTCGTAGATCGACGCGACGTCCGTCAGCAGGCCCTCGCGCACGAGCTGGTCGACGAGCCGCTCGCCCAGTCCCTCGATGTCCATCGCGCGGCGGCCGCAGAAGTGGCGGAGCGCCTCGCGGACGACCGCCGGGCAGGCCGGATTGACGCACCGCGTCGCGACCTCGCCCTCCTCGCGCACGACCGGGTCGCCGCAGACCGGGCAGCGCTCGGGCATCGCGAACGGCTCGGCGCCCTCGGGCCGCTTCTCGAGCAGGACGCGTACGACCTTCGGGATGACGTCGCCGGCCTTCTCGACCACGACCGTGTCCCCGACGCGGACGTCCTTGCGCGAGAGGTCCTCGTAGTTGTGCAGGGTCGCGCGCTTCACGGTCGTGCCCGCGAGCTGGACCGGGTCGAACTGCGCGACCGGCGTCAGCGTGCCGGTTCGCCCGACCTGGACGCCGATCTCGCGGACGACGGTCGTCGCCTCCTCCGCCGGGTACTTGAACGCGAGCGCCCACCGCGGCGATTTCGCGGTCGCGCCGAGGCGCTTCTGCCTCGCGCGGGAGTCCACCTTGACGACGACGCCGTCTGTCTCGAACGGCAGCTCCCGCCGCTTGTCGCGCCACTCGTCGACGAACTCCTTCACGTCGGCGAACGTCTCGCAGCGCCTCCAGTGCCTGTGCACCGGAAAGCCGAGCGCGGCGAGCCGCTCGAGCGTCTCCGACTGGGACTCCGGCATCGGCGACGCCTCGACGATCGCGTAGAGCCAAGCGGCGAGCCGGCGGCGCGCGACGAGCCGCGAGTCCAGCATCCGGAGCGTCCCGGCCGCGGCATTGCGCGGATTCGCGAAGAGCGGCTCCCCCTCCGTCTCTCGCTCCGCGTTGATCCGGTCGAAGACCGCCTTGCCGTAGTAGACCTCGCCGCGGACCTCGAGCGGCGACGTCTCGGGAATTCGCAGCGGTATCTCGCGGATCGTCCGAACGTTCGTCGTGACGTCGTCGCCCCTCACGCCGTCGCCGCGGGTCGCGCCGAGCACGAGCG
>DATBBK010000033.1:0-18325 GCA_036271035.1 Thermoanaerobaculia bacterium | reverse complement strand
CGTGAACCAGATCTCGCGCGTTCGGGCGTTCCAGCGCAGGCCGACGCAGCGTTCGAAGACCGCTGTCAGTTTCCTTTCGCTGTGCCCGTCGACGGCCGCGATGCGCACCTCCCCGGCGTCGTCCGAGCGCGAGGGATGGTGGATGAAGGCCACCTCTGTCTCGTCGGGCGAGAGCGCCACGTACGACATCGCGCCCGGGCTGCGAAAGAGAGTCCTCCGGATCGTCCCCGAGCGATCCCGGACCTGGAGAGCGCGCGTCTCCCCTTCGTCGTGGACGACCACGGCGAAATGCCCCTTCTTCGCCCAGTCCGCCCAGCCCGCATTTTCGAGAAACGGACGCGTCTTTCCTCCGAGCGCCGGCCACCAGGCAAGTGTGCCGAAGGAATTGATGGCGGGCCGGGACCGGCCGAGGAGCACGAGCACCTCCGAGCCATCCTCCGAGAACGCCATCGGAAGCTGGGTTTCGGCGTCCAGGCTGCGATCGGTCCCCTTGGACTCGGGCAGCGTCAGGTAGGTGCGCGGAGCCTGACCATCCCATGACGCGGTATAGAGGATCGAGTTCGATCCCTGCATGAAGAGCGCGCGGGTGACGACCCCGTTTCGGAACGTGAGCCGGCGATAGTCGAGGCCCGTGGGTCCGTCGCGAGAGCGGCCCAGGAGCGCCCACAGCGCGACCGCGGCGACGATCGCCGCGGCCCCGGCGGCCAGGAGCAGCCTCCGACGGCGCGGCACTCGCTCCTCGAACGGCGTGCTGTCGGACACCTCCGACAGGTGCTCGCGAATCCCCCGCACCTCGTTGGCGAGGTCCCGCGTGGAGCGGTAGCGGTCGGCCGCGGCCTTCGCGTGGCACCGCTCGATCACCCAGCGCAGAGGCGCCGGCACTCCCGGCCGCACCTTCGCGATCGGTTCAGGCTCCTCATTGAGGACGGCCGAAAGCGTGTCGATTCGCGTGTTGCCGCGAAAGGCGCGTTTGCCGGTCGCCATTTCGTAGAGGACGGATCCGAACGAGAACTGATCCGTCGGGAATCGAACGGGCTCTCCGCGCGCCTGCTCGGGCGACATGTAGCCCGCCGTGCCCACGATCTCGCCGGTCAAAGTCGGAGGCGGCTCCGTGTCGACGGAAGAACCGGACGGCTCGGTGGACGAGGTCCGGGCGAGGCCGAAATCCAGGATCTTCGCGAACCCGTCGCTCGTGACCATGACGTTGGCGGGCTTCAAGTCACGGTGCACGATGCCCGCCTCGTGCGCAGCAGCGAGGCCGTCGGCGATCTGGATGGCGAGGTCGAGGACCTTCTTGATGGACAGCGGTCCGGGGGCGATGAGCTCGGCGAGGGTCTTGCCTTCGATGAGCTCCATCGCGACGTACGAGACCGATTCCTCCTTGCCGACGTCGAGGACGCCGACGATGTTGGGGTGGTTGAGCGACGAAGCCGCCTTCGCCTCGCGCGTGAAGCGCGCGAGGTAAACGGCGTCGAGCGCGTATTCCGGCGCGAGAATCTTGATCGCCACGCGCCGATCCAGCCGCGTGTCCCGCGCCGCGTAAACCTCCCCCATGCCGCCTGCGCCGAGAGGCGACAGGATTTCGTAGGGGCCGAGGCGGCGCCCGGTTGGGAGTGGCACGTTGCTGCGCGGGATTGTATAGCCGCGATTCAGGAGAGCCCTGAGATGCGCGCCTTCGTCCGGGCTGTATCTCCGGTATGTACCGGAAGTGGTGACCCACGCCCGGCTGCGCAGGTGCGCGACGCGACAGGGTCAGTGCGCGGCCGCGCCGCGATAGGCGGGCAGCGCCGGCCCGAGCGAGGCGATCTCCTGAATTTGTGCCGGGAATTCCTAACTCGTGCCGAGGGGAGGCGAAGCGAGATTGGGAGGTTGCCGACGCACGACTATGCGCGCGCCGCTTTCGGAGGGGCGGTCGCGTCGGCGCCTTCCATCGCTACGAGCCCCTTCTCCAGCCACGCGAACTCGCCGTCCAGAACGCGCCGAGCCGTGCGGTAACGCGCGACGTCGTCGTTGTGGGCGATCCCGCGGAAGTGGTCCGCGATGCGGCGTCGCATCGCGCGGCAGAAGAGGTTCGCCAGCTCCGAGGCGCCTTTCGCTTCTGGTGCGTTCGCGCGGCGCAGCGCGTCCGCCTTGGATACCGCCGCGGCCATCGCGAACAGGTCGGCGCCGACGTCCACCGCGCGAAAGAGCAGCGCCTGGCGTTTCTCGAGCTTGGGCCCGTGGCGCACCATCAGATGGAAGATCGTCCGCGCGAGACGCCGGGCGCAGCGGTCCATGAACCGCACGTGGCCGGCGAGCCGGCCGAACGACGAGAACTTCGGCCACTCTCCCCAGCCGAGCCACTTGGCCGGATACCACTTGCCGTAGAAGCCCGTCATCCGCGGAAGCGCCTTCAGCTTCTCGGACGTCGTCGCCTTCGGATTGCCGAACGCGCCCGCGACCTTGAGGTGCGTGTCGACCGCCTCGCGCGCGATGAAGAGCCGCATGATCTCCGACGAGCCCTCGAAGATGAGGTTGATGCGGAAGTCGCGCATCATCCGCTCGACGGGGATCGGCGGCTCGCCGCGCGCGCGCAGCGAGTCGGCCGTCTCGTAGCCGCGGCCGCCGCGCACCTGGAGCGTCTGGTCGACGATCCGCCAGCCCTCCTCGGAGTTCCACATCTTCGCGACAGCCGCCTCGAGGCGAATGTCGCGGTCGCCCATGTCCGCCATCGCGGACGCGAGGTCGGTGACGGCTTCCATCGCGAACGCGGTCGCCGCCATCCCGGCGAGGATCTGCGCGATCGCGTCGTGCCGGCCGATCGGAGCGCCCCACTGGACGCGCTCGTTCGACCACGTGCGGCAGATCTCGACGCAGCGCCGCGCGAGCGCCGCGGACGAGGCGGGAAGCGTCAGGCGGCCCGTGTTGAGCGTGACGAGCGCGAGCTTCAGCCCGCGTCCCTCGGCCCACAGCAGGTTCTCCTTCGGGACCTTCACGTTCGTGAAGCGGATGACGCCGTTCTCGATCGCCTTGAGGCCCATGAAGTGGCAGCGGATGACGACCTCGACGCCGGGCCACGAGCGCTCGACGATGAACGCCGAGATCTTCTTCGTGTCCGGGTGGCGCGCCATCACGACGTACAGATCGGCGATCGTGCCGTTCGTGCACCAGAGCTTCTCGCCGTTCAGGACGTAGTCGCCCTCGGGCGTGCGCGTCGCGGTCGTCGAGAGGTTCGCAGGATCCGAGCCGACCTCCTGCTCCGTCAGCGCGAACGCTGAGACGGCGCCCTTCGCCAGACGCGGCAGGTACTTCTTCTTCTGCTCCGGCGTGCCGAACAGCTTCAGCGGCTGCGGAACGCCGATCGACTGGTGCGCGGAGAGCAGCGTCACGAGATTGCCGTCGCGGCTCGTGATGCGCTTCATCGCCTCGCCGTACTCGCGCTGCGTCAGGCCGAGCCCGCCGTACTCCTTCGGGATCTTCATGCCGAACGCGCCGAGCTCGGCGAGCCCCGAGATGACGGACTGCGGGATCTTGCCCTCGCGGTCGATCGCGTCGGGATCCACCTTCTCGGCGAGGAAGCGCTCGAGGCGGTCGAGGAACGCGCGAAACTCGGGCCGCTCCGGCGGCGCCTCGGGGAACGGGTGGACGAGGTCCAGCCGGAGATTCCCGAGGAAGATCTGCTTCAAGAACGACGGGGACGCCCACTCGGTCTCGCGGGCCTCCTCGGCGACGCGGCGGGCCTCGTCGGCGCTGACGGGCTTGTTCTTGGGGTCGGCCATAGGAACAGTAAAGGTTACAACAATCGTGCCGGCCCTATAGTTCCCCGCCGGTGACCAACAAGTACCTCTCCTACGACGAGCAGCGTGCTCCGAAGGTGCGCGCGATGTTCTCGCGGCTCGCCTGGCGCTACGACCTCGTCAACGACGTCATGAGCTTCGGGCTGCACCGCCTCTGGAAGCGCCAGACGGTCGACCTCGCGCTCGCGGGGATGACGCGCCCGCGCGTCCTCGACCTGTGCTGCGGGAGCGGCGACCTGTGCTTCCTCGAGTCCGCGCGCGGGGCGGCTTCGGTCGTGGGCGCCGACTTCACCCTGCCGATGCTCGCCGTCGCGCGGAAGCGAAGCGTGGCCGGCGAGGGCCGCGCCGAACCCGGCCGCGATGACGGCCGGCGCGGAGCGCAGTGGGTCAACGCCGACGCTCTCTCGCTCCCCTTCGCCGACGGCTCGTTCGACGTCGTCACCATCTCGTACGGACTGCGCAACGTCGCGGACCTGCCGTGCGCGGTCGCGGAGATGCGCCGTGTGCTCGCGCCCGGCGGACGGTGCGTGGTGCTCGACTTCGGCAAGCCCGACGCCGCGCTCCCGGGCCTCCTCTACGGTGCGTTCCTGCGCACCATGATGCCGGCCGTCGGCTGGCTCTTCCACGGCGACCCGGAGACATACCTCTACATCCCCGAGTCCTTGAAGCGCTTCCCGGCCCAGCGCGGCGTCGAGCGACTCATGAAGGACGCCGGCTTCGACCGCGTCCGGTACGAGAACCGGCTCCTCGGCACCATGGGAATCAACGTGGGAGAAGTCGCGCCGCGTTGAATCGCTCGTGCCAGATGTGACGGGCGTCTCTCCGCGTCCCCGCAGCCGGGGCGATATAATGCGGAATCACAACCCCAACGTTCCGAACCGTTTGTGACGTTCTGCGGGCCGCCGCGCGCCCCGCGAGGACGCTCCTCTGCGTCGCCGCCACGCTGGCGGCCGGACGGGCGGCGGCGGCGACGTTCACCGTCACGACGACGTCCGACTCCGGCGCCGGCAGCCTGCGGCAGGCCATCCTCGACGCGAACGGCAGCCCCGGCCAGGACACGATCGCCTTCGCGATCCCCGGATCCGGCCTCCACACGATCGCGCCGGCGGCGGCGCTGCCACCGGTCATCGACTCCGTCGTCATCGACGGATACACGCAGCCGGCCTCCAGTCCCAACACGGCGACGCTCGGCAACAACGCCGTCATCCTGATCGAGCTCTCGGGCGCGAACGCCGGCGCGGCGGACGGCCTCTCGATCACCGGAGGCGGCTCGACGGTCCAGGGGCTCGCGGTGAATCGCTGGCAGCTGAACGGGATCCGGATCGCGACGCTCGGGAACAACCTCGTCACCGACAACTTCATCGGCACCGACGCGACCGGCAGCGTCGGGCTCGGGAACGGCTTCGCCGGCGTGGCCGTCCTGTTCGCGTCGTCGACGGGCAACACGATTTCGGGGAACGTGATCTCCGGAAACTCGAACGGCGTCTCGACGGCGGGACCGGGCGATCAGGGCACGCAGATCCTCACGAATCTGATCGGTACGAACGCCGCGGGAACCGGCGCGATCCCGAACGGGAACGGCGTCCTGATCGGGGGCGGGAACAACTCGATCAGCGGCAACGTCGTCTCGGGCAACTCGAACTCGGGAGTCGTCATCGACAGCTCGAACGCGACCGGCTGCGTCGTCACCGGCAATCGGATCGGGACCGACGCGACCGGCATGGTCGCCCTACCGAACGCGCACAACGGAATCTCGATCAGCAACACCACCGACATCGAGATCGGCGGCACGGGGCCGGACGACGGCAACGTCATCTCGGGCAACGCGGACCAGGGCGTCAGCATCTCCACGTCGACGGACGTCCGACTGGAGGGCAACCTCATCGGCACCGACGCGACCGGGCTCGGACCGCTCGGCAACGGCATCTCCGGCGCGCCGTTTGGCGGCGTCTATCTGAGCGACTCGAGCAACTGCGCGATCGGTTCCCTCTTCGGCGGCAACACCATCGCCTTCAACGACGGCAACGGCGTCACCGTGTTCAGCTTCGGTGCGACGAGCGGAAACACCGTGCGATGGAACGCGATCTACGACAACGCGGCGCGCCCGCCGAGCCCGGGGCTCGGCATCGATCTGGGCGACGACGGCCCGACCGCGAACGACTTCCAGGACGCCGACGGCGGCGTCAACGGGCTGCAGAACTACCCGATCATCGAGTCGGTCACGATCGGCGCGGCCGACGAGGAGATCGTCGGCCGCCTGAACAGCACGCCGTCCACGACCTTCCAGCTCGACTTCTATGCGAGTCCCGCGTGTTCGCCCCGGCCGCAGGCCTACCTTCAAGCCGTCCAGATGCTCGGAATTGCCGAGGCCACGACGGACGGCAACGGCGACGCGTCTTTCGACGTGACCTTCGGGCCGGCGATCGCCGCCGGCTCGCGAATCACCGTGACCGCGACCGACCCGAACGGCAACACGTCCGAGATGTCGCAGCGCCTCCCCTTCACCATCTCGCCTCGCTCGGGTCCCTCGAGCGGCGGAACCACCGTCACCGTCGCCGGCACCGACTTCCAGCCGAGCGCGACGCTCACGATCGGAGGCCAGGCCGGCGCCGGCGTCAGCGTGGACTCCGCGACGCAGATCACGGCATCGACGCCGGCGCTCGCTCCCGGCACGATCAACGACGTCGTCGTCACGAACCCGGACGCCACGGCCGGAACGATCACGGGCGGCTGGATCTCCGACTTCCTCGACGTGCCCGACACGAACATCTTCTATTCGTACGTCACGCGGCTCGTCGCGAACGGCGTCACCGCCGGCTGCGGCGGCGGCAACTACTGCGTGACCGCGTCGATCACGCGCGCGCAGATGGCCGTCTTCCTTTTGAAGGGCAAGCTCGGCGTCTGCTACGTCCCGCCGGCCGCGACTGGCACCGTCTTCGCGGACGTGCCGGCGAACGGATTCGCGGCGGCCTGGATCGAGGACCTCTCGGCGCGCGGCATCACCGGCGGCTGCGGCGGCGGCAACTACTGTCCGGCGGCTCCCGTGACGCGCGCGCAGATGGCGGTCTTCCTCTTGAAGACCTCTCTCGGCACCGCGTACGCGCCGCCGGCGGCGAGCGGGACGGTGTTCGACGACGTGCCTACGGGTTCCTTCGCCGCGGACTGGATCGAGGACCTGTCCGCCCGAAACATCACGGCCGGCTGCAGCGTCTCGCCGCCGCTCTACTGCCCGTCGGCGCCGAACACGCGCGGACAGATGGCGACGTTCATCGTGAAGACCTTCCGGCTTCCCTGAAGCCGCGACCCGAACGCCGGACGACTAAAGGCTTTCGATCTAACGGCTTACGTGTTAGACTGACGGTCCGTCCCCAACCACAAATTCTCGACCGAGCGCCCGCGCGAGGTCCCCGAAGGAGTCGCAATGCCGAAGACGTATCTGATCACCGGAGGTGCGGGGTTCATCGGCGCTCACCTCGCCGAGAAGCTCTTGATGGACGGCCATCGGGTCCTCGCGCTCGACGATCTCTCCACCGGCCAGTACAGCAACGTCGAGCATCTGAAGGCGTGCCCGACTTTCGAGCTCACCGTCGACAGCATCATGAACCGTCCCGTCCTCGCGACCCTGGTCGACCGCGCGGACTACATCTTCCACCTCGCGGCGGTCGTGGGCGTGAAGCGCGTTCTCGAGAGCCCGGTGCGGACGATCGAGATCAACGTTCGAGCGACCGACTCGATCCTCGACCTCGCCAACGTCAAGAGCAAGCCGATCCTGGTCACCTCGACGTCGGAGGTCTATGGCAAGTCCGCGAAGCAGCCGCTCAACGAGGAGGGCGACCTCGCGATCGGCTCGACGAGCCGTCCGCGCTGGTCGTACGCGACGAGCAAGGCGCTCGACGAGTGCCTCGCGATCGCGTACTACCGGGAGAAGGGACTGCCCGTCGTCGTGGTCCGGCTGTTCAACACGGTCGGCCCGCGCCAGTCGGCGCGCTACGGCATGGTCCTCCCCCGCTTCGTCGAGCAGGCGCTCGCCGGGAAGCCGATGACCGTCTTCGGCGACGGCAATCAGTCGCGCTGCTTCGGCTTCGTCGGCGACGTGGTGTGGGCGCTCTCGAAGCTCGTCGAGAACCCGACCGCGTACGGCAAGATCTACAACGTCGGCTCGCAGGAGGAAGTCACGATGACCGAGCTCGCGGAGCGCGTGAAGCAGCGGCTCGGCAGCAACTCGCCGATCGTCTACATCCCCTACGCGGAGGCGTACGACGCGGACTACGAGGACACGCCTCAGCGCGTCCCCGACACGACGCGGCTGCGCGAGCTGATCGGCTTCGAGGCGAAGACGAAGCTGAACGACATCATCGATCGCATTGCGGATTCCTATCGGTCGTCGCAATTCCGTGCGACGGCCTGAGCGCCGCGCCGCTCGAGCCGCCGCCCTCGTCATCCTCTCGGTCCTGACCCGGGCGGCGTCCGCCCGGGCGCAGGAGACCCTTCCCGTCGAGCGCTGGTTCGGCGAGCTCCGGACGGAGCCCTCGGACGTCGTGATCAACGGACGCGACACGACGTGGTGGATCAACCGGCTCCAGGTCGACTGGCGGCGCGTCGACGCGGCGGATTCGACCGACAGCGTCTATGCCGCCGGCTCGATCCAGACGCGCGGCTCGGACACGGAGGGCGCCGGGATCCTCGGCGCGGACTTCCGGCGCGGCCCCTGGTTCTACTCCGCCGAGCTGACCGCGAGCCCCGAGCCGACGTTCCTGCCGAAGGTCGGCGTGCAGGGCCAGGTCGGCCGCCTGTTCCACTACACGCTCGTATCGCTGCAGTACCGCTACCTCGACTTCGCCGCGACGAACGTCCACCTCGGCACGCTCTCCGTCACCCAGAACTTCCCGTGGGGCGAGGTGGAGGGCCGCGTCGCGCTCGGCGAGAACGTCGCGGAGGACGGACCGATCCGCGTCGGCGTGCTGCGCGCCCTGTGGCTCGCGAGCGACCGCTGGCGCTTCGGCGGCGGCGCCGCATTCGGCACGCGCCTCTTCGACGTCATCGCAGTCGAGACCTCGGACAAGCAGGGCTGGACCGTCTTCGCGAACGCCGCGTGGCAGCTCGATCCCAAGGGCGCAATCCGCTTAGACTGGAGCTACGCGCGCGAGGGCGACGGCTTCCGGCAGGTCGGCGGCGCCCTCTCGTATCGGAGGAGCTTCTGACGCGGATCGGTCCGTTCTTCGAGCCGCTCTTCTGGATCTCCGTGTCGCTCTGGGTCCTCCTCTCCGCCGGAACGCTCGTCGTGTTCGCCCGGCGCGAGCGGCGGCGCCGGGCCCTCGAGTCGGACCGCGACGCGATCCGCGGCGGCGCCGATCCGGGCGCGCTCGCCCCCGCGCGTCTCGCCGCGCTGGCCTCCGATCCCGCGACGCCGGCCGAGGAGGCCGCGCCGCTGGCGCGCCGCGTGCTCGACGGCCCGCTCCGAGCTCGCATCCGCCGCGATGCCGGGTCGGCGAGGCCGTGGTGGCGCCGCATCGCGGCCCTCCGGATCCTGTCGCGGGCCGGCGACGCCGAGGCGCCGCGGCGCCTGCGCGAGGCGCTGTTCTCCGGTCACCGGCCGCTCGCGGGCGCGGCCGCGGCGGTCCTCGGCCAGGACGGATCGCGCCGCTCCGCCGAGGTCCTCGTCGAGGGGCTCGTCTCGGACGTGCATTCGTCGTCACGACTCGCCACGGCCATCGAACGCAACGGATCACCCGTCGCGGACCTTTTGCGGCCGCGG
The DNA here is from genome assembly GCA_036271035.1 of Thermoanaerobaculia bacterium. Taxonomy (GTDB): domain Bacteria; phylum Acidobacteriota; class Thermoanaerobaculia; order UBA5066; family Gp7-AA6; genus DAHUXD01. The sequence continues at coordinate 8,794 of DATBBK010000033.1, read as the reverse complement.
CTTCGCGACTCCGACGCGCGGCTGCGCTACTGGGCGGCGTACCTCGCGGCACGCTGGCCGAGCGAGGCGGGCCTCGACGCGGAGCTCGCCGCGCTTGCCGGCGACCCGGACCCGCTCGTCCGCAAGGCCGCGATCCAGTCGCTCGGAGCACTCGGCGGTCCGCTCGTGCGCGATGCGGCCGCGCGCCTTCGCGACGACCCGATCGACTTCGTGCGCTCCCACGCCGCAAGCGCGCTCGACGCGCAGGCCGGACGATGACCGCGCACCCGAACCTCTACGCCCTCGTCTACGCGCTGTTCATCGTCTGCCTCGTGTACACGGCCGTCCTCTACGCGTTCGTCGCATTCCTGGTCGCCGCCGCGCTGCGGGAGGCGCGCGAGCGGCGCGAGGAGAGCGCCGCCGAGGACTACGACGCACTCGCGGCTTCGCGCTTCACGATTCCGGTGTCCGTGGTCGTGCCCGCCTGGAACGAGGAGGTCGCGATCGTCGCGGTCGTCCGGCTGCTCCTCGCTCAGAACTACCCCGAGTTCGAGGTGATCGTCGTCAGCGACGGCTCGACGGACCGGACGATTCCGCTCCTCGTCGAGGCGTACGGCCTCGAGCCCGCCGGGCGCGCACCGCGCGAGGCGCTCCCTCACGCCCGCATACGCACGATCTACGGCAGCGCGACGCACCCGCGCCTGACGGTGATCGACAAGGAGAACGGCGGCAAGGCCGACGCGCTCAACTGCGGCTGCAGCTTCGCGCGGTACCGGTACGTGTGCTGCGTGGACGGCGACACGGCGTACTTCCCCGACGCGCTCGCCCGAGGCATGCGCCCCGCGCAGGCCGATCCGACGACCGTGATCGGCGTGTCCAGCATGTTCATCGTGAGCCGGCAGCCGGAGACCGAGGCGGCCGGCGACGCGCGCGGCGCGCCGATGGACCCGCAGTGGCTGACGAACCTGCAGTACCTCGATCTGCTCCGCTCGTTTCTCTGCTATCGCCTCGCGTGGAGCCGGATGAACTTCATGCTCTGCAATCCCGGCGCGTTCATGATCTGGCGCCGCGACGCGCTCTTCGAGGCCGGCGGCTTCTCGCCGGACTTCTCCTGCGAGGACATCGAGGTCACGTTCCGCATCCACGAGCGCTTCCGGCGGATGGGCCGGCCGTGCCGGATCGTGACGCTGCCGGACTTGATCGGCGCGACGGAGGGACCGTCCAAGCGGAAGGACCTCGCGAAGCAGCGCGTCCGGTGGCAGCGCGTGGTCGTGGAGACCGTGTGGGCCTATCGGCGCATGCTCGCGCGTCCACGCTACGGCACCGTCGGCCTCCTGGGCATGCCGTACTACGTGCTGTACGAGGCGCTCGCGCCGTTCTTCCAGGCGATCTCCGTCGTGACGCTCGGCCTCGCGATCTGGCTGCGGATCCTCCAGTGGCCGTACTACCTCCACTTCACGGGGCTCATCGTCTTCGCGACCGCAATCCCGACGACGATCGCCGTGTATCTCACTCTGCCGAGCCTGCGCGGCCGGCGGCGTCGCGACGTCGCGCGTCTGCTGTGGCTCGGGCCGCTCGACTTCTTCATCTACCGGCCGATCCTGCTCTGGGCCGGAGTGCGCGGCCTGTGGGGATTCCTGCGCGGCGAGAAGGCGTGGGGCAAGCTGACGCGAAACGCGAGGACCGGGCCCGCCTAGTCCTTTCCTGTAAACTCCGCCCCCTTATGGCGCACCAGTACATCTACACGATGGTCAATCTGCGGAAGGTCGTGCCTCCGCAGCGCGAGATTCTGAAGGGCATCTATCTCTCGTTTTTGCCCGGCGCGAAGATCGGCGTGCTCGGCCTGAACGGCGCGGGCAAGTCGACGCTGCTGAAGATCATGGCCGGCGTCGAGAAGGACTTCGCGGGCGAGGCGCTCCCGGCTGAGGGCACGCGCGTCGGATTCCTGCCGCAGGATCCGCGGCTCGACACGACGAAGAACGTCCTCGGCAACGTGGAGCTCGGCGTCGCGAAGACGCGCGGACTTCTCAAGCGCTTCGAGGAGCTCAACGAGAAGCTCGCCGAGGAGCTGTCCGAGGCGGAGAGCAACAAGGTGATGGCGGAGTACCAGCGCGTCCAGGACGCCATCGAGGCGTCCAACGCGTGGGAGCTCGACCGGCAGCTCGAGCACGCGATGGACGCGCTGCGGCTGCCGCCGCCGGACGCGGACGTCACGAAGATCTCGGGCGGCGAGAAGCGGCGCGTCGCGCTCTGCCAGATCCTCCTCGACAAGCCGGACCTGCTGCTCCTCGACGAGCCGACGAACCATCTCGACGCCGAGTCCGTCGCGTGGCTCGAGCGGCATCTCGCCGAGTATCCCGGCACGGTCGTCGCCGTCACGCACGACCGCTACTTCCTCGACAACGTCGCGGGCTGGATCCTCGAGCTCGACCGCGGCGCGGGAATCCCGTGGAAGGGCAACTACTCGAGCTGGCTCGAGCAGAAGGAGAACCGGCTCGAGCTCGAGGAGAAGGCCGAGAGCGCGAAGCGGCGCACGCTGCAGCGGGAGCTGGAGTGGATCAAGATGTCGCCGCGCGCGCGACACGCGAAGAGCAAGTCTCGCATCGAGCGCTACGAGGCGCTGCTCGCGGACCAGGGTCCCGAGACGCGCGGCGAGACGCAGGAGCTGTTCATCCCGGCCGGGCCGCGCCTCGGCGACGTCGTGGTGCGCGCGGAGGGCGTGAAGAAGTCCTACGGCGACCGGATGCTGATGGAGGACCTCTCGTTCGACCTGCCACGAGGCGGCATCGTCGGCGTCATCGGCGCGAACGGCGCGGGCAAGACGACGCTCTTCAAGATGATCGTCGGCAAGGAGAAGCCGGATGCCGGCAAGCTCACCGTCGGCGACACGGTCGTCCCGTCCTACGTGGACCAGGACCGCGACAAGCCCGACCCGTCGAAGTCGGTCCACGACGAGATCTCCGGGGGGCAGGACAAGATCGTCCTGGGCAAGCGCGAGATCCCCTCGCGCGCCTACGTCTCGATGTTCAACTTCAAGGGCCAGGACCAGCAGAAGCGGATCGGCGATCTGTCCGGCGGCGAGATGAACCGGCTGCACCTCGCCCGCACGCTGAAGAAGTGCGGCAACATGCTGCTCCTCGACGAGCCGACGAACGACCTGGACGTCGACACGCTGCGCGCGCTCGAGGAGGCGCTGGTCGGATTCGGCGGCTGCGCCGTCGTCATCAGCCACGACCGGTGGTTCCTGGACCGCGTCGCGACGCACATCCTGGCGTTCGAGGGCGAAAGCCAGACGGTGTGGTTCGAGGGCAACTACCAGGAGTACGAGGAAGACCGCAAGCGCCGCCTCGGCATGGAGGCGGACCAGCCGCACCGGATCAAGTACAAGCGGCTGGCGGTTGGATGATTCTTACCGCTTGCCTGCAGCCGCGCCGACGGCGCGGCTGAAACCGCTTCCCGACGGCCACCGGGGGTCCGTCCGAATAACGCCGTCATCCTGAGCGATAGCGAAGGATCCAGTCACCGGCAGGCTTTAGGGCCGCGGACGCAGATCGCTCGGCATCCTCTGCGGTCGACCCGGGGATCCAACGTCGCTGCGCTCCTCGGGATGACGTGCTGAAATGACGCGGGCGGGGGCAAGCCCCGCCCCTACGACCCCGGGCCGCTCCTGCCCGATCGGCGATTGCCCCCGACTAGTCCCGCAGGTTGCTCAGGACCGCGAGCCCCGCACCCACGACCGCCAGGATCACCAGCGCGCGTCCGAATCGGAATCCACGTTTGCGCGGGCGGACGCGATCCATCCACTCGTCCGCGAAGCCCGATCCGCGCTCGGACAGCTTCTCGAGCAGGTCCGCCCCCTGGCTGCGCAGCTCCTTGTAGAGCTCCGAGCCGCGGTCCGAGAGCTGATCCTTGAGCTCCTCGCGCTCCGAGCGAGTCTTCTTGAACCCGTCGGCGAGGCTCTCCTTCGCCTCCTCGTAGAAGCGACCGGTGTCGAAGCGGCCGCCGCGGCGGAGGCTCTCGATCGCGATCGGCAGGGCGACCTTCGTGACCAAAGGAACGACGATCGGGCCGAGGGCCTCGGCGGTCGTCCGGGACAGACTCTTTCGGCTCATGACACACTCCTTCGCGGCGGTGTTGGGCTGGATCCGTCGGCGCTCTTCCATCTACAGTTTACAGGCAGCGTATAGACGCACTCCGATGCGCTTCTTCCTCATCCTCGCCCTGCTGCTTGCAGGAATCACGCCGGCCACGCCGACTCCGACTCCCGCGTCGGCGTCCGAGCAGCCGGCGAGCGGGCCATACGCCGTGGTCCTCGGGATCGCGCAGGATGGCGGCGTTCCGCACGCGGGCTGTCGACAGGAGCTCTGCGAGCGGGCGCGGCACGACCCGTCGCTCCGGCGCGCCGTCGCCTCGCTCGGACTCGTCGATCCTCGGACCGGCAAGCGTTTCCTGATCGACGCGACCCCGAACTTCGACGATCAGATCGAGCGGCTCGGCGGGACGCCGGACGGGATCCTGCTGACTCACGCGCACATCGGGCATTACCTCGGTCTCGCGCAGCTCGGCCGCGAGGTGATGGGCACGCACCATCTTCCCGTCTACGCAACGCCCTCGATGGCCGGCTTCTTGCGAGCGAATCTCCCCTGGAGCCGGCTCGTGAAGCTCGAGAACATCGTCATCGAAGAAATCACGCCGGGCCGCGAGCTCGTTTTGACTCCGGGCATCCGCGTCGTCCCGATCACGGTGCCGCACCGCGACGAGGATTCGGACACGGTTGCGTACCTGGTGAAGGGCGACTCGAAGACCCTGCTCTGGCTTCCCGACATCGATCACTGGGAGAAGTGGGACCGCCGGCTGCAGGATGTCCTGGCCGATCCGTCCGTGGTCGCGTTCGTGGACGGGACCTTCTACTCGCCCGATGAGATCCCCGGCCGCTCGATCGCCGACATCCCGCATCCGCTCGTTCCCGACACGCTGCGTCTCCTGACGGGAGTCGACGTGCGCGGCCGGCTCTTCTTCGTCCACCTCAACCATACGAACCGTCTGCTCTGGAACGACGCCGCGGCGTTGGCCGAGCTCTCGAGGTCGGGAGCGGCCGTCGCCGCGGAGGGTCAGCGAGTCGGTCTGGGCCCGCCGTCGCGAGAGTAAGATCGAGAGCCCCATGTCCACGCCCGAGCCCGATCCCCCGACGCCCCCGCAGCAGCCCGTCCTGCCCTGGCGCGGAACGACCACGCACCACAGCACGGGCTGGCCCGAGGGTTACGCGAAGAAGGTCATCCTCCGCGGTCTCCGCCTCCGCTGTCCGGTCTGCGGGCAGGGCAAGCTCTTCCGCACCTACTTCCGGATGTACGACTCCTGCTCGCGCTGCGGCGTCGGCTTCGCGCGCGAGCACGGACAGTGGGTCGGCTCGCTCGACATCAACACGTTTCTCGTGGCCTTCATCCTGATGGTGGGCGTCGCGTTCGGGCCGAATTGGTCCCTGCCCGTGAGCCTGGCCGTCTACTGCGGCGCGGCGGTGCTCGTGCCCCTCCTGACCTTCCGCTTCAGCCGCGGCGTCTGGACGGCGATCGTGCACCTGACGGGCGGCGTCTACTGAGCTCCGCTGTCGGCCCGCGGAATAACGCTCGGAGCGCTCGAGGTTGACCGGAGTCTCATGACCGAGAAGAAGCATGCGAAGCGCCATCGCGCCTCGGAGCGGCGCAACGGCGAGCGCCGCGTGACGAGCCGCCGCGCGCACCACCGTGTCGCGCCGGGAGGTCACGCGAGCGAGCGACGGCGCGCGGAGCGGCGCGAGATCGCCAAGAAGAAGTAGCGGAACCGGCAGTCAACACCGCCGGGCGCGAGTAGCGACATATTAGCTGTGGCTAATATGTCGAGCCTCTCCGGCCGGCGCGGCGTTCCGGGTCCTTCCGGTATCCTTGGCGTGCTGATGACTCCGTCCATGACGCGGCGGCGCTGGATCGCCGCCGGTACGGCCGCGGCGGCTGCGTCCGCCCTGCCCGCGGCGCCTCCGGGCACCCGGACCCAGGGTGCGGCGCCCGCGCCTCCGCTCCCCACGCCGTTCTCGCCTGACGTCTTCCGCGAGCGGCAGAGCCGCCTCCGCGCGGCGGCGCGCGCCCAGGGCGTCGACGCCCTCTTCGTGACGCCCTCGACGAACCTCGCCTACTCCGCGAACCTCTCCATCTTCCGCAGCGAGCGCCTCACCACGCTCCTCCTGATGACTGACGGCCCGGCGGTCCTCGTCACGCCGCTCTTCGAGGCCGACAACCACCGCCGCGACGCGGTCGTCGACGACGTGGTGACGTGGCGCGAGGACGAGGATCCGTTCGCCACCGCGGCGAAGTCGCTCGGCCGCATCAAGACGCTCGGCATCGAGGGCTCGACGGCGTGGGACACCGGGAGCCGCATCGTCGCCGCGTCCGGCGCCGCCCCGCGCGACGCCGGGCCGATCTTCGACGGGCAGCGCACGGTGAAGACCGACGCCGAGCAGGAGATGATCCGCGACGCCGCGCGGAGAACGATCGCCGCGATCGAGGCGACGCACAAGCGCCTCGAGCGCGGGCTCACCGAGAACGCGGTCTCCGACATGCTCGAGCAGGAATTCCGAAAGCTCGGCGTGAAGGGCGGGGGGCTCGTCCAGTTCGGGCCCTCGGCCGCGCTGCCGCACGGCGGTCCCGGCGACCGCAAGCTCGCCGCCGGCGACGTCGTGCTCATCGACGCGGGATGCAAGGTGCGGGGCTACAACTCCGACGTCACGCGATCGGTCGCGTTCGGCGCTCCGTCGGACGAGCTGCGCAAGGTCTACGCGACCGTGGACCGCGCCCAGCGCGCCGGAATCGACGCGCTGCGCGCCGGCGCCGCGGGGCAGGACGTGGACCGCGCCGCGCGCCGCGTCATCGAGGAGGCCGGCTACGGCCAGTACTTCACGCATCGGCTGGGACACGGGCTCGGCATGGACGGCCACGAGGCGCCGTATCTCGTCGGCGGCAACGAGGCGCCGCTCGCGGCGGGCAACGTCGTCACCATCGAGCCCGGCATCTACGTCCCGGGCCGCCTCGGAGTGCGCATCGAGGACGACTACGCGGTCCGCTCCGGCGCTCCGGCCGGCGCCCTGTCCGCGCGGCCCGGCGAGCTCACCGTCCTGAACGGCTGACACGGAGGCCGCTTGCTCTACTTCGCCCTCGCGACGTTCCTCACGTTCCAGAACGCGTCCGGCTCGCCGGGCGTCATCCCGTCCGACTCCACCACGCCCGCGCCGGACTCCTCCGCGCCGCGTCCGACCCCGACGCCCTCAGCGCGCGGCCGCCGCACGCCGACCGGATCGCCGACGCCGGCCGTCACGCCGACGCCCACGAAGGGGCCGGCCGGCCGCCTCATCGTGGTCGACAAGTCGGACAACGCGTTCTCGATCCTCGACACCTCGAACGGGAAGCTCGTCGCCACGGCGCCGACGGATCCGGGTCCGCACGAGGTCGAGGTCCTCGCCGACGGCAAGACCGCCGCGATCAGCGTCTACGGAAGCAAGGCGAGCCCGGGGCGGAAGGTGATGCTCATCGACGCGTCGACCGGCCAGTCGATCGCGACGGTGGATCTCGGCGAGCACTCGCGGCCGCACGGGCTCGACGCGCTCAAGGACGGGCGCCTGCTCGTGACCGCGGAGGCGTCGCGCGAGATCGCGATCGTCGACCCGAAGACGGCGAAGGTCGTGAAGCGGATCTCGACGGATCGCGACCTCTCGCACATGGTCGCGTCGTCACCGGACGGCAAGCGCGCCTACGTGAGCTCGATCGCGGCCGGCGCGCTGACGGTGCTCGACCTCATGAGCGGCCGGGTGATCGCCGACATCCCGACCGGTAAGGGCGCCGAGGGCGTCGCGGTGACGCCGGACGGACGCGAGGTGTGGGTCACGAACCGGCAGGCGAACACGATCTCCGTCGTGGACGCGAACTCGCTCAAGGCGGTCTTCGCGATCGAGGCCGGCGAGTTCCCGATCCGCGTGAAGTTCACGCCGGACGGCACGAAGGCGGTCGTCTCGTTCACCGGCTCGGGCGACGTCGGCGTGTTCGATCGCGCCAAACGCGCTCTCATCAAGCGGATCCCGCTCGGCCGAGATGCCGTCGCGGACTCGGGGGGACGCGTCTTCCAGAAGCGTTTCGGCTCGAGCCCGGCGCCCGTCGGAATCTTCATCTCGCCGGACGGCCACCGGGCGTGGATCGCCGCGTCCCACGCGGACATCGTGAGCGTGATCAACCTCGACGAGCTGAAGGTCGAGGACGCGTGGCCGGCGGGCAAGGAGCCGGACGGGCTCGCGGGTGTGTTTCCGGGGAAGAAGTGACGGGCGAGACGCAACACCTTCGCCCGTCATCCTGAGGAGCGCAGCGACGAAGGATCCCCGAGTTGACGAGCGACGGATGCCGTCGGCTCGTCAGACTGCCGGGAACAGGATCCCTCGCTGTCGCTCGGGATGACGGCTCAAAGGGGACCAGAAGGGCCGCCAATCTTCGCCTCGATCTCCAGCTCCACCGTGTCCACCCGTCCGCTCCGCTGCACCTGCAGCCAGCCCTTGTAGGCGCCCGGCGCCGGCAGCCGCACCAGGAACGGAATCTCGCCGCCGCGGCCGACTCCCGGTATGCGGTCGTCGGGATGCGCGTGCGCGAACGACGCGCCCTCGCGACTGACGAGCAGAAGGTGCCCCATCGCCCCGAGCCACGGCTCGAGATCGCGCGCCGGCTTTCCGTCCGGATCCGTCACGGTGGCGACGACGGTCACCGTGCGCCCCGCGGGCACGCCGCCCTCCGGCAGCGCGAGCGAGACG
>DATBBK010000032.1:0-9308 GCA_036271035.1 Thermoanaerobaculia bacterium | reverse complement strand
TGAGGAGCGAGGGCTGCGTGACGCCGGGCGGATCCTCGGCGACGGCGGCGACGAGCGGGTCGTCCGAGCGCAAGAAGGCGACGAGCGACTCGACGTCCTCGTCGGACATCAGCGCGACCCGCGGCATGTACGGCGGCAGGTACTGGCCGTGGCGATCGATACCCGTGCGGAGGAGATACACGAGCTCGCCGTCCGTCCAGGTCCCGATCCCGTGCGCGGGATCCCTCGTGATGTTCTTCGAGAAGATCGGTCCGAACTCCTTCGGCGCGTCGACGAGCCCCTTTCCGGTGAGCCGGCCGGTCGTCGCATCCTGGTGGCAGTTGAAGCAGGAGACGCTCGCGATCTTCTTGCCGCGCGCGACCCGCTCGGGGGTCGCCGCGACCCTGCGATCGATCTTGCCGGGCGCGTATCTCGGAATTCCGGTGATCGCGGCGTAGGCGACGAACGCGCCGACCGCCACGACGATGAGAGCGAGGCTGTAGCCGAGGATCCGCAGGAGCTTTCGCATGGCGGGAGATTGTAGGCGAGCAGACGCGACCGCGTCTTGGCAGAGGCGGGCCTCGTCCCCGCCTGCTGATGTCGCGCCCATCGACCCGCGGTCAGCGGGGGGCCGCGAGGGCCTCCCCTACGACACCGAGGGAAGCGGCCGGAGCGATTACCTCTGAGCCAGCCTCCAGAACTGCGTCTCGTTCAGGATCGTGATCCGGTGTCCCTTCTCGCGCAGCCGCTTGATCGCGATCAGCTTGCGGCCCGCGTCCTTGCCCGCGGCCTGCAGCGGGTTCGGCTTCCCGCGCACGACGACGTTCGTCTTCGCCGACGGCGCGGAATGGACCGTCGCGCCGGCGCGCTTCGCGGCACGCATCGCCTCGCTGCGCCGCCGCGTCAGGATGCCGGTGAACGCGAGGTGCGCGCCCTCGAGCGAGCGGAGCCGTCCGACCTTCAGCGCCGCCGGCGGATGCGTCAACGCCTCGATCAGCTCCGCCGCGCTCTCGTAGCGATTGCTGCGCGCGCCGATGCAGCGATAGACGATCTCCTTCAGGTGGTCGGTGCAGCGCAGGCGCCGGACCTCGCCCGAGCGGATGCGCGCCTTCGCGGTCCCCTTGATGAGCATGCCGACGAGCTGCCCGACCTGGTAGACGTCGTCGCGCGCCTGCCACTTCGGCGCGGCGCCGGCGCGGATCTCGCTCGGCGCGCCCCACGGGTTGAGCGTGTGCGCGCGGATGCCCCGGCGGTCGCTCGCGTGACGCACGATGCCGAAGTCGCCGAGCTTGAGGCTCGCGTCGTCGCAGACGAACACGTTCATCGGCGTCAGGTCGCGGTGAAGCATCTGCCCGCGGTGCAGGCCGCCGAGGACCTCGAGGATCCCGGCGATCTCGCGCCGCACGGTCCGCTCGGCCCAGCCCTTCGCGGTGCGCTGCAGGAACGCGCGCAGGTCGCCATGCCGCGCCCACTCGAGGACGAGGCAGTAGACATAGGTGCCGTCGTCGCGCACCAGGGGGAACGCGTCGTAGACGCGGATCGCGCGCCGCTGCGTCTCGAGAATGCTTCCGAAGTACGCCTCGCGGAGCCACCCGTCGATGTGCTCGCTCGCCTTGACCGCGACGACCCGAGGCACGTCGCGCGAGCGCGTCAGCCGTGTCGCGAGGTACGCCTGTCCGAACCCGCCCTGGCCGAGCAGGCTGTCGACGCGGTATCGCAGCTTCGATTCCGGGCTCGTGACGACCTGCTGCGGCAGGAGGAGCGCCTTCCCGCGCGCGGAACGCCCCGCCGCGGTCATCGCGACGGTCGTGGCGCGGGAGGCGGCGGTGGCGGGCATGAGATTCGGCGCCGAGTCTACTCAAGACGGCGCGCGATCCTCGGTCCACCCGACCGGTATGCTTCCGGACCGGACGGATCATGAATCTCGACGACGCGAAGACGGGAATCGCGTACAACGGATGGGCGACGCGGCTCCTGCTCGACGCCCTCCGCGGGCTATCCGACGAGGAGCTCGAGCGCGACCTCGGCGGAAGCTTCGGCTCGGTCCGCGGCACGCTGCGACACATCCTGTGGGGCGAGCGCGGTTGGCTGAGCTACTGGAAGACGGGAGAATTCGTTCCCGAGCCGACGCCGGCGGATCTTCCGGACCTCGCCTCACTCACCGCGGAGTGGGACCGCCACGACGCGGAGAAGGACGCCTTCGTCGGCGGGCTGACGGAAGAGCGGCTTTCCGAGCGCGTCATGGTCGACGACGACGCCTACGTGCTCGGGGAGCTCGTCCAGAACGTTCTCGTGCACTCCATCCATCACCGCGGGCAGATCGTCCACATGCTGCGCGAGCTGGGCCACGCGCCTCCGGAAACAGGATTCCGGCACTTCCTGACGGATCGCCGCCGGTCGCGCGCGCGCCCGCCCCGCCCGTCGCGCTGATCTACTTGGCGCCGCGGCTCTCCTCCGATCCCCGTTCGATGAACTTCTTGGTGAGGAGGACGAGGCCGAGAAGCGAGACCCACTCCGAGAGGACGTTCCCGACGACCTGGCCCCAGCGCGAGCCCGCGTCGAGCCGCGCGTAGAGGAGTGCCCAGCACCCGCCCGTGATGATCAGCATGATCGAGAGCGAGTGCTCCTTGAGGAAACGCTGGATCCGGCTTCCCGTGCCGGTCACGGGCTTGCTCTCGCGCGAGCCGCGCTCGAAGAGGAACTTCGTCCCGACGATGACGACGACCGCGCCGGACCAGTCGGCGATGCTGTTCCCGTAGAACGCGCCGATGTGCGTGCCCGGGTCGGATCGCGCGTACAGCACCACCCAGACGGTGAGGATCCCGCCGGCGATAAGCGAGAGCGAGTGCTCCTCGAGGAAGGGCTTCTTCTTTCGGGTCATGCGCAGAGGCTAGCGCACGAGCCGGGGAGGCGGGAGCGAGAAGAGAGGCCGGAACCCTACGGCGTGACGGGCGCGACGATCGCGAGGGCCGGAGCGGCCGCGGGAACGGCGGCGACGACCGGAGCGGGCGCGGCGGAAACGGCGGCGACGATTGGAGCGGGCGCAGCCGGGTCCGGCGCCTTCACGCCCAGCGCCTTCCGCAGGGCGTCGACGTCGGCGCGCCTGACGTAGCGGTCGAGGTTCGAGAAGAGCGAGTTGTGGTGATAGCCGCCGCGGTTCATCTCCTCGACGGCCCGCTCCTTCGTCCAGCCCTGGACCACCACTCGATAGAGAGCCACCAGCGCTCCCGTGCGGTCGGCGCCGTGCTGGCAGTGGATCATGATCGGCCGGTTCGAGGGGTCGGCCATCACGCGCAGCGCCTCGAGGACGCGGTCGTCGCGCAACGACCATGCGTGCATCGGCAGATGAACCAGCTTCAGCGAGCCCTCCTTGACGAACGCGCCGTCGCCCCCGCCGCCCGCGAGGTCGATCACGGTCTTGACGCCGAGGCCCACGAGCTCCTTGAAGCCGTCCGCGGAGGGCTGCGCGCCGCGGTAGAAGCCATCCTCGACCCGGTAAAGGTTCTGGACGCTGGTTCCCGCCACCGCGACCGCCCACTCGGACGGGCGGTCGGCCGGACCGGCCGCGAGCAGCGTGCCGGCGGACAGGAAGAGGACGAGGACGGGGGCGGCGAATTTCTTCATCAAGGATAAATACGAACCCAGGGAGGGATTCGATTCTTCCGCCGAATGTCGTAAACCATTGATAATGAGAGGTTTATTTTTTCCACCCACACGTATCGCCGGCGGGGGCGGCGCGGCGAAGCCCATGATCCCCTCAGGTCGACCCGAGGATGCCCGCCATTCGTCGAACGCCTGTTCTCGCGGAGGCGCCAGGGGGGATCCTGCCGGCGTCGTTCGACAGGAGGAACATGAGACTCTTCCGGCGCGCCTCCCTCGTCTCCCTGCAGTTTTCGGCGCTCCTCGCGGCACGGGTGTCCGCGGCGCCGGTCGACGGAGTCCCGATCCAGACGGTTCCGATCGCCGACGGCGTCTACCAGTTCATCACCGCGCCGGACGGCTACGTGCCCAACGGCAACGCGGTCGCGATCGTCAACGACGCGGACGTGCTGGTCTTCGACACCTTCACCAGGCCGTCCACGGCGCGCAAGCTCGTCGCCGAGATCCGGCGGATCACCGACAAGCCGGTGCGCTGGGTCGTCAACTCGCACTGGCATCCGGACCACTGGTCCGGCAACGAGGTCTTCGCCAAGGAGTTCCCGGGCGTCGCGATCGTCGCGAGCGACGAGACGCTCGAGTGGATGCGCAACACGGCGAACGTGTGGCCTGCGCTCCTGACGACGAACCTGAAGAAGAGCGAGGAGGCGTTCGAGAAGGAGCGGTCGAGCCGCAAGACCGACGACGGCAAGCCCGTCACCGACGAGCAGCTGAAGAAGGACGAGGACGAGCTCCGGCTCGAGCGCGAGTTCGTCGCCGAGTCGCTCACCGTCCGGCGCACGTTTCCGACGAACACCTACCATGACTCCCTCACGCTGCGCAGCGGCGCGCGCGAGCTCCGTCTGACGAGCGTCGTCGGCGATTCGCGCGGCACGACGGTCCTCTACCTGCCGAAGGAGAAGATCCTCGTCACGGGCGACGTCGTCTCGTACCCGGTGCCGTACTTCACGCCGCCCCTGTCGCAGCACGCGAAGACGCTGCGGACGCTCGCCGCACTCGATTTGGACGTCATCATCCCGGGTCACGGCCCGGCGTGGCGGGATCGGGGGTTCATGAACCTCGAGGCCGAGCTCTTCGAGTCGATCGTCCGCCAGGTCACGGACGCGGCGCAGAAGGGTCTCGTGACCGAGGACGAGATCAAGAAGGTCGTGGACGTCGAGCCGTTTCGGCCGCGGTTCAGCCACGGCGATCCGGAGCTCGACGCGAAGTTTCGCCGCTATGCCAGCCGGATGATCGAGAACGCGTGCCGCGAGGCGCGCGACGGGAAGATCTGGACGGGGAACTAGGCCTGCGCCCTGACGGCCTCGCGCCGCGGCCGGGCTCCCACGGTCAACAGCCACAGGATGATCGGCAGCTCGCAGAGCGTCAGCTTCCCGACGACGGAGAGGGCGCCGGCGTACTGCGGCAGCACGAGCTGAGCGACGGGTTCCGCGAGGTTGCCGATCCCGGCGAGCACGAGGAGCGCGCCGAGGAAGCGCGGGATGAACCGAGAGCGGATCACGCAGACCCCGAACGGGAAGAGCCATAGGCCCCAGAAGATCTGCGCGACGCGGATGGCGTCCAGATGGAGCGTCATTCCCAGGTAGGCCAGCGCGTCCCGCTGCCGCGGATCGAACGCGGAGAGGTAGTGCGCGCGTCCCGCGACTCCGGCGAAATCGAGCGCGGCGACCTCGCCCACGACGCCGACCAGGGTGATCGGGATCGAAATCAGGATGAGGACGAACATCGCGAGCGCGGAGCCCTCCGCGACCGGACGGAACAGGCGATAGAGCATGAGTGCGACGAAGACGAACAACGTCATCCCGACGAGCTCGCCCGCGATGCCGGCCCGGAAGAGCGCCTCGGATGCCCGAATGCGCTCGGCGGTCGCGGCGGCGTCGTCTTTGACGACGATCCGCCCTCCGACATAGATCCAGGCGTACGCGCCAGGGATGCTGCTCAGGACGTAGAGCAGCCCGGCGAGCCGGGCGGTCCGCGCGGTCGAGGCGGGCATCTGGTCATTCGGTACGCAGGGGCGGTGGGAGGTGTTCCCGCTATTTGTCGTCCCTAGGAGCGAAGCGGCGAGGGACCCCTTTCGGAGGCCCTGCGATCCACAGGATCAGGGGGCGGACGCCCCCACGACCGTCGCGTGCCGGATGATCAGCTCCCAACCCCCGTTCCTCGCCCGCCAGACGTTCGTGAAGCGCCGGTGCATCGGTTTCTCGTCCGGCGGGTTCGTGACCACGTCCGCGCCCATCACCGTCACCAGGTCTCCCAGACGCCGTACCGCCTCGATCTTCTCGACGTAGCTCGTGTGCCCGATGATCCCGCGGCCGAGCAGGTCCAGCACCGTCTTCTTGTCGGTGACTCGGTTCAGCGGCGAGTTGACGATCAGCTCTTCGGCGAAGAGCCGTCCGAGCGTCTCGAGGTCCCGGGCGAGAAACGCGGCGACTCCGTCGCGCTCGAGCCGCGCGATCTCGTCGTTCCAGTCGTCGCCCGCGTCGATGCGTGTCTCCATGCGCCTTCCTTTCCGGGTTGGATTCGAGCGGGCGATTCTAGCCGGTTGGAGGGCCCTACAATCTCTCCAGATGCTCCACAGCCGACGGCAGTTGCTGCGCATGGGCGGCGCCGCCGCGTCGCTCGCGTTCGTATCCCGCTGCGCGAGCCGCGTCGCACCGGCAACCGCCGCGGCGAGCCGGCCGATGCGCCGCCTCGCGCGCGTCGACGTCGCGCCGGAGCGTGTCATCCGCCGCGTCGTGGGGCTGCGTCCGTTCCGCCCGTCGGGATTCGTCGTGCGCACGGAGCCTCTCGGCGACAAGCTCCTCGTCCACGACTACGGCCACGGCGGGGCGGGCGTGACGCTCTCGTGGGGGACGGCGGAGCTCGCGGCGGACCTCGTGCGCGAGAGCGGCCGCGGCGCGGCGTCCGCCGCGGTCATCGGCTGCGGCGCCGTGGGTCTCGCCGCGGCGCGCGTGCTGCAGGAGCGCGGCCTTGCCGTGACGATCTACGCGCGCGAGCTGCCGCCGGGCACGACTTCGATGGTCGCCGGCGCGATGTGGTACCCGTCGTTCGTCTTCGACCGCGGCCACAAGACGCCGGAGTTCACCGCGCAGTTCGAGCGCGCGCAGCGCGCGGCGCATCGCCGCTTCCAGACTCTCGTCGGCGACGACTACGCCGTGCGCTGGCGTGAGATCTACATCCTCTCGAACGACCCGGAGAACAACGGGATGGGGGACTACGGGCTGCCCGAGCTGTACCCGGCGCGGCGCGCGCTCGACGCGAGCGAGAGCCCGTTCGCATCGCCGCGCGCCGTCGTCGAGAGCACGATGTTCATCGAGCCCCCCACTTATCTGCGCGCGCTGATGCGCGACTTCCACCTCGCGGGCGGCCGCATCGTCGTGCGCGAGTTCGCCTCGCCGGGCGCGATTCTCGAGCTCGCGGAGCCGGTCGTCGTCAACTGCACCGGCCTCGGCGCGCGCGAGCTCTTCGGCGACCGCGACTTCCTGCCGATGAAGGGTCAGCTCGCCGTGCTGCTGCCGCAGCCGGACGTCGCGTACGCTCTGGAGTCGGGCAACTACTACATGTTCCCGCGGAGCGACGGGATCGTGCTCGGCGGCACCTACGAGCGCGGCGTCGAGACGCTCGACGTCGACCCGGACGCGGACGCGCGGATCCTCGCCGGACATCGTGCGATCTTCGGCGCGATGCGGACCTGAGCCGGCGCTCTCGCGATCAGAGATACCTGCGCAAGATCGCCACCCGGGAGGGGAGCTACCGGATCTTCGCGACGTGCCCGCCGTGGCTCGCCGGGTACTTCTCGAACTGCTTCGCGTCGTGGCCGGGGACGACGCGGTCCGGCGAGCCGGCGAGCTGCGCCATGCGCGCCTGGTTGCGGACGTTCGCGTCGCGGTCCGCGTCGCTGAACGTGGCGCTCGCGCGGTGCTCGGCGAGGTTGCGGTAGAGGTAGCAGTTGTCCGACGCGAGCACGACCGGAGCCGCTCCGGCGACGGCGAGGTACTGCGACGCGTATGTGTGACGCGCGCCGGTGTACGCGCGGATGCCGGGGAGGATCTCGCGGTCGTCGCCGTCGACGAGGCGCAGGCGTCCGTCCGCGTTGATGCGGAGCAGCGCCTCCATGTCCTCCGGATCGATGCCGCCGTGATGCCCGCCCGGTTGCCACGCATCGCCCGTGTAGTACGCGTACTCCTGTCGTTGAATCCAGACCGTGGCCTTCGGGAAGAGGTCGACGCCGCCGACGTGGTCCCAGTGCGCGTGGCTGATCACGACGTCCGTGACGTCCTCGGGCGCGACGCCGGCGAGGCGCACGGCCTCGTCGGGCCGCAGGTAGTCGGCGAGCGTCGGAAACTCCTTCCGCCACTTTTCGCGGTGGAAGCCGCTGTCGAAGAGAACGATGTGCCCGCCGCCGCGGATCAGCCAGACGACCATCGCGATGTCGACCTTCTCGCTCTCCGGCGCGCCGATCACGAGATCGGAGACGGGGAAGTCGCGAATGGTCCCATAGCGAATGGCCTCGATCGAATAGTTGGGAGTCTGAGAAGGGGCCGCATAGCGAATGGCCTCGATCGAATAGTTGGGAGGCCGAGAAGGAGGCGCATAGCGAATGGCCTCGATCGTGTCGCCGGCTGATTGAGCATCGATCGAGAGGCAACACCCGACGATGAGCAGGGCAAGTCCGAGTCGCTTCATGCTGCCAAGTCTGTCATCCCGAGCAGCGAAGCGACGAGGGATCCCTCTCTCTGTCTCGCCAGGATTCTGAGAGAGGGATCCCTCGCTTCGCTCGGGATGACAGAGAACTGTAGCCGGCGCAGGCGGCGGCCGCGGACGTGGAAGGGCTCTTGCAGTCGCGAGGCGGCGAGGGGGGACGATGGCACGGCGGAACGCAAAAACGGCCCAGCGCTCGGCCGCGGACCTGGCGGCCTGGGACGACGACTCCGGCAATCTGCGCGTGGTCGTCGATACGCCGCGCGGAAGCGCGGTCAAGTACAAGCTCGACGTCGAGAAGGGCGTCTACAAGGTCTCCCACATGCTCGCGGCGGGGCTCGCGTTTCCGTACGACTTCGGCTCGATCCCCGGCACGCTCGCGGAGGACGGCGATCCGCTCGACGCGCTGGTGATCGCGGAGGCGGGGACGTTCGTCGGCTGCCTCCTCGAGGTGCGGCTGATCGGAGGCCTCGTGGCGCGGCAGACGCAGAAGGGGCGCACGATGCGCAACGACCGCCTGATCGGCGTCGCCGCGGAGTCGCGCGCGTACGCGCGGGTCCGGGCGATGAGGCAGCTGCCGAAGCGGCTCCTCGACGACCTCGAGCGCTTCTTCGTCACGTACAACGAGGCGCGGGGCCGGCGGTTCCGGGTGGACCGGCGCGTCGGCGGGACCGCGGCGAGGCGGCTGGTGGCCGAGGGCGAAGAGCGGTTCGCGCGCCGCGCGAAGCGGTGAGGTTGGCGGCGGCGAGGTAGATACGCCGACCATTCCCCCTCTCCCTCCGCGTGAGCGGGGGGAGAGGGTCGGGGTGAGGGATCAGTCTCTCCCCACCTCGACCACGAACGCTCCCATCCCGGCGTCGATCGGTCCCGCGCCGAATCGAACGCGGACTGCAGCCTCCGCCGCGTCCACGGCCGCGCGCAGCCGCGACGCGTCGCGCGCCTCGATCTCGTTGCGCAGCGGCGTGGCGCGG
>DATBBK010000031.1:0-24237 GCA_036271035.1 Thermoanaerobaculia bacterium | reverse complement strand
AGGGCGACCCGGTGGCCCTCGTACCAGGTGTGGTACCACCAGTCATCGCTGTTGTAGGCGCCGACTATGGCGTCCCTCTCGATGTACTGATAGCCGTACGCCGCCCGGAATTCGCCGGGCGTCCCGAGTCGACCGGCCGTGACGGTTCCTTCGAATGCGTTCCGCCGGCCCGGATCGGCGGCGAAGTTTCGGACGCCGTCGAGCGAGAGGGTCATGGGCACGGGGCCGAGCGGAAAGCGGATTCGCACGAGCACGTCGGCGACGTGGAAGTCCGTGGCGTAGTGCGGGGCGCCGGGCTCCAGGCGCAGCGTGTTCTGGCGGAAGTAGACAGGGTCGATGTCGCGCATGTCGTAGCCCCAGTAGGCGGCGTTGGCGTCGACCTCGAAGCCGTCGCCGCCGTAGTGCCAGCCGACCTGACCGACGCCGATGCGAGACGTGTCGTGCCCGTGCTGCGGACCGTAGAAGAACGCTCCCGACAGGGTGAAGGCGCCGTACGCCGAGCTCATCGACGTCCAGCTGACCGCGCCGCCGAGCGTCTGGATGTCGTGATCCCAGACCATCTCGGTCGCGACGATCGGCATCGCGAACTTGCCGCCGCGGATCGTGAAGTCGCCGGGACGCCATTGGAAGTAGAGCCGGTCGAGCAGCGCGGAGCGGTTGTCGAAGTTGTCGTAGTACGAGTAGTCGTACGGCTCGGTGCCGTAGTTGAAGACCGCGCGGACGCCGAGCCGCAGGTTCGACAGCGGATCGGCGTCGACCTCGGGACGGAGCTCGAAGCGGCCGCGGTCGACGCTCTCGTTGTAGGGCCAGTGGTCGACGCGGTCGTACCGCGCGAGGAAATCCCACCGGTACGAGAAGAGCGGAGGGTGATCGGGCTCGGTGAAGTATTGCGGCTCCTGGGCCGAAGCCGCTGCGGCGACGACGGCGAGCGCGACCAGACCGAACACCGCGAGGCGACAGCCGGGAACCGAGGGCCTCTGCCGGTTTCGGTTTTCGATTTTCGGCCTTCGACCCATCACGCGGCCTGCGCGGTCACGCGCGCGAGCGCCTCGTACAGGTCGTTGACGCTCTGGTAGCGGTCCTTCGCGTCCTTCTGCATGCACTTCAGGA
Source organism: Thermoanaerobaculia bacterium (assembly GCA_036271035.1). Classification (GTDB taxonomy): domain Bacteria; phylum Acidobacteriota; class Thermoanaerobaculia; order UBA5066; family Gp7-AA6; genus DAHUXD01. Next base: position 23,127 of record DATBBK010000031.1, on the reverse strand, counting down.
CGATCTGCGAGATCTTCGGGTCGATCCGCGGGTTCCGCGCCTGGGGCGACGGCGGGGCCTCCTGGATGTGCTTGAGGACGACGGCCAATGGCGAGTCGCCGTCGAACGGCAGCGTCCCGGTGAACACCTCGTAGAGCACGACGCCCGTGGAGTAGATGTCCGACCGGAAGTCGAGCGTCTGGCCGCGGGCCTGCTCCGGCGACATGTAGTCCGGCGTGCCGACGACGGTGCCCTCCGCCGTCATCCCGCGCTCCTCCTTGAGCCGCGCGATGCCGAAGTCCATGATCTTCAAACCGCCGGTCGCCTCGATGATGATGTTCTGCGGCTTGATGTCGCGGTGGATGACGCCGACCTCGTGCGCCGCCGCGAGGCCCGCACAGATCTGCTTTGCGATGCGAAGTCCGACGGGCGTCGGGAGGATCTCGCCGGCCTCCACGAGCTGCTTGAGCGTGAGCCCCTTCACGAGCTCCATGGACAGGTAGCGCAGGCCGCCCGACTCGCCGAGGTCGTGCGTGCGCAGGATGTTCGGATGCGTGATCCGCCTCGCGAGGCGGATCTCCTGCTTGAATCGGTCGAGGAGCGACGGATCGGCGGAGAGCGCCTCGCTGCGCAGCGTCTTGATGGCCACTCCGTCGTCGAGGTCGCGGTCGTGCGCGCGGTAGACGACGCCCATGCCGCCCTGGCCGAGCACGCCCTGGATCTCGTAGCGCGCGGCGAACAGCTGCCCGACGCGCGGCTCCCCGCCGGCGGTCGTCGACGTCGGCGTCTTCCCGACGACGGTCGTCGCGGACTCCGCGCTCATGTTCATCGTCAGCGAGGCGACGTATTGCTCGAGCGCCGCCTTCTCGCGCAGCTCCTCGAGCATGGCCCGGAATGACCGCGCGAGGATGCCGATCTCGTCCTTCGACTCCACGGGGAGGTCGGGCGCGTCGAGGTTGCCGACGCGGACCTCCTCGGTCGCGCGGACGAGCCGGTCGACGGGGCCCGTGATCCGCCGCGCGAGGATGAACGAGAGCACGAAGGCGACGACCAGCGAGGCGAGGCCGACCAGGATCAGGGTCTTCTGGATTTCGCGAAACGCGGCGAGCTCGCGTTCGCGGCTTCGCAGCGCGACCGCGGCGCCGACGAGCTGGTCCGTCGAGGAGCGCAGCGGCAGAAGATACGCGAGGTACGTCTCGCCCGACACGTCGAGGGAGAGCGGGCCGATCGGCTTGCCCTCCCGCATGACCTTCTGGACGAGCCCGGGCGTGCGTTCGATCGCGGACACGGCGGACCCGGAGACGGCCCCCAGCGTCGAGGCGGCGAGCGCGGGTTTCGCCGGCTCCGAGGGCTTCGCGGCGTCGGCGAGGAAGACGACCTGCGTGTTGAGAAGCTGCTCGAGGTTGCGCGCGACCTCGTCGTTGATCTGGAACGCGGCCCCGATCACTCCGACGAGCCGGCTGCCGCCCTCGAGCACCGGAGCGGCGACGACGTGGAACAGCTTCCCACCGGAGAGCCAGATCCCCTCCGTCTGCCCGCCCTCGATGGCGCCGGCGATCGTCGGGACGCTCGAGAGGTCGGCGGAGTAGGGCAGCGGCTTGTCCGTCCGGGCGAGCACCTGGCCCGAGGGCGTCGTGGCGAACAGGAAATCTGCGCGCGCGCTCGACGCCTGCTCGCGCTTGAGCGTGTCGAACACGGTCGCGGGGTCGGGCCGCCCCGTCTCGGGGACCAGCGTCGACATCATCGAGATCGTTCCCGCGTTGTTGACGACGACCGACAGCGCGCGCTGGAGGTCCTCGTACCGGTTCTGCTGGAACGACTCCCAGCCCGGGCCGGCCTTCCTCAGGTCCTCGTCGATCTTCGCGTCGGCCACCTGGCGCGCGCGATAGGCGCCGACCGCGACGGCGCCTCCGACGGCAATGAGGATCAGGAGGGCCGCCGCGGCGAAGATCTTGAGCGAGAGCGAGAACCGCGGCGGCTCCGGCGCGGGGAGCCTGAGGCCGCGGACTCGGAGCTCCGGCGAGGTGAGTCCCGCCGAGCCGGGCGCCTCAGTAGCGCTCATCTTCGGCGTCGGACGTGGGCGGCTTGTAGTCCTTTCCGTACTTGTTCTTGTGCGCCTCCGGCTTGAAGCCCGAGACGTCGATCGGAACCGAAACCGGCGCGTCACCGGACGCGCGCACGGTGACGGGGATCTTCACCTCCGAGCCCTCCTCGTGCCACGCGTGCAGGACGTAGGAGCCGGGAGGAACGCCCTCGAAACGGAACGCGCCGTCCGGGCCGGTCACGGCGGAGTGATCGGAGTCGACCACCATCACGAAACCGACCATCTGCGGGTGGATGTTGCAGTAGACACGAACGAGTCCGGGCTCCTCGAACGTCTTCTCCTTGGAGGCGCCGCTCCGGTAGAGGCCGAGGTCGAAGCGGTTGCCGCCCGAGACGGAGAAGACGTTGTGGTAGATCGGGTCGACGTTGGGGAACTCCACGGCCGAGTGGAGCGGCACCGCGACGACGCGCGGCGCGAAGCGCTTCGAGGCGCTCTTCATCTCGGGCCGGTGCGCCGCGGATCCCGATCCGCGCGCCGGCGCCGGCGTCCCCTCGATCCAGACGACCGCGTTCGACGCGTCGGCCCGGTCCTTTCTCGAGGATTGAAGGAGGACGCGGCCCGCGACGACGCCGGCTCGGATCGTGGAGGCGGGCACGAGAAGCGTCACCAGGAGCGCGGCGGAGAGCGTCCTCATACCCTCAAAAAATCATAGCATCCGGCCTCGTTCGAGACGGTTATCATCGCCGCGGCAAGGAGATGCGATGAACGATCGGGCGCTGAGCGTCGAGATCTTCGGCAAGGACACCTGACCCTACACGACCAAGGCCCGTGAGGACTTCGCGCGTCGCCAGTACTCGGTCCGCTACATCAACGTCAAGAACGACGAGAAAGAGCTCGCCCGGATGATCGGTCTCTCCGGGGGGCGCGAGGTTCCGGTCATCCTGGAGTCCGGAAAGGTCACCATCGGGTTCGGCGGCACCTGAAGCGCCTGAGTGGCCCGGTCGGGCCCCGGACCGCAGGAGTCGGAACCTCCGATTTGGTACGGTCTGAACGCTCCGCCTTCATATAATCCCCGCGCAGTCACTCGAGCGAAAACGCCTTAACGGGAGGCCGCATGGCGCACGAAGCCTCGTCCGGGTCGGAGTTCCGCCCGTATATCCCGCCGGAGCAGTCGATTGCAGAGTTCACGCTCAAGGCGATCCTGCTCGGCGCGTTCTTCGGGATCTTCTTCGGCGCGGCGACGGTCTACCTGGCTCTCCGAGCCGGCCTCACGGTCTCGGCGTCGGTGCCGATCGCGGTGCTCGCGATCGCCGTCTTCAAGAAGATCGGCAAGTCGACGATCCTCGAGAACAACATCGTCCAGACGATCGGCTCTGCGGGTGAATCCGTCGCGGCGGGCGTCGTGTTCACGATCCCCGCGCTGCTCTTCCTCGCGAACGGCGGCGAATACTTTCACTACCTGACCGTCTTCGGGCTCTCCGTCATCGGCGGAACGCTGGGCGTGCTCTTCATGATTCCGCTCCGGCGCGCACTCATCGTCAAGGAGCACGGTAATCTCAAGTACCCGGAAGGCGTGGCTTGCGCCGATGTGCTCATCGCCGGCGAGCGCGGCGGCGACCTCGCCAAGATGGTGTTCAGCGGCGTCGGCGCGGCCGTCCTCTACAAGTTCCTGTACGGAATCTTGGGCCTGTGGCGCGAGACGGCGACCTGGTTCCGCACGACGAAGAACGGCAAGATTCCGGACGCCACGCTGTCTTGCGACGTGACGCCCGAGTACCTCGGCCTCGGCTACATCATCGGTCCGCGCATCGCCGGCGAGCTCGCCTCCGGCGGCGTGCTCTCGTGGCTGGCGCTGATCCCGCTGATCTCGATCTTCGTCGATGATCAGCGGATCATCCAGGACCTCAAGAACCTGAGCTTCACCGACGCCTGGATCCAGAGCCACTCCCACGCGGAGTGGATCTATCGCGCGTACGTCCGCTACATCGGCGCCGGCGCGGTCGCGTGCGCGGGCGTGATGACGCTGATCAAGACGCTGCCGACGATCGTTTCGGCTTTCCGGGAGTCGGTGAAGTCGTTCGGAGCCGGCAAGGGTGGCGCGAAGGCGATAAGGACGGAGGAAGACCTCCCGATGAGCTTCGTCGTCATCGGCTCGCTCGTCCTCGCCCTGCTCATCACGATCCTGCCGGGATTCCCGCATGGCGAGTTCCCGGGATCGCTTCTGATGGGCCTGCTCGTCATCGTGTTCGGCTTCTTCTTCGTCACGGTCTCCTCGCGCATCGTCGGCATCATCGGCACCTCGTCGAACCCGATCTCCGGGATGACGATCGCCACGATCATGGCGACGTGCGTGGTGTTCGTCTTCGTCGGCCGGACGGGCGACGTCTACCAGGCGGTCGCCCTCTGCGTCGGCGCGATCGTGTGCGTGGCGGCCGCGAACGCGGGCGCCACGTCGCAGGACCTCAAGACCGGCTACATCGTCGGCGCGACGCCGCGCCGGCAGCAGATCGGGTTCATCATCGGCGTCGTCGTCTCGTCGATCGTCATCGGCGGCACTCTCTTCCTCCTCGACCGCACCTACCGCGAGGCGGGCATGGCGCACGGGATCGGCGGATCGATGCTCCCCGCGCCGCAGGCCACGCTCATGGCCACGATCATCAAGGGCCTGCTCGCGCAGAACCTGCCGTGGGCGCCCGTGCTCGTGGGAGTTTTCCTCGCGTTCATGGCGCAGATGGCGGGCGCGCACGCTTTGTCGTGGGCCGTCGGCGCGTACCTTCCGCTGTCGACGACGCTCCCGATCTTCATCGGTGGACTGATCAAGGGGTTCGTCGACCGCAAGGAGAAGGGGGAAGAGAGCGAGCTCTCGTCTGGAATGCTCTACTCGACCGGGCTGGTGGCAGGCGGCTCGCTGATGGGCGTGGTCATCGCCATGGTCGCCGCGTTCGGCGACGTCGTGCTGCATTGGTCGAACCCGAACATCCTCGACCGCCTCGACATCGGCTCGAAGATCTACAAGGACTTCAAGGGAGGCGTCGGGGGCGACGTCCTCTGTGCCGTGGCCTTCGGGGCCCTGTGCCTGCTCCTCTATCGCAACGCGAGCAAGAAGATGCAGGAGAGCTAGAGCGCTTCGGACCGAAGCCGAGGAAGGGCTAGGCCGCCTCGAACTTCTTCCCGACCTTCCGGAACGCCTCGATCGCGCGGTCCAGGTCCGAGCGCTCGTGCGCGGCGGAGACCTGGCAGCGCAGGCGCGCCTGCCCCTGCGGCACGACGGGGAATCCGAAGCCGGACACGTAGACGCCCTCCTCGAAGAGCGCCTTGCCCATCGCGAGCGCCTTCGCCGTGTCGCCGACGATGACCGGCACGATCGGGTGCGTGCCGTGCGGGATCCGGAAGCCCGCGTCGGCGAGCGCCTTCCGGAAGTAGGCCGCGTTCTCGCGCAGGCGGCGGACCGGCGCGGGGTCCTCCTTCAGCAGCCGGAACGCCTCGAGCGCGCCCGCCGCGACCGCCGGCGGCAGGGTGTTCGAGAAGAGATAGGTCCGGCTGCGCTGGCGCAGGGTCTCGACGAGTGCGCGCGGACCCGCGACGAAGCCGCCGGCCGCCGATCCCATGGCCTTGCCGAGCGTGCCGGTCCAGACGGGAATGCGGCTCATCACGCCCTGCTCCTCGCCGGTGCCGCGCCCCGTCGCGCCGAGGACGCCCGTCGCGTGCGAGTCGTCGACCGCGAGGATCACGCCCCGTGCCTCGCTGATGCGGACGAGCTCTCGCAGATCCGCCTCCTCGCCCTCCATGGAGAACACTCCGTCCGTGATCATCAGGCGGTAGCGCGACGTCTTGTCCTCGTCGAGCATCCGCTCGTACGCCTTCGTGTCGTTGTGCGGAACCCGGAAGCGTTTCGCCTTGCTCAGCCGCACGCCGTCGATGATCGACGCGTGGTTCAGCTCGTCCGAGTAGAGGCCGTCGGGCTCGTCGAGCACGGCCGCGAACAGGCCCTCGTTGGCGTTCCAGCAGGTCATGTAGAGGATCGCGGCGTCCGTGCCGAAGAACGACGCGATCTCGGCCTCGAGCTCGAGGTGCAGCTCCTGCGTGCCGCAGATGAATCGCACGGACCCGAGCCCCGCGCCCCAGCGGTCCACGGCGCGCTTCTGCGCCTCCTTGATCCGCGGGTGGTTCGCGAAGCCGAGATAGTTGTTCGAGGTCAGCATGACGACCTCGCGGCCGCCGACCTTCACGCGCGGGCCCTGAGGCGACTGGAGGACGAGCTCCTCCTTGTAGGTGCCCTTCGCGCGCAGCTCGGCCATCTGGCCGGCGAGGTGGTCGATGAGAGAGGTCATGGCTCTTGCCCTCGGACAAAGGGCGGGGCCGGCGGGCTCCGCCCGGTTCAGTGGCGGCGGCGAGCGCCGCCGCGATTTACCTATTCCTCGGAGACGATCTTCCCGGCCACCCGTCCGCCCGGGAACGCCGCCTCGAGCGCCGCGAGCGCGCGGTCGAAGTTCGCGCCGCTCGCCGCCATCACCTCCGCGCAGATCGTCGGCCGCCGCACGATCTCCGACGTTCCGGTCGCGCCGCGCACGACGATCGCCTCGGCCGGCTCGCCGACCGAAAAGAGAATGTCGTCGACCTCCTCGAGCGCCCGGGTCGCGGCGCGATGCGCGCGGTCGATCTCGTCGCGCTTGAGACACACGCCGGCGATGCCGAGCGTGCGGTAGCGGTTCTCCTCGAACTCCGTGCGGTCCCAGTTCTGCCAGACCCGCTCGCGCGGCCGGAGCTCGAAGCGGTACGCAACGTTGGAGAGGCGCGACTCCTCGAGCGCGAACTCCGCGATGCGCCGCTCGGTCAGCTCCTGGTTGGGATCGGGCTTGGGCGGTCGGGTCGTGGGCATTGTTAGGGCCTCCCGTTGGGGTAGAAGACGACTTTCATGGCGCGGCGATCCTCGAGCAACTCGATCGCCTCGTGGAAGCGGTCGAGCCCATCGAACTCGTTGGTGACCAGGTCCTCGACGTCGAGGCCGGCGCGGAACAGGTCGAGCATCTTGATCCAGGTGTCGAAGATCCGGCGGCCGATGATCGCGTGGATCGTGAGTCCCTTGAAGACGAGGTCGTTCGTGTAGTCCCGGATCGTGACGGCCTTCTCGCGCGGAATCCCGAGCAGCGAGACGACGGCGCCCGGGCGCGCGGCCGCGAGCCCGAGGTTGATGGACGGCTCGGCGCCCGAGAGCTCGAGCACGACGTCCGCGCCGCCTCCGGTCGCCTCGCGCACGCTTCCCACCGGATCCTTCGTGCGGGTCAGCTCGATGACGGAGACCTGCGAGAGGTTCCGCGCCTTCGCCCAGCGCCGCGCGTGCGCCGCCGCGAGGCCGTTCACCTCGGTGATCGCGATGCGAGCCGCGCCGGAGATGCGCGCGATCTCCGCGCACATCGCCCCGATCGGCCCGTAGCCGAGCACCGCGACGGACTTTCCGGAGAGGTCGGCGACCTGCGTCGTGTGGACCGCGTTGCCGAGCGCGTCGAGGAACGCGCCGACCTTCGGCGGAATGATCGCGCGATCGAGCGGCACCACGTTGAACGCGGGGACGACGACGTACTGCGCGAAACAGCCGTCGCCGTGGACTCCGAGGATCCTGGTGTTCTCGCAGATGTGGCGGCGTCCCGTCAGGCACGGCCGGCACGAGCCGTCGGTGACGTGCATCTCCGCGGACACGTACTGCCCCTCGCGGAGGTGCGGGCGCTTGCCGCCGGGCCCGAAGGCGACGATCTCGCCGCAGAACTCGTGGCCGTAGATCCGCGGCGTCGTCATCATGGCCGCCATCGAGGCGTCCCACTGATAGATGTGCTTGTCCGTTCCGCAGATCGCGGTCGCGATGACCCTGATGAGCACCTCGGCCTGGCCGGGCTTCGGGACGGGCACCTGGCGGATCTCGGTCGCGCCCTTGCCCGGAGCGGGCTTCGTTTTCACCACCGCGGTCATCGTGGACGGAGGCCGTGAGCCGTGAGCCGTGAGCCGTGAACCGTGCTGCGCCTTTTCGCGCTCGGAGGCGACGTGACGTCGCGACGGATTCGGTTGTTTGGCCACTCTTCGGTTGTCTTTCTTTACGGCTTACGGCTTACGGCTTGCGGCCCGACTCAGTCCCCGGCGGCGTCGTCTCGCACGTACCCCGCCTGGCCGGCGGCGCCCGCGGCGACGGACTCGGCCGAGTGATACGAGACGGGCTTCACGTACTTCGCGACGAGCGCCCGCGAGCCGTGGATCCGAAGCTTCGTGAACAGGAAGTGGAACTTCTTCTCGAGAGTGTCGCGGATCGCCGCGCGCGTGCCCTCGGGCAGGTTCCAGACCTGCTCCTTGTACGGTCCGATCGCCTTCTTGCGCGTCTTGTAGAGAAACTGCGCCTGCGTCTCGGTCTTCTTGCGTTCAGCCGCGGCGTTCTCGTCGAGCCACCGCTCGATCTCCCGCTTGAGCGGGTAGGGGAACGAGGGATGGTCGTAAACGGTGTTCATGAAGTCGGTGGCGAGGTGGATCTCCGCGCAGTCGTTGTCGGGGAAGTGGCCGAAGTATTCCGGCGGAAGCGTCGACGCGCCGTGCTGGACCGCGCCCGCCATCCCGTATTCCTCGCGAGCGACCTTGGAGATGCTCTTCAGCACCGAGAAGTCGATCGCGACCCGCTCGACCGATCCGTCGGGTCCGACGACGCCGCCGTGCGAGGAGCCGGTCTGGACCGACACCTTGGAGATGCCGGACTTGCCGCCGTCGCCGAGGGCGTTCCGGTACACGTCCATGTAGGCGCGGAACTCGTCCGGCGTCGAGTTCTCCTTGCCGACCTCGCCGATCTCGCCGCCGATCGAGATCGGCATCGCCTTCGGCTCGCGCTCGCGGATGAACTTCGTGAAGCGCGCGCAGAGCGTGGCGTTCACGTCCTGCTGGGCGATCAGCGTCTTCTTCGAGAGGTCGACGAGCGTCGACGTGTCGATGTCGATCTGGAGAAATCCCGCCGGGATCGCCTCGTCGATGAGCGCCTGGATGGCCGCGATCTCCTTCTCCGGCGCCTCGGCCATCTTCTTCGGGTTCGTCTGGTAGTGGTCGCCCTGGAGGAAGAACGGGCCCGACCACTCCTCCTTGATCGCCGCCGCGAGCATCACCGCGGCGTACTCGGCCGGCCGCTGCTCCGTGTATCCGATCTCGCTGCGCGCGATCTCGAAGACGACCGCGCCGGCGTCGAGCTGCCGCGCCGCCCGGCACGCCGCCCGCGCGGTGTCGTACGACATCATCCGGACGTTGATCGCGGGCACCGTGATTCCCGACCACTCACCGCGGCCGCGGGCCTCGTAGAGGGGGAGGATCGATGCGGGCATGATGCCGAGCGACTCGGCCGCCTCCCGGATCGCATGGCGCGCGACGTCCCTGACGTCCCTGCCGCCGAAGACGGCGGTCCAGACCAGTCCGTCCAGGACGTTCCGGCGGAAGTCGTCCGGCCGCGTGACGATCAGGCCGCCGTCGAACCGTGCCGCTCCGGACAGCGCCACCGCCTCCCGAAGCTCCACGACGGACGAGTAGATATTCATCGCATGCCTCTCGGAACGCCGCGAATTCTATTGCACCGGCGGTCATCGGCCGCAGCGGCACATTGACTTCGAGCGGGCCCGCCAATACCCTCCGCGAAACTCGTGATTCTCCACCTCGCGGCCGCGGTCGGCTTGCGCGTGCTCCTCTCCGGAGCCGTCGCGCCGGAGCCGCGCGTATACCTCGATGCCGCGTCGCCCGTCGCCGCCGGTCAGCTCGTGACGGTCCGCTGGGAGGGCCTGCCCGCGGACGCCGGCGAGCTGGAGCTGCTGCTCGACGTCGACGGCGGCCGCTCGAGACTCCGGATCACCGAGGAGCTCGACCCGCGCGCGGGCTCCTACGCCTGGAGCGTCGCCGCGGTCTCCGCCCGCAACGCGAGGCTGATCCTTCGCATGAATCGCGGCGGGCGGGAGATCGAGATCGCTCCCAGCGCGCCGTTCGACGTCGTCCCCGGGGACGCCGCGCCGCGCGCCTCGCTGTTGCAGCGCGAGGGCGAGATCTGGCTCGCGGACATGGAGGAAGGCGACTGCGCTCCGCCGGAGCCCGTGTCGACCCTCGCGGGCTCGCCGGTCACGATCCGCTCGTATCGGGCGGCGGTCTTCCTCGCACTTCCCGACCGATCGGACGCGCCGCGCCCGGGGCGCTCCGTGCCGATGCCGGCGTCCGTCCGTGTCTCCGCGGACGAGCGTCCGCTTCCAAACGACCTCCCTCGTTTCCTCGCCTTCCCGCGCCGGATCTGATCCCTCCGCGTTCCCGGCTCTAGGCGTCCGGTTCAGCCGGACGCGGGGACGTCTCCGCGGCTCTGCCGCGGTTCCGCAAGACAACGGAGGGAGCTCATGATTCGACTCTTCCGGGTCACATCCGCCGTCTCTCGCGCTCTGTTCATGGCGGTACTCTGTCTCGCCGCCCTCGCCGCGCGGGTCGCCGCGCAGACGCCGTCCACGGCCACGGTTCGCGGCCGCGTCATCGACGAGTCCGGACGCCCGATCCCGGGAGCGACCGCGACGCTCACCAATTCCGCGACCGGCGTCACGCGCACCGTGCAGACCGACGCCGAGGGCCTCTACGCGATCGCGCTCGTGCCGCTGACGGGGCAGTACAGCCTCGCCGTGTCGAAGGACGGCTTCGCGCCGCAGCAGAAGGGTCCCTTCCCGCTCGCCGGCAGCCAGACCGCCCAGATCGACGCGGTCCTCGGCCCGAATCGCGTCGCGGAAGAGGTGCGCGTGACGGGCACCGCCGATTCCGTGCGCGCGGACGCGCCGCAGCTCGGGACGCGCTTCGACACGCTCAAGGTCGAGAACACGCCGCTCATGGGCCGCAAGCTCACGAGCGTTCCCCTGCTCAACTCGGCCGTGCGGCCCGCGCGGGGCACGGGCGACCTCTTCCTGAACGAGACGCTCTCGGTCATCGACGGCGGCGGCCGGCGGCAGACCACGTACCTCGTCGACGGCATCTCCGGCGACGATTCGTGGGGCCGCCAGACGATTGCCACTACGCTGCCGCTGCCGGCGGTCCAGGAGGTGAACGTCCTCACCAGCGCGTTCTCCGCCGAGTATGGCCGGACGACGGGCGGCGCCATCAACCTCGTCACGAAGGCCGGCACCAACAGCATCAAGGTCGACGCGACCGGGCTCTACCGGCCGGGAGGGTTCTCGGGCGATCAGCCCGTGACGGGCACCTCGGGCTACGACAACCTCTGGCAGGGCAGCGGCATCGTCTCCGGCCCGATCGCGACCGACAAGGCCTACTTCTCCGCCGGCGGCGAGTACAACAGCCAGAACCGCGACGCGACGATCACCTCGCCGCTCGACCCGGGCACGTTCCGAGGCGACTTCGAGCAGTCGCTGCTCTTCGCGCGCGTCGACGCGAACCTGAGCGACCAGAACCACCTGTTCGGCAAGTTCTCGGCCGACCAGTTCTACGACACGAACCCCCAGGACGTCGTCGGCGGCCTCAACCTGCCGAGCGCCGGCCGCGAGTTCGTGCGCAAGACCTGGACGTACGCGCTCGGCGACTCGTCCGTGCTGTCTTCGGCGGTGTTCAACGACGCCCGCGCCGTCTATCTCGACGCCGATCCGATCACCAGGTTCACCCCGATCGACCCGTCGACGCAGTTCGTGCGGCCCGGCGTCTCGACCGAGGGCGAGTCGCGCTCTGCGCTGCTGACGAACCAGCAGTGGCAGATCGCCGACACGGCCTCGTTCTCGTTCGGCTCGCACCTGGTCAAGTTCGGCGGCGACTACATCCACTCGCACTCCGGCGGCAACGGACAGGAGTTCGGCGCGCCGTTCATTCTCGGCCAGTTCACGTTCAAGCCGGGCATCTCGCCGTCGATCCCGACGTCGGATCTCTCGATCGACGACGTTACGCGCTACACCCAGGGCTTCGGCAACGTCACGTACGCCGTCAGCGAGTCCATCTGGTCGCTCTTCCTCCAGGACGACTGGTGGATCACGAACGACCTGACGCTGAACCTGGGCCTGCGCTACGACCAGCAGTCGATCACGGACGCGAAGGACAACTTCCAGCCTCGCTTCGGCTTCGCCTGGCGGCCCGGCCACGACGGCAAGACGGCGATCCGCGGCGGCTACGCGATGTACTACTCCGAGATCCGAGCGAACATCGTCGCCGGCTGGGCGCTCAACGGGCCGACGGGCTTCTTCACCTTCTCGGCGGCGCCGGGCCAGCTCGGCTTCCCGACCGACCTCGAGCCGCTGCCGGAGTTCCCGCCGGGCGCCGTGCTGCCGCCGCGCGACATCACGATCCGGCCGGGCCAGGCGTCCTTCTACAACCAGTTCTTCGACGTCTCGAAGCTGAACGGCTATCCGGACGAGCTCGTCAACCCGCGCACGCAGCAGATCACGATCGGCGGCGAGCGGGAGCTGGCGCCCTCCTGGATCCTGTCGGCGGACTACGTGCACGCGCGCACCGACAACATCGATCGCAACCTCGACCTGAACGCGCCGGCGTTCTTCGACCGCACGGAGCCCGGTCAGACGCGCAGCGCGTCCGCCGCCGACGCGACGCGGCCGATCAAGCCGGTGCCGAACGGCTACAAGCGGATCCTCGTGACGGTGAACGAGGGGAACAGCCTCTACGACGCCCTGCAGCTGAACCTCAACCATCACTTCGACGGCAAGGGACAGGTCCTGCTCTCATACACGTGGTCCCACGCCCGCAACAACTTCGAGCCGGACGCCACCGGCGGTGATCCCAACGACGTCAACGACCTGAATGCGGAGTGGGCGAACAGCCTCCTCAATCAGCCGAATCGGCTCGTGCTCTCCGGCTGGTATCTGCTGCCCTTCCAGATCCAGGGCGGCGGCTCGTTCACCTACGCCTCCGGCCGTCCGTTCAACATCCTCACGGGCGTCGACAACAACGGCGACGGCGCCAACGCCGACCGCCCCGTCATCGACGGCACCGTCGTCGGCCGCAACGCGGGGCAGGGGACCGACATGGTCGACCTTTCGCTCTTCCTCGGCTACGAGTTTCCGATCGGCGGCACGGCGAGGCTCGGCCTGCGCGCCGAGTGCCTCAACGTGACGAATCATGCGAACATCTACGGCCGCAACGGCACGTGGGGCAACGATCCCAGCGGCGTGCCGCTGCCGAGCTTCGGCTCGGCGCTCGGAGGCGTCTCCAACGTCGACCCGTCGCGGCAGTTCCAGTTCATGGTCCGGCTGACGCTCTAGGAGAGCGCCGCCCGGCTTCTCGAAAGGAGACACGATGAAGACATCGCGCATCGCGGCCGCGGCGGCGGTCCTGCTCACGGTGGCGGCCGCCGGCCTCGCGCAGGACGCGAAGACGGCCGCGCCCAGGAAGGATCCTCAGGCGCAGTTCGAGCCGCCGATCGGGCCCGGAGCCGGGCAGGCGTTTCTGAAGACGTTCGAGGGCGAGTGGAGCGTCGAGCGCAACTTCTATCCGCCCGGCGGCGGCGCGCCGCGCAAGGCGTCGGGCGAGGCCTCGCAGAAGATGGTCCAGGACGGCCGCTTCCTCGAGTCCAACTTCACGTTCCACCAGGACGGGAAGGACTCGACCGGCACCGGAATCTCCGGCTTCGATCCGAAGAGCGGTCTCTTCACGACGTTCTGGTACGACTCCCGCTCGACGGACTTCTCGGTCCGCCAGAGCAGGGATCCGTTCGACGGCATGCAGATCGTGCTCTACAGCGTCTCGCTCAAGGGGAGCCACGGAGAGGGCCACGAGTCGCGGACCGTCTCGTTTCTCGAGGACAACGGGAAGCGGCTGATCCACCGGCAGTACAACATGGGGCCTGACGGCAAGGAGCACGTCCTGATGGAGCTGATCCTCACGAAGAAGTAGGAAGACCCGCGCGATCGTTCATTCCGCGTCATCCTGAGGAGCGAAGCGACGAACGATCCCTGGCGTTCTAGCCGTGCGCCGCGGCGAGTCGGGGATCCTTCGCTTCGCTCAGGATCACGTCGTATCGGCGAGCTCACGTCATAAAATCTCGCCCCGCCATGATCCGCCTCTCCCGCACGATCCACTTCAACGCCGGGCGCAGCCTCTGGCGCCCGCAGTGGAGCGAGGAGAGAAACCGCGCGGTCTACGGCGACGAGGGCCCGCACGGCTACGGCCACAACTACGCGCTCGAGCTCGAGGTCGCCGGGGAGACCGACCCGCAGACCGGGATGGTCATCAACCTGACCGACCTGGATCGCGTGCTGAGGGAGGAGGTCGACGCGCCGCTCGACCACCACAACCTCAACCGCGACGTGCCCGAGTTCGCGAGCACGCCGCCGACCGCCGAGAACGTGGCCCTGTGGATCTGGCGTCGTGTCGCGAGCCGGATCGAGCGCGAGGGCTGGCCGTGCCGCGTCGTGCGGCTCCGCCTGACGCTCGCGCCGGGCTTCGCGGTCGAGATCGAGGCGTAGCGGCGGCCCCGCCCTGGCGGCGCGCCCGCTGCGGAGTGTGAAAAACTAACCGGCCGAAATGGAGCTCAAACAGTTCTATCTGGGCTGTCTCGCGCAGGCGTCCTATCTCGTCGGCGACGCGGGGGAGGCGGCGATCGTCGACCCGCGCCGCGACGTGGACGTCTACATCGAGGAGGCGCGGGCGCGCGGTCTGACGATTCGGCACGTCATCGAGACGCATCTCCATGCCGACTTCGTCTCCGGCCACCGCGAGCTCGCGGCGCGCACGGGCGCGCGCATCTACTTCGGCGCGCGCGCCGGCGCGGCGTTCGAGCACGTCCCGGTGAAGGACGGCGACGAGATCCGCATGGGCGACGTCACGCTGCGCTTCCTCGAGACGCCCGGGCACACGCCGGAGTCCGTGTCGGTGCTCGTCCTGCAGGGCGCCGCGCCGAAGGCCGTGCTCACCGGGGACACGATGTTCATCGGCGACGTCGGAAGGCCCGACCTGCTCGGCGCGCGCGTGAGCCCGCACGAGCTGGCCGGCCAGCTCTACGACTCGCTGCACCAGAAGCTCCTCGCGCTGCCGGACTCCGTCGCCGTCTATCCCGCGCACGGCGCGGGCTCCCTCTGCGGCCGGAACATCTCCAGCGAGACGAGCTCGACCATCGGAGAGCAGAGGCGCGGCAACTACGCGCTGCGGCCGATGCCGCGCGAGGAGTTCGTCGCGATGATGACGGCGGACCTGCCGGAGGCGCCCGCGTACTTCGGCCGCGACGTCGCGCTCAACCGGGAGGGGCCCGCGGCGCTTTCGAGCCTGCCCGCGCCGGAGTCGCTCTCGCCCGAGGAGGTCCGTCGGCGCGCTGCGTCGGGCGCGGTCGTGCTCGACACGCGTCCGTCCGCCGAGTTCGGCGCCGCGCACGTCCCGGGCGCGCTGAACATCGGCCTCGGCGGCCAGTTCGCCTCGTGGGCCGGCACGCTCCTCGCCCTCGAGACGCCGATCGTCGTCGCCGCCGAGGACCCGGACCGCGTCGAGGAGGCGCGAACGCGGCTGGCGCGCGTCGGGCTCGAGACGGTGCCCGGCTACCTCGACGGCGGGATCGAGGCGTGGGATCGGGCCGGGCTACCGCTCGCTCGGACGGAGCAGATCGACGTCTCGGAGCTCCAGGCGCGGCTCGGCGAGGACCAGACGCTCCAGCTCGTCGACGTGCGGCGGCCGGCGGAGTTCGCATCGGGACACGTCCCCGGCGCGCTCTCGGCCCCGCTCCACGAGCTCGCGAAGCGCGCGGCTTCGCTCGACAGGACCCGGCCGATCGCCATCATCTGCGCCAGCGGATACCGCTCGTCGACGGCGACGAGCCTCCTCGAGCGGCTCGGCTTCCCTCGGGCCACGAACGTCGTCGGCGGCATGAACGCCTGGAACGCCGCGGGCTACGACACGACGACCCATTAGCCGCGGCTAATATGTCGCGGCACATCGGAGGACGCATGAAGACTCGCATCGCGGCCGCTCTGCTCCCCGCGCTCCTGGCGTCGACCGCCGTGTGTCCCGCCCAGGACATGAAGTCGGGCAGCGTCTGGGAGAACCGGAAGTCGGCCTGGGCGGCGCTGAAGGACGGCGACCGCGACCGCGTCACGAAGTTCGGGGAGGAGTACAAGGCGTACTTGGACACGGCGCGCACGGCCGAGACGTCGACGCGCGAGGTGATCCGCCTCGCGAAGGCCGCCGGTTTCAGCGAGCTCAAGGACGGCGCTGCGGTCAAGGCCGGCGCGAAGCTCTACGTCAACGGCCGCGATCGCGCGGTGATCCTGGTCGTCGTCGGCACCGACCCGATCACCTCGGGCAGCCGCGTCATCGGCACGCATCACGACGGCCCGCACATCGACCTCAAGGCCCGGCCGATCCAGTCGGCCGGCGGGTACGCTCTCTTCAAGACGATCTACTACGGCGGGATCAAGAAGTACCAGTGGGCGAACCGTCCGCTCGCGCTCGTCGGCCGCGTCGACACGACCGACGGCAAGCGCATCGACGTCTCGATCGGCCTGAAGGACGGCGACCCCGTCTTCGTGATCCCCGACAACGCGCCGCACTCGGACAAGGAGCTTCGTGACCGCAAGTACACGGAGGTCTTCAAGGGCGAGGAGCTCGATCCGGTCGCCGGCAGCATCCCCGGCGCGGACTCCTCGGTCACGGCGGCCGTGATGGCGGCGATGGCGTCGACCTACGGCATCCGCGAGGAGGACTTCGTCTCGGCCGAGCTCGCGCTGGTCAACGCCGCGCGACCCGCGGACGTCGGCTTCGACCGCGGCCTCGTCGGCGCGTTCGGGCAGGATGACCGTCTCTCCTCGTACTGCGCGGTGCGCGCGATCCTGGACCTGCAGGGGACGCCGAAGCGCACGGCGGTCGCGTACCTCTCCAACTTCGAGGAGGAGGGCTCGGTCAACAACACGGGTGCCGCGTCGCAGTTTCTGAACTCGACGCTCGCGCGCCTGATCGGCGCCCAGCGCGGCTCGGGATACACCGACCTCGACCTGCGGCACGCGCTTCGCGCGTCGGAGGTCGTCTCGGCCGACACGAACGACGGGATCAACCCGATCTTTCCGATGACGTCGGAGCCGACCAACGCGGCGAGGCTCGGCTGGGGCGTGACGATCAAGCGCTACGGCGGCGGATTCGACGCGACCTCGGAGTACATCGCGAAGGTCCGCCGGATCCTCGACGCGAACGGAATTCCCTGGCAGACGCAGACGCCGCGCGTGGAAGTGGGCGGCGGCGGCACGATCGGCGGGTATCTCTCGAAGGAGGACATGGAGGTCATCGACATGGGCGTCCCGCTGCTGTCGATGCACGCGCCCTTCGAGATGTCGTCGAAGGTCGACGTCTGGTACTTCTACCGGTTCATGGGGGCGTTCTTCGGGAGCTAGGAGCCAGGACCTCTAGCGGTCCGCTGCGCGGACCGTGGACATGGGAGGGAAGTCGCTTGCATTCCCCTCTCCCGGGAAGGTCGCGCGCGATGCGTATTCATTCCCACGGCGCCCGGCCGATCGGGCCGTTCGCGCAGCCGTACGCGTCGTTGGCCGCGACGGCGGGGATCGGGACCGTTTCCGCGGCGGCGCTGGAGAGCCGGCCCGGATCGCTCAGATCGAAGAGCTCGGCGGACGCGCCCGTCTCCGCGATCGTCTCCCGCCGCGTTCCGATCCGCTCGAGGTATCCGCGAATGACCGGCGCCTCGGCGAGGCGTGCCGCCGGGTGCGCGATGAGAACCCAGACGCGCGGGGAGCCGCGGAACGCGTCCAGCTCCCGCAGGTAGCCGCGCCGGTCGCCGCGATGGCACCCGCCGAGCGTCGCCCGCGAGGCGGGGATGCCGGCGCGCGGCGCGTAGAACGAAAACGCCCTCTTCGCGCCGTAGATGACGTAGAGCGCATCACCCGGCTCGAGTCTCTGCGCGAGCCGGCGCAGGACCGGCCGAACCTCCTCGCGCTGGTAGACGGGAAGGTTCGTCGCGAAGGCGGCGAGGAGCGCCGCGACGAGAACGGCCGCCGCGATCGGGCGCGGCGCGCCGAGCCGTGCGGCGCCGCCCACGAGCAGGGCGAGCGCCTCGGCCGCCGCGAGGACGAAGATCGGAACGAGGAAGAGAACGGCGCGGCCCGAGAACGGATAAGCGTGCAGGCCGGCCGCGGCGAGCGTCAGCGCCACGGGCGCGAGCAGCACGACGGCGATGCGCGCGCCGCGGCACGCGAGCAACACGGCGCCGAGGGCGACGAGCGCGAGCGTTCCGGCATCCGGCAGCGCCGGCGCCCAGAACCGCGCCATGTAGTCGCGCGTCCCGTCGCTGAGGATCGAGCGGGCGAGCTGGACGGCGCCGCCCGCGCTGACGGCCCACGCGAGGACGGCCGCGACGACGGCCCCGAAGGCGCTGCGGTCCCGGTCGCGCAGCCGGACGCCGACGACGGCGGCGCCGCACCCTGCGACGACGAACGCCGCGGGGTGGGAGAGCCACGGCGCGACGACTCCGGCGGCCGCCGCGAGGGCCACGTCCCGCGGCCGCAGCCGCCTCTCCAGCAGGCGAAGCGCCGCGAGCACCACGACCAGCGACGCCGCGACGTCGGTCGAGTACTGCTTCACCGACGCCGTCCATGAGATGAGGAGCGGCAGAAGCGAGAAGATCGCGGCGGCGAGCAGCGCCGTCCACGGCCGGAGCGCGCGGCGCGCGACGGCGGCGAACAGGAGCACGGCGGCCAGCGAGCATGCGAACGGGAACGCGCGCAGCGCACGCTCGTCGGTGCCGAGCCAGACCGCCGACGCCTTCAGAGCCGCGAGGAAGCCGGGCGGCGCGATCTGATCGAGCGGCAGCGGCCCCGTGAGCAGCGCGCGCAGGGGCATGTGGAGCACGTCGTCCACGAGCGCGAGCTCGTCGATCCAGAAGGACGGGTTTCCGGCGTACTGCCAGAGGCGGACGGCGAGCCCCGCGGCGACGACCACCGCGAAGACCCAGCGCGGGGGAGAGGCGGGCGCGGCGCGGGTCTCAGCCATCTCCGCGGAGCGCGCTCAGGGCGGCGGCGTAGTCGGTCGGGAGAGGAGCGTCGACGGCCGTGGACAGGTCGGCGATCTCGACGCGCTCCGCGTGGAGGAGCGGGCGCGCGGCCTGGAGCGCGCGCCGGCGCGCCCGATCGCGCACGCCGTGCCACCGCGTGGCGCCGCCGTAGAGATCGTCGCCGACAATCGGATGGCCCTTCGCCGCCAGGTGGACGCGGATCTGGTGCGTGCGTCCCGTCTCGGGAAAGAGCCGCAGGTCGGCGACGGAGGGGAGTCGCGCGAGCGTCTCGTAGCGCGTGATCGCGCTCTTGCCGGCTCCGCCGCGTGCGACGCGCATCTTGCGTCCGTCGCTCGGGTCGCGCTCCAGCGGCGCGTCGCAGGCGCCGCGCGCCGGCACGGGGTGGCCCCACGCGAGCGCGCGATACGTCTTGCGCGCGCCGCCCGACTGGAAGGCGCGCGAGAGCGCGCGGTGCGCCGCGTCGCCGCGGGCCAGCAGCACGACGCCCGACGTGCCCACGTCGAGCCGATGCACGAGGCGCAGCTCCGGGTCCGGTTCCTCGGCGCACGCGGCGAGGAGCCGTTCGACGGCGCGGGCGCCCGACTTCTCCTCGCGCGACGACGTCGCCATCGAGACGCCGGCCGGCTTGTTCAGCGCGACGACGAGCTCGTTCTCGAAGAGCCTCACCGTCCGCCGGTGAACCGGTCGTACACGATCCGCGAGATCTCCGCGCCGACCCTGAACGTCTCGTTGTCGACGCTCGCGCGCTTGTCGCGGATGCGACGCGCGCAGATCGCGATGACGTAGCGCGCCTTCGGTGTCTTCACGTATGCCGCGTCGTTGCGCACGTCGCCCTTGAATCCGGACGCGTCGCCGAGCTTCTCCTCGTCCCAGCCGGTCTTGTTCGCGACGAGGATCTCGTCCGTCTCGAAAGGCAGGGAGCGCGGAATCATCGACCGGTCCTGTTGCGCACTGAGGAGCCCGATCATCTCGTCGCCTGCCGCCTTCGACACGACCTTGCCCTGCGCGATGAGCTCGAGCAGCGTCGCCGCCTCGCGCGGGGTCGTCGAGCCCAGGCCGAACTCCTTCTCCTCCTCGGGCAGCACGTCGGCGCGGCCGTCCCGGAAGGTCGGCCGATAGAGCCGCGTCTTCTTCAGGCCGAACGAGTCGAGCAGCGCGTCCACGTTCGCCGTGCCGACCATCCCGACGAGCAGGTTCGTGGCCGTGTTGTCGCTGTACGCGATCATGAACTTGAGAAGGTCGGAGACGGTGAGCACGGCGCCGTCGTGCATCATGTTCAGCGGAACCGTTTCGTCGCCGGCCTTGTCCTTGTCGTGGAGCGTCACCGGCGTCTTCCGGTCGAACTTGCCGGCGTCCATCTGCCGGAAGACCTCCGCCATCACGGCGACCTTGATCAGGCTCGCCGTCGGGAAGCGGACGTCCGGCGCGACGGCGATCGTCTCGCCGCTGTCGAGGCTCTTCGCGTAGACGCCCATCTCGCCGTGGAAGGCGAGCACACGCTTGGCGACTTCCCGCTGTGCGGAGCCGGGTTCTTCGGCGGCGGCGAGTGAGGCGACGCCCATCAGGAGGAGAACGGCGAGGTGGCGCATGGCCGAGATCGTAAACGAATCGCCGTTCGGGCTCTCCGGCGTCGTGCGGCACATGGCTTGCACCTCTCCCCGTCGTGAACGACGCCGCCCCGAAGAACGAGCCGGTCTGGACGACCGTCTCCTCTCCGAAGTTCCCGAGCCTCTCGGAGGACGCGGCCGTGGACGTCGCGGTCGTCGGCGCGGGCATCGCGGGAATCACGGCGGCGTACCTGCTCGCGCGCGAGGGCCGCTCGGTGCTCTTGCTCGACGACGGTCCGGTCGGCGGCGGGATGACGTCCGTGACGACGGCGCACCTCGCCAACGCCCTCGACGACCGCTACGTGCACCTGGAGCGGCTGCGCGGCAAGGAGGGCTCTCGGCTGGCGGCGCAGAGTCACTCCGCCGCGATCGACCGGATCGAGCGGACCGTCGCCGACGAGGGGATCGACTGCGACTTCGTCCGCCTCGACGGCTGGCTGTTCGCCGTCCCCGGCGAGACTCCGGATACGCTTCCCCGCGAGCGCGACGCGGCCCGACGCGCGGGGCTCGACGTGGAGATCGCGGGGCGCGCGCCGCTGCCGTTCGACGCCGGACCGGCGATCCGCTTCCCGCGCCAGGGCCAGTTCCACCCGCTGAAGTATCTGTACGCCGTCGCCGCCGCCATCGAGCGGCTCGGCGGGCGCATCGTGTCGAAGACGCACGCGGACGCGATCGAGGACGGCGCGCCGGCGCGCGTGCGAGCCGGCAAGCACACGGTGACCGCCGGATCGGTCGTCGTCGCGACCAACGTCCCGATCAACGACCGCTTCGCGATCCACACGAAGCAGGCTCCGTACATGACGTACGTGGTCGGCATGACCGTGCCGCGCGGCTCCGTCGAGCGCGCGCTCTACTGGGACACGGGCGACCCGTATCACTACGTCCGCCTGCAGCCGATGCCGAACGGAGACGGCGACCTCGACTGTCTCATCGTCGGAGGCGAAGACCACAAGAGCGGGCACGCGGACGACGGCCGCGCGCGCCATGGGCGGCTGGAGGCGTGGACTCGCGAGCGATTCCCGATGGCGGGACGGCTCGCGTTCACGTGGGCCGGCCAGGTGATGGAGACGCTCGACGGCCTCGCGTACATCGGCAGGAACCCGGGCGACGAGAACGTGTACGTCGTCACGGGCGACTCGGGGATGGGCATGACGCATGGCACGATCGCGGGGCTCCTCCTCACGGATCTCATCCAGGGCCGCGAGAATCCGTGGCGCGAGATCTACGAGCCCTCGCGAAAAGTGGTCGCGGCGGCGGGCGAGTGGGCGAAAGAGAATCTCGACGTCGCGGCGCAGTTCGCCGGATACGCGATGCCCGGCGCGTCTCCCGGAGAGATCCCCTGGAACTCGGGCGCCGTGGTGCAGCGCGGGCTCTCGAAGGTCGCCGCGTATCGCGACGAGAAGGGCGAGCTCCACGAGGTCTCGGCCGTGTGCCCGCATCTCGGCTGCATCGTCCAGTGGAACGGCTCCGAGAAGACGTGGGACTGCCCGTGCCACGGCTCGCGCTTCGACAAGACCGGCAAGGTTCAGAACGGTCCGGCGAACGTCGACCTCGCGCCCCTGACCGAAGCCGCCGCGAAACACTGACCGCGGTCCGGCGCCGCGATCCGTTCGCCGAACGGCGCGTGATCTAATCCCGCTCCTTGACCCTCGCTTCGGGAACTCGGCTCGGGCCCTATGAGGTCGTCGCGCAGATCGGCGCCGGCGGCATGGGCGAGGTGTATAAGGCGCGTGACTCGCGGCTCGAGCGCACCGTCGCCGTCAAGGTCCTGCCCCAGCATCTCTCAACGTCGGCCGAGGTGCGTCAGCGCTTCGAGCGCGAGGCCAGGACGATCTCGCAGCTCTCGCACTCGCACATCTGCGCGCTCTACGACGTCGGCCGCGAGGGCGAGACCGAGTACCTCGTCATGGAATTCCTCGAGGGCCAGACGCTGTCGGACCGCCTCGCACGCGGGCCGCTGCCGCTGCCGCAGACGCTGCGCATCGCCGTCGAGATCGCGGACGCGCTCGACAAGGCGCACCGCCAGGGCATCGTCCACCGCGACCTGAAGCCCGGCAACGTGATGCTCACGAAGACGGGCGTGAAGCTCCTCGACTTCGGTCTCGCGAAGGCCATGGCGGCGGCGCCGCAATCCGGCGCGACGTCGCTGCCGACGGTGATGGGCAGCCGCGACGCGAACCTGACTCAGGAGGGCACGATCCTCGGGACGTTCCAGTACATGGCGCCGGAGCAGCTGGAGGGCCGCGAGGCCGACGGGCGCACGGACATCTTCGCGCTCGGCTGCGTGCTCTACGAGATGGCGACGGGACGGAAGGCATTCAGCGGCGCATCGCAGGCGTCGCTGATCTCCTCGATCATGAAGGAGGAGCCGGCGCCGATCGGCGCGGTGCTCCCGACGTCGCCGCCTGCGCTGGATCGGGTCATCCGCAAGGCGCTCGCGAAGGATCCCGAGGACCGCTGGCAGAGCGCAGGGGATCTGGGCAGCGAGCTGAAGTGGATCTCGGAGGGCGGCT
>DATBBK010000030.1:0-3390 GCA_036271035.1 Thermoanaerobaculia bacterium | reverse complement strand
CTGGAAGACGGACGGCCCGCTCCAGGCGCGCAGCCGGACGGCGGGCCGCCGCCTCGCGATCGCCGTGGCCGTGCTCTGGCCGGCCGTGACGATCGCGACGACCCGCGTCAACGGCGACTTCCTGCCGGCGCTCGCGCGGCGTACGCTCGCTCTCGCGCTCGGCGCCGCCGCGCTCGGCGGCCTCGCGGCGCTGTTCGCCGGGCTCGCGCGCGGCCGCGACCGCGCCGCGTTTCTCGGCTCCTGCGTGTTTCTCGCCGGCCTCTCCGCCGCCACGGCGGCGGCCGTGTACCCGGTGATGCTCCGCGAGGCGTCGAATCCGTCGCGCTCGATGACGGTCCACTCGGCGGCGGGGGATCCCGCCGGCCTGCGCGTCGCGCTCGGATGGTTCGCGATCGGCTTCCCGCTCGCGCTCGCGTATCTCGCCGTCCTCTTCCGGATCCATCGCGGCAAGGCCGCGGCCGCCGCCGACGGCGAGGGCTATTGATCGAGGCGGCCCGACTCGGATCGCCGCACCGGCGGCTCGGGGGCATCCGACGCGACTTTCGCTAAGATCCGGCCCGATGAACCCAGCCGGGGACCCCGGGGCGGCCGTCTCCGGCGTCGAGCGGATCCTCGCGTTCTTTCCGGAGGCGGCCCGGTCGGAGCCGATGGTCCGCGAGATGGCGGCGAGGCTCGAGTCGCTGTCGCGCGCCGGCGGCGTCGGCGAGCGGCTCGACGCGTGGATGGTCCTGGTCGAATGGACCCGCGAGGACCCGGCGCTCCAGCGCGGGGCGAATGCGAAGGCGAAGGCGGACGCGGCCGCGCCCGAGACCGCGACCGGCCGCCTGCGTCTGCTCGTGTCGCTCTTCGAGGGCACGCCCGAGCTGCAGGCCCTCGTCTTCGACTCCCTGACCGCCATGCTCGCGGAGGCGGAGGGGGCCGCGCTCTTCGGCGAGACCGGCATGCCGAGCTCGCGCGGGTTCTTCTCGGAGCTCGGCGATCGCGTCATGGACCGCCTGCTGCCGGCGGCACACGACGACCGCGACCTGACCCGGCTGATCTACCGTCTCTTCCCGTCGCACGCCCACGTCCGCCGCATCGAGCGCCTCGAGCCCGAGCTCTTCGACCGCGTCGTCTCGGCGATGGCGCCCGCGGAGCGCGCCGTCGTGTGGGCGCCGGTCCGCGCGGCGTTCGCCGACGGCTTCCGGCTCCTCGCCGCGCGCATCCAGGCGGAGGGGCTCTCCGCGCCGCTGCGCCGGCTCGCCCGGGGCGAGCGCGTCGGGGACTCGCCCTTCTACCGGCTGGAGAAGACGACGGAGGCGATGCTCGCGGGCTGGTCCGCGACGGGCCAGAGCGAGTCCGAGGCGACGGCGGAGTGGCGGCGCATCGCGACCGACTGCTGGGCCGAGATCGGCAGCATGCGCCGCCGGCTCGACGCGGAAGGCGTCTCGGTCAACATCGTGTACGGGATCGACGTGATCGCGCGGTCGCTCCAGCGGATGGAGCGCATGGTCGCGATCATGGAGTCGCCGCGCGGGCCGCGCCGCTCCGCGGCCATCCAGGTGCTCGTGGCGCGGCTCGCGTCCATGCACCTGGCGGACCGCAGCGTCTCGGGGCTCGCCGCGGCGAACCTCCAGCTGCTCGCCCGCAAGATCGTGGATCGCTCCGGCAAGACCGGCGAGCACTACATCGCGCGGACCCTGAAGGAGTACCGGCACATCCTGCTCGCGGCCGCGGGCGGCGGGCTGCTGACCGTCTTCACCGCCGCGGTCAAGATGCGCGTCGTGGGCAAGGGCCTGCCCGCGTTCCCGGAAGGATTCCTCTCGGGTCTCAACTACGCGATCAGCTTCCTGCTCCTGCAGGCGTTCGGTCTCGTCCTCGCCACGAAGCAGCCCGCCATGACCGCGGCGACGCTCGCCGCGATCCTCCGCGAGCGGCGCGGGTCGCACCGGCTCGACGAGATCGTGGACTACACGGCCGCCATCGTCAGCTCCCAGATCGCGGCGGCGATCGCCAACGTGACCCTCGTGGCGATCGGGTGCGCGGTGTTCGATCGATTGTGGTACCTCGCGAGCGGCCGGACGTATCTCGACCCGCACGACGCCCAGCACGTCTTCGAGACGCTGTCGCCGCTGACGAGCCTGACCGTGCTCTACGCCGCCGAGACCGGCGTGCTGCTCTGGCTCGGCAGCGTCGCCGGAGGATGGTTCGAGAACTGGGCCCTCTACCGGAAGCTCCCGAAGATCGTCGCGGAGCATCCGATCGGGACGCGCATCGGCCGCGAGCGCCTGCGCCGGTTCGCGGACTCGC
Organism: Thermoanaerobaculia bacterium; assembly: GCA_036271035.1. Taxonomy (GTDB): domain Bacteria; phylum Acidobacteriota; class Thermoanaerobaculia; order UBA5066; family Gp7-AA6; genus DAHUXD01. Next base: position 1,101 of record DATBBK010000030.1, on the reverse strand, counting down.
TCGCTCGCAACGCGTCCGGCTGGGGCACGAACGTCGCGCTCGGCTTCCTGCTCGGGATGACGCCCGCGTTCGGCCGCTTCTTCGGCCTGCCGCTCGACGTGCGGCACGTGACGCTCTCGACCGGAACGCTCGCGCTCGCGGCCGCGGATCTCGACCCCGAGAAGCTCTTCAGCGGCAGGGTCCTCGCGGGCGCGGCCGGCATCGCGGTCATGTTCGTGCTGAATCTCTCCGTGAGCTTCCTGCTTTCGCTCGCTAGCGCGGTGCGCGCCTACGGGCTGCCGCGACATGAAGTGTTCTCACTCCTCGGCCGGCTGGTCCGGCGCTTCCTCTCGCACCCGGGACAGTTCCTGCTGCCACCGCGGAACGGGACCGCGGGTGCGAAGAGCGAGAAGGCCCATGCGTAGGCGCTGGCTCCGCGCCGCGTTCGGCCTCGCCGCCGCGCTCGCGCTGCGCGCGACGGCGGCCGCGCAGTTTCCGATGCCGTCGATCACTCCGCCGGCGCCGGCCGACCTGGAAACCTCGGACCCGTACGGCCGGGAGACGCCGCGCGGCTGCCTCTTCGGCTTCTTCCAGGCGGCGCAGCAGGGGAACTTCCAGACCGCAGCGAACTACCTCCAGATCCCGCCGTCGCTCGAGGGCTCGCGGCAGGCGATCGCCAATCAACTGCAGGTCGTGTTCGACCGCCGATTCGTGACGGTCAACATGGACCGCGTCAGCCGCAACCCGCGGGGCACGCTCGACGACGGCCTCGCGCCCGAGCAGGAGAAGGTCGGCGAGGTGCGGGGCGACAACGGCTTCATCGACGTGATCCTGGTCCGCCGGGACACGACCGAGGGCGCGCTCCCGATCTGGCTGATCTCGTGGGAAACGATCCGGCAATGCCGACAGATCTACGACCGTCTGAACCTGCGCGACCTCGACCGCACGCTGCCGCCCGTCCTCGTCAAGACCCGCATCGGCGCGATGGCGCTGTGGCAGATCCTCGCCTTCGCCATTCTCCTGGTCGTGCTGTTCGCCGTCTGCTGGCTGATCGTGGCGGCGTTCGTCGGGATGCTGCACCTGGTCCGGCGCAGGAAGGGCGGCGCCATGACGTGGACGGGG
>DATBBK010000029.1:0-32586 GCA_036271035.1 Thermoanaerobaculia bacterium | reverse complement strand
CCCGGGAGATCAGTCGCACGAGCAGATGGTAAACGGCTCCGGTTCCGACGCCGCTCCAGGGAGGCGCGCTACCGCCGAAATCGACCCGCTCGGTGCCCGCGATGGAGCCGCATATGTTATGCAAAGTCGCCCGCCGCCCGGCTCTGCAACTCCGCCTCCGCAGGCGCGCCCACCGCTCCCGTCGGCGCAGCATCCCTAACGGGCGACTTTACATAATATATCTTATCGGACGCTGCTGATAAGGGCCGGGACCAAGGGCTCGAGCTTCGTGAGGCGGACTTGCCCGTGACCGACCTCGCGCACACCACACTGCGAACACATCCTGAAGGAACAACGTCTGCCCTTGCGGCACGCTCAGCTGCGATTCGCCGAGAACGGCTCCGTCCTCGACAGCGCCTAGATCCCGATCGTCAGATTTTCGGAGATCAATCCCCCCGGGTCGGGCACATTGGCGACGAAGATGTTAGTCCGGCCGTGCACTCCGCTGACCGCCCCGGCCAGAATCAGGGACGCCGGATTGCGCGCTCGCAGATCTGCCAGGTGGAAAACGGGCAGGTCGACGGTCGAGCACGAGTCTGGCACGTGCGCGCGGGCCAAGAGCGAAGGCGATTCGCCGGTACCGCATAGATTATGCGGCGCCCACGGCGTTGTCGATCTCGGGTAGCGGATAGTTGACGACTGCGGAGCCGTGGGCGGGGAGCGTCACGAAGGCCGCACAGGTTGCGCCCGGAAGGCAGACCTGAAACAGCCTGCTGCTGATCCCGAACGAGGTCTCCTCGGGATTCACGTTCGCGAACGTGAGTTCGGTCGTCCAGGACCCCGCCACCCCCGTTCCGTAGACAACCGAATCGAATCCGTTCGCGGTCAGGTGCGAAGCGACCAGGGAAAGGACGCCACTCAGAACCAGGGCTCGGCTCATAGCTCCCTCCGCGCCTTCAGCGCATCGCTGTCAGTGGAGCGCGGTCACGACAACCACGACGATAGCCGACGCGAAACAGAATGACGAAGCGGTGTCCCTCCGACCTTCGCGTAGCCCCTGGGGCATGGACGGCCGCCGTCAGGGAGTGGCCGAGGATTCGAAGCCGGTCGAGTCTCCAGCCGCGCCAGCGTCTGCGGCGAGGAGCGCCAAGCCAGCGCGCGACTGCGCTCGGCACCGCCGGCATCCTCGGCGCGGCGGGGCAATCCCGAGCCGGGATCGTCGACGTTCACGCCTCCGCGCGGGGCGGGCGCTTCGGCATCTCGATCTCGCCCTTCTCGAGCTGGCGGATCACGTCCTTCAGAACGTCGATGAGCTCGCCGCGCTGTACGCGCGACTTCGCGAACGAGATGTTCAGCTTGAACGGTCCGTCCTTGGGCGAGTAGATGAAGCGGAACGCGCGCCCCTTCACCTTCCCCGACGCGACGCCCCTCTTCACGTCGCGCAGGTCGTCGCGCGTCGAGCCCTCGAGAACGGCGAGGATTGCCTCTTCCATCCGATCGCGATCGCCGAGGCGCGCGATCTCGAGGAGGACCGAGCGCGCCTCGATGTCGGCGCGCCGACATTTTTCGCGAAGGTCTTCCGGAATGTCGAGCAGCGACATGGCCTCCGTGATCGAGACGCGCGACTTCCCCACCGTCTCCGCGATCTGCGCCTGCGTGTAGCCGTGACGATCTGCGAGCGACGAGTAGCCCATCGCCTCCTCGAACGGATGCAGGTCGCGGCGGTGAAGGTTCTCGATGAGCGCGATCTCCATCATCTCGTTGTCGGGCACGTCGAGCTCGATGCACGGCACCTCGGCGAGTCCCGCCTCGAGCGCCGCGCGGAAGCGCCGCTCCCCCGCGATGATCCGGAACCGCCCGTCGGCGAGGGGCCGCACGAGGATCGGCTCGAGCACGCCCTTGCTCTCGATCGACGCCTTCAGCTCCGTGAGGTCGCCGACGCTGCGCCGGGGCTGGTCGGGGTTCGTGATGATCTCGTCGATCGGGATCTGGCGCCCGAGGGACGGCCCGAACCGCTCCGACAACGAGTCGACGAAGTGCGCGTCATGGCGCATGTGGGATTCCGTGGGAAGGCCGCGGCGCTTAGACACGGGAAAGCACCTCCTCGGACAGCGAGTAGTACTCGGCGGCGCCGCTCGAGCGCGGCGCGAACGTGAAGATCGACTCCTGGTGCGCGGGGCTCTCCTCGAGGCGCACCGACTTCGAGATCGTCGTCTTGAAGATCTTGTTTCCGAACACCCCGGCGATCTGCTTGTAGACGTCCTTGCCCAGCACGGTCCGCTTGTCGTGGAGCGTGATGACGACTCCCAGGATGCGAAGGCTCGGGTTGGGGCGCGCCTTGATCTTGTCGATCGTCTCGAGCAGGTCGTCTGTGCCCTCGAGGGCGAAGTACGAGGACTGGATCGGGATCAGGATGTGGGTCGACGCCACCATCGCGTTGACCGTGATCATGCCGAGCGTCGGCGGCGTGTCGACGAGGACCGCGTCGTAGGCCTTGCGGACGCCGTCCATCTTGTCGCGCAGGCGGAAGTGGCCGTCGATCTCTCCGAGCAGCCGCGACTCGATCTTCGCGAGCGCGATGCGCGCCGGCGCGACGTCGAGGTGCTTGAGCTCGGTCGGTCGGATGACGTCCTTGAGCTTCACCTCGGGGTCCGTCAGCACGTCGTACATGGACTTCTCGACGGCCTTGCGGTCGATGTAGGACATCGTGCTGTTGGCCTGGGGGTCGAGGTCCACGAGGAGGGTTTTCATGCCCTTCTGGGCCAGGGCGGCGGCGAGATTGATGGCGGTGGTGGTCTTTCCGACGCCGCCTTTTTGATTCGTGATGGAGATGATCACCGGGTCGGAGTATAGGTCGGTGAGCGCGCGATGCGCCCTCTGAAATTTGTTCGCTCGTGTTGCGGCCGAAGTCCCCTCTCGGGAGAGGGTCCGAAAGCGACTTCCCCTCTCATTTCCACGGTCCGCGAAGCGGACCGCTAGAAATCCGAGTCCGTGTCACATCCGGTACTTGCCGAGCTCGTCCGAACTGGCCTCTTCGAGCCACTTGCGAAGGCGCTCGGGATCCTGATCGGGGCTCTCCGCGCGGAGGCTGCGGCTCTTCTCGAGCACCATCTCCTCGACGAAGATCTCCGCGTGTGCGCGGAGCGCGAGCGCGATCGCATCGCTCGGGCGGCTGTCCACCGAGAGGTTCGAGTCGCCGCGCGTCAGGTGGATACGCGCGAAGAAGGTGTTCTCGCGGAGGTCGTTGATCACGACGCGCTCGACCCGCGTGTTCAGCTCCGTCAGCAGGTTCTTCAACAGGTCGTGCGTCATCGGCCGCGGGGTCGCGACCTTCTCCATCTCCAGGGCGATCGCGTTCGCCTCGAAGATGCCGACCCAGATTGGCAGGAACAACCCCTTCTCGAGGTCCCGGAGGATGACGACCGGCATGTTCGACACGGGATCCATCAGGAGTCCCTTGATCTCCACCTTCACCATGACTGGCCTCCCCCGGAAGCGATGCGTCCCAGAAGCGAGTTCGGAAGTCCCTTCGCGACGACGACGTCCACGTAGGTTCCCGGCGCGATCGGGCCCGACCCATCCACGTGGACGATGCGGTTGCAAGACGTTCGCCCGGTCGGTTGCCCCCTTCGGCTATCGCCCTCGATCAGGACCTCGAAGGTCCGGCCCACGAGCGAGGCGTTGACCGACCGCTGGATCCCGCTCTGCAGGTCCAGGAGCCGGGCCAACCGCTCCGCGGCGACGTCCTGCGGGATCTCGGAGTCCCTCCCCCATCGCGCCGACGCCGTCCCCGGCCGCGGCGAGTAGCGGAAACCGTAGAGGTTCGCGAAGCGGATGTCCGTGACGAGATCGAGGGTCGCCTGAAAGTCCGCCTCCGTCTCGCCCGGGAAGCCGACGATGAAGTCCGAGGAGATCGCAATCTCCGGGCAGCGCGCGCGGATCCGGGCGACGATCTCGCGGTAGTCGGACGAGGTGTAGCGCCGCTTCATCCGGTTGAGCACCCGATCGGACCCCGACTGGGCCGGCAGGTGGAGATACCCGGAGAGGCTCGGGACCTCGGCGAGCGCCCCGATGAGCTCGTCGTCGACCAGGCGCGGATGGCTCGTGATGAACCGCAGCCGCCGCAGGCCCTCGGTCCGTGCGATCCGCCGCAGCAGCCCTCCGAGCCCGCCGCCGTCCTCGGGATCCCGGTACGCGTTGACGGTCTGGCCGAGGAGGGTCACCTCGGTGTAGCCGTCCCGGCAGAGCGCCTCGACCTCGGCGGCAATCTCCGAGGCCCGGCGGCTCCGCTCCCGGCCGCGCGTGAACGGAACGATGCAGAACGTGCAGTACTGGTCGCAGCCCTCGATCACGGTGACGTACGCCTGGAACGCGGATTCGCGGGAGATCTCTCGGAACTGGTAGACGGGGTCCTCCGTCGGCAGCTCGAGCGCGAGCGCCTGGCGCCGCTCCCGGCGCGCCGCGGCGACGAGCTCGCCGATCCGTTCGACCTGGCCCGTCCCCGCGACGAAGTCGACGAACGGCGCGCGCTCCAGGATCTCCTCGCCGGAGACCTGCGCGACGCAGCCGGTGACGCCGACGATGAGCTCCGGGTCCTCCTGCTTGCGCCGCGCGAGCACTCCGAGCTCGCTGAAGACCTTCGACTCCGCCTTTTCGCGAACGGCGCACGTGTTGAGGAGGACGACCCGCGCGGCTTCACCGTGGCCCTCGCTCGCGCGCGCGAATCCCAGGCTCTCCAGCTGGCCGGCCATCCGCTGTCCGTCGAGCACGTTCATCTGGCACCCCCAGGTCTCGACCCGGAAGGTCTCTCTCTCGCTCAACACGGGGAGCTTCGGCGCCGGCGGCTCGGGCGGACGCGTGCTCATGGGCGGATCCAGCCTGGCAGCGCGCCGGCCCTGCGGGCGCGCTCCGGGAGATCGTTGAGATCCTTCTCGGCGGCGGAAAGCTCCGCCTTCGCCTCCTCGAGCTGCTCCCGGGCGTGATCCCAGGCGGGCTTGATGACGCGGTCGCGATACTGGCCGTCGTCCCACGAGTAGAAGTCGTTTTCGAGCTTCTTGTTGGTCGCCTGAAGCTCCGCGACCCTGGCCTTCCCGTCGGCGAGCCGCTTGCGCGCGCCGTCCGCGATGCCTCGCCATTCGGCCTCCGTCGGCGGCGCCTCTCCCGCCTGGGCCGGCGGGCTCGCCGCTGCGCCGGCCGGAGCCGCGGCGTCGCGGGCCGGCGCGTCGGGGATCTTCGGCGCCGCATGGGCCGGCGTCGAGTGGACGGTCCGGCTCGTCGTCAGACGGCCCTTGCTCGGGTCCGTGACGAGCGAGCGGTTGTCGATCACGACGCCCTTCTCCCGCTCCGGCCTCTCCGCCGCCGCGGGGGCGTCGTGCGCCGCCCGGACGACGTCGGCGAGGCTCTGGCCGCGGTCCGGCGCCGTGCCGGGGGTCGCCGTGGCGCGCGGCCGTCCGAAGCCGCCCGAGAGACGCCGGCCCGGCGTCGGCGTGGGAGTCGGATTCGTCGCCGCGAGCACCAGGCCCGAGGCGACGAGGAGAGACCAGATGCCCGACGCCAGGACCCGGGTCTTCACGGTTCGGTCGTTCCGGCACGTCCGTAGGCGTCCTCGAGGCGCACGACGTCGTCGAGCTCGGGCGAGGAAACCTCGACGAGCGTGCAGTGAACGGTCGCGCGCATCCGGTGGCGGACGCCGGGCTGGATCCGGTGCGCCTCGCCGGCCTTCAGGGTCAGCTCTCTCAACTCGCCGCCGACGTCCACCAGCAAGTGCACCTCGCCCTCGAGAACGTAGATCGTCTCGTCCTTCCGTTCATGGTACTGCAGCGACAAGCTGTGGCCGGGCTCGAGGACGAGCAGCTTGCCGGCGTATCGCTCGTTCTCCGCGAAGATCAGCTCGTGTCCCCACGGCTTCGGTACTCGTCTCACTTCTCTCCTCCGAACAACCTCTCGACTTCGGCGGGCTCGGACGCCTCGAGGGCCTTCCTCGCCAGCGCCCGGGCGCGTGACGCGTCGAGCCGGGACAGATTCTCCTTCACCGCGGGAATGGCCACCGGCGTCACGGAGAGGTCCGTGATGCCGAGCCCGACGAGGACCGCCGTTCCGATCGGATGCGCGGCGAGCTCGCCGCAGACCGCGACTGGCTTCTCCCGCATGCGGCCGGCGTCCACGACGGCGGCGATCATGGCGAGGACGGCCGGGTGCAGGGGTGCATACAGCGCGGAGACGTCGGGATTCGCGCGATCCACGGCGAGGCCGTACTGCGCCAGGTCGTTCGTGCCGATCGAGAAGAAGTCCGTCTCAAGCGCGAACCGATCGGCGAGCAGCGCGGCGGACGGCACCTCCACCATGATCCCCAGCGGCGGCGTGTGCGCGAGCCCGACCCTCTTCGCCGCCGCCTCGAGCGCGCGACGGCCCGCCCGCAGCTCGGAGATCGAGGTGACCATCGGAAGGAGGATCCGCAGGTCCCCCTTGCGCGAGGCCAGACAGAGCGCGGTCAGCTGCTCGTCGAAGAGCTCCGGGTGCGCGAGGCAGTAGCGCAGGCCCCGGAGACCGAGGGCCGGGTTCTCTCCCGGCGCCGGTCCGATCCCCTTCTCGCCGCCGAGGTCGTAGGTGCGGATGACGACGGGATGGGGAGCGGCGGCCGCCAGCAGCGTCTCGTATGCCGCCCTCTGTTCCTCGATGCCGGGCGAATGCGGCAGCGCGCGGAGGTAGAGAAACTCGGACCGGAACAGGCCGATGCCCTCGGCGCGGAAGCGCTCGAGCGCGGGGATCTCCTCCGGCAGCTCGAGGTTCGCGCGGAGAGCGATCCGGAGCCCGTCGCGCGTCGCCGCCACCCGGGTCGCGCGCCCGCGCAGCCGCCGCGCCCGCTCGCGCTCCTCACGAACGCGCTCGAGGCTGCGGCGGAGCCGCTCGCGGGAGGGCTCGGGATCGACGATCCCGGCGTCGCCGTCCACCACGATGGGCCGCTCGGGCGAGACCAGATCGCAGAGGCCCGGGATCCCGACGACCGCCGGCAGGCCGAAGGAGCGGGCGATGATCGAGGCGTGCGAGGTCGGACCGCCGCGCTCGAGCGCGAGGGCGCAGACGCGCCTCGGGTCGAGCCGCGCCGCGTCGGCCGGCGAGAGCTCGTCGGCGACGAGTATCGATCCGCGCGGGAGGTCCGACGGCGCGGGCCGCGCGCCGCCCGACAAATGAGCGGTGACCTCGCGCGCCACGTCGGCAATGTCGGCCTCGCGCTCGCGCATCGCGGCCGAGTCCGCCGCGGCGAGCCGCTCGCGCAGCTCGCGGGTGACCTCCGCGAGCGCCCACTCCGCGTTGACGCGGTCGCGGCGGATGCGCTCGCAGATCGCGCCGAGGTACGTCTCGTCGGCCGCGATCAGGCCGTGCGCCTCGAGGATCGCGCCGAGCTCGGGCCCGATGTCTTCGGCCTGGGCGCCCTTCGAATGGCGGGCGAAGTCCTCCGCGGCGCGCGCGGCCGCGCGGCGCAGCCTCCGCTCCTCGCGCTCGAGCTCCTCCGGCGGGACCGCGCGCCGCAGCGCGGAGAGACCTCCGAACCGAATGATGACCGCGCGCCCGACCGCGACGCCGGGGGAAACGGGAAGGCCCTGAAGCATGTTCGGTCTCAGGCGATGGGTCGTCGGTGTCGGCCCGACTGCGAGCTACGACCGATGGCTCACGACCTCGTCGACTACTCTTCCTCGTCGAAGCTGCGCGCGATGAGGTCCTCGACGGCGGCGAACGCGTCGCCCTCGTCCTCGCCGGTCACGGCGACCGTGATCCTGGTGCCCTGCGACGCGGCCAAGAGCAGGATGCCGAGGATCGACTTGCCGTCGACCTCCTCGCCGTTCTTGCGGATCTTGACCTCGGACTTGAACCGGCTGGCCGTCTGCACGAACTTCGCGGCGGCGCGCGCGTGGAGGCCGAGTCGGTTTCGGATGGCGAGCTCTCTCTCGATCATGAGCCGCGCTTCTCCGACAGGGCGTGCTCGTGGGCCGGCGCGGCCTCCTCCGCGAGCAGGTCCGAGGCGACGTAGATCGACCGCTGCCCGCGATCCTTGGCGACGTGGGCGACCTCGGTGACCGGCCGCCCGCTCTTCTGGAGCGCCGCGCACTTCAGGAGCATCGGCAGGTTCACGCCGGTGACGATCTCGACGCGGTCCTTGCGCAGGAAAGGCAGCGTGAGGTTCGTGGGCGTGCCGCCGAACATGTCGGTCAGGATGACGGCGCCCTCGCCCTCGTCCGCGAGCTCGAGGCCGCGGCGGATCTTCTCGCTCGCGTCCTGGCCGGTCTCGCTCCACTCGAGCGCGACGGCGACGATGCGCTCGAGCCCCGGCTGGATCGTCAGGGCGGCAGCGCGCAGCTCTTCGGCCAATCGGCCGTGGGTCACGAGCAGAATTCCGATCATGAAAGGGCGCCCATTATCTCATTCGCGCGTCGCGTCCCGGTGCGACACGCGGACGGGATACCCCCTCTCCTTGAGGCGCTCGGCGAGGCGCTCGGCGATGTAGACGGATCGGTGCTTGCCGCCCGTGCAGCCGATCCCGATCGAGAGGTAGCTCTTGCGCTCGGACTCGAAGCGCGGCAGCAGGTAGTCGAGAAAAGAGGCGAGGTGCTGGAGGAAGACCGACGTCTCCGGATCCTTCTCGATGTAGGCCGCGACGGCCGGATCGGCGCCGGTCTTGCCCTTGAGCTCCGGCACGAAGTGCGGGTTCGCGAGGAAGCGCACGTCGAAGAGCAGATCCACGTCGTGCGGCGTCCCGAACTTGTAGCCGAACGACGTCGCCGAGATGACCATCCCGCCCATCTCCGGGTCGCCGACGAAGGTCTTCTGGATGAACGAGCGCAGCTCGTGAACCGTCATCCCCGAGGTGTCCACGACGACGTCGGCCACCGCGCGAACCTCCTCGAGCATCTCGCGCTCTCGGCGCAGCGCCTCGAGTAGCGTGGCGCGCCCGGCGAGGGGGTGCGGGCGCCGCGTCTCCGAGAAGCGGCGGATGAGCGACTCCTCCGAGGCGTCGAGGAACAGGAGGCGCGCGCCGGGGACGCGCCGCCGCAGCCGCGCGAGGATCTCCGGGAAGCGAGTGGCGAAGTCGGGATTGCGGACGTCGAGGATGATGCCGACCCGGTTCTTCCCGGACACGCGGTCGATGAGCGGCTCGAGCAGCTCGAGTGGCAGATTGTCGACGCAGAAGTACCCCATGTCTTCGAGGCACTTGTTCACGTAGCTCTTGCCCGAGCCCGACAGCCCCGTGACGATGACGAGGCTCTCCGGCACCGCCGGGGCCGGCACGATGGCGGGGGCGCTCACCGACGGCCGCCCTCCGCCTGTGCGTTGCGCGCGATCTCCTCGTCGACGCGGCGCGCGAACTCCTTCGCGGCGTCGTAGCCCTGCGTCTTGAGCAGCTCGTTGCGTGCGGCGATCTCGATGAGCAGCGCGAGGTTGCGGCCGGACGCGACCGGCAGGCGCAGCAGCGGCCTGTCGCGCTCGAGGATGGAGTACGTCTCGCCGTCGAGCCCGAGCCGGTCGTACTTCTTCGTCGGGTCCCACCGCTGCAGCTCGATGACGAGCTCGACCGACTTCGATGCCCGGACCGCGGAGACGCCGAACAGGTGCTTGATGTTGATGATGCCGATGCCGCGCAGCTCCATGTGATAGCGGATCATCTCCGCGGCGCGTCCGACGAGCGCGCCGCTCGGATACTTCCGGATTTCCACGGCGTCGTCCGCGACGAGCCGGTGGCCGCGATGCACGAGGTCGAGCGCGCACTCGCTCTTGCCGATCCCGGACTCCCCGAGCAGCAGCACGCCCATCCCGTACACGTCCACGAGAACGCCGTGGAGGGTCACGGACGGCGCGAGCTCGTCCTCGAGCACCCGCGTGATCGACTGGATCACGACCGAGGTCGTTCGGTCTGAGACGAGCAGCGGGATCTTGCGGAGCCGGCACTCGCGAACGATGTCGTCGGGCGGCTCCTGCCCCTTGGTGATCACGAAGGCGGCGACCGGGAGCGCGCAGATCGCCTCGATGCGCTCGCGGCGGAGCTCCGGCGTCATCGTGTCCAGGTAGTTCAGCTCGCTCTCCCCGAGGATCTGGATGCGGCCCGGCTTGATGTATGGCAGGAACCCCGCGAGCGCGAGCCCGGGACGCTGGATGCGGCCCCACGCGATCGGCCGCGAGAAGCCTGACTCCCCCGCCACGACCCGGAGCTCGAGCTCCTCGACGGCGGGCGATCGCAGGACCTCCGCGGTCAGGTGCGGCGTCTTCGAGGCGGAGCGCGGTCCGGGCCCGCTCACATGGTCCCCCGCGTCTCCGCCGTGCGCATGATCCCGAGGAGCCGCTCGACGGAGTCGGCCGCGTCGAGGTCGGCGATCACGCCGGGCGTTCGAAGGATCCGCGAGATGCGGGCGAGCGCCTGGAGGTGCGCGGCGGACGACGCGGCCGGCGACGCAACCAGGAAGATGAGTCGGACCGGGATGCCGTCGGCGGCTCCGAACGCGATTGGCTCCGCCGTCGTCGCCATCGCCACGACGACCTCGGAGATGCCGGGCATCTTGCAATGCGGGATCGCGATCCCGCCGCCGAGACCGGTGCAGCCGAGCTGCTCGCGCTCCAGAAGGCGCGCGACGAGGTCCGGCGCGCTCGGGACGAGCCGGAGCGTGGCGAGGCGCGACGCCATCTCGAAGAGCACCTCCTCGCGAGTCCGCCCCGGAATGCGGAAGTACGCGCGGGACGCGTCGACGAATGACTCGACTCGCGTGGCGCTGCCGGGCAACGCCTGCCCACCGATCAGCATTCGGGCACGATCAGGCCCAGGTCGCCGTCGCGGCGACGGTAGAGCACCGAGACACGGTCGTTGGCGGAGTCGCGGAACACGAGCACGTTTTCCCCCGAGGATTCCATGGCGAGGGCGGCCTCGTCCACACCCATCGGCTTGGCAGCGGCGGGACGCGACCGCACCACGCGGGCGGCCATCCTGGGGGCGCGACGGCCGCCGCCATTGCCGCGGGTCTTCCGTTCTCCACCTCCGTTGCTCGGCGCCTCGACGGAGTCGAGCCGGGACCAGCCGCGGTGCTTGCGGCCGCGGCGCTTCTCCGCGTCGCGCACGGCCTGAGCGTCGATCTTCTCGAAGGCGGCGGCGAGCGCGGCGCGCGCGTCGGCGGTCTCCTCGGTGGCCTCCCAGCGCTGCCGGCGATGCGTCGCGATGATCTCGGCGCCGAATCGGTGCTTCTCGTGGGAGAGCACGACGCGCACGTCGGCGGGGCCTCCCAGGTGCCTCTCGAGACGCTGTGTCCGTTCCTCGGCGAGCTTCCTCAGCGCTGCGGTGACCTCGACGTTGCGACCGCTGCATTCGACGACGGCCATACGCCCTCCTCTGGCTCTGGAACCCCTAGAAGTTCTGTTTTCGCTGTGAGGAAGAGGGTATCCGCAGCTCCTCGCGGTACTTGGCGACCGTCCGGCGGGCGATCTGGATGCCCTCGGCCCGCAGCTTCTGCATGATGCGCGCGTCGGAGTGAGGACGGCGCGAGTCCTCATCGTCGACGATGCGGGAGATCTTGTTCTTGATCGAGAGCGAGGACACGTCGTCGCCGCTCGTCGAGTCGATGCCGCTGTGGAAGAAGTACTTCATCGGAAAGAGTCCACGCGGCGTGTGCATGTACTTGTTCGACACGACGCGCGAGACCGTCGACTCGTGCATGCCGATGTCGTTGGCGACGTCGCGCAGCACGAGCGGGCGCAGGTGCTCGATCCCGTGATCGAGAAACGCGCGCTGGTGCCGGACGATCGAGTCCGCGACCTTGTAGATCGTGCGCTGCCGCTGGTCGAGGCTCTTGATGAGCCACACGGCCGACCGCATCTTCTCCTTCAGGTAGTTCGCCGCCTCGGCTCCGATCGCGCCGTTGCCGCCGCGCAGGAGCCTCCGGTACGCCGCCGAGATCCGCAGCTTCGGCAGGCCATCCTCGGAGAGCTGGATCACGTACTCGTCGCCCACCTTGCGCACGAACACGTCGGGCTCGACGTAGATCGTCCGCTCGCTCGAGTACTTCCGGCCCGGCTTCGGCTCGAGGTTCTTGATGATCTCGACGGCCGCCTGGATCTCCGCCATCCCGACCCCGAGGCTCTTCGCCAGAGGCGCGAACTGCCGGTTCAGGAACTCGGGCCAGTGTTCCTTGATGATCGTCTCGATGAGCGGGTTGTCGATGCCGAGCGCGTTGAGCTGGAGCAGCAGACAGTCAGGCAGATCGAAGGCGCCGACGCCGGGCGGGTCGAACGAGCGGATGAGCGCGATCGCCTCGTCGACGTCCGCCTCGTTCTCGAAGTTCGCGGCGCGGATCTCGTCGCGCGACACCCGCAGATAGCCGTCCTCGTCGAGGTTGCCGATGAGGTACGAGGCGATCTCGCGGATCTCGGGCCTCGCCTCCGACATCGAGAGCTGCCAGTTGAGATGCTCCGGCAAGCCCTCGGGGCGAGTGAGGATGTTCTCGAGGGAGAACTCCTCGGGCTCCTCCTGGTACTGGCGCGGGTTGTAGGCGGCGTCGAGGTAGTCCTCGAAGTAGGAGTTGAAGTCGATCTCCTCGAAGGAGTCGCGCTCCTTCTCGGCCGCCGGAGTCGCCTCCGCGGATGCGGCCTCGGCGGGCGGCGTGTCGGGTCGCTCAGCCTCCGGCGTCTCCTGGATCTCCTCCTGCTCCTCGAGGATCGGGTTCTCGACCATTTCCTGGGTGAGAACCTCCTGGAGCTCGAGCCGCGACATCTGCAGCAGCTTGATGGCCTGCTGCAGCGACGGCGTCATGACCAGCCGCTGAGAGAGTCTGAGGTTGAGCTTTTGTTCCAGAGCCATGGTGCCGATCACCCGGCTCGCTCAGTGGAGCCGGAAACCCTCTCCGAGATAGATCTTCCGGACGGCAGGATCGCTGGAGAGTGCAAGCGGCGTGCCGGAGCGGAGAATCTCTCCCCCGTGAATTATATATGCCCTATCGACGATGCTCAGCGTCTCGCGGACGTTGTGATCCGTGACCAGGACGCCGATCCCCGTGGACGCGAGCCGGCGCACGATCTGTTGGATGTCGATGACCGCGATCGGATCGATTCCCGCAAAGGGCTCGTCGAGCAGGAGGAAGAATGGCGAGAGGACGAGGCTCCGCGCGATCTCCACTCTGCGCCTCTCCCCGCCCGACAGCGTGTGAGCCCGGTTACGCCGCAGCGCGGTGAGCCCGAACTCGTCGAGCAGCGCGTCGCAGCGCTCTCGGCGGGCCGAGGGCGAGAGGTCGAGTGTCTCCAGAATCGCGAGGAGGTTCTGCTCGACGGTCATCCGCCGGAAGACCGAGGGCTCCTGCGGCAGGTACGAGATGCCCGCGCGGGCGCGCAGGTACATCGGCATCTCCGTGACGTTCTGCGGTCCGAGGCGCACCGCGCCGGCGTCCGGCGCGACGAGCCCGACGACCATCGAGAACGTCGTCGTCTTGCCGGCGCCGTTGGGTCCGAGGAGGCCGACGATCTCGCCGGAGCCGACCTCGAGCGACACGTCCTTGACCACGGCGCGGCCGCCGTAGGCCTTCACGAGACCTTCGGCGACGAGAAGCGGCCGCTCTCCGGCTCTCGAGACGAGTTCGCTCAATCGGATCGCGTCCGGTGGACGGTTTCGGTCTTGCCCCCTTCCGGAGCGGTGATCTGGACGGTACGCCCGCGATCCACGATCGTCAAGACGGCGCCGGCCACGCGGCTGCCGCCTGAGTCGGTGACGCTCGCGGGCGATCCCCAGAGGACCGTGCGGTCCTCCTTCGGATAGTCGAGGGCCTTCTCGGCGGTGCCCGTCCGGCCGACCGAGCGGTCCGTCATCTTCACGTCGCCGGAGATCTCCGTCGAGACGACATCGCCCTTCTCGTCGAGCCACGTGGTCGCCTCGCCGCCGGAGGCGCTCCAGCCGCCCCGGGTCACCGCGACGCCGTTCTCGAATCGCGCGCTGCGCTCCGTGTCGCTGTACCGCATGCGCCGCGAGGTGACGACGGACGCGGCCTTCTCGTCCGGCGTCTTGCGGCGCGACGCCGACGGCGCCATCACGGCGCGCACGTTCTGCACCGCGACCACCGTCTTCTCGGCGTCGGAGAGCGTGATCGAGTCGGCGAAGAGCGACGAGTCGTCCTGCCAGAGCGACGCGCCGCCCGTGAGCGTCGCGACCTTGGCCGCGTCGTCCAGCGCGATCCGGTCGGCCTTGCCGAACGTCGGTTTCTTGCGGTCGCCGACGAACGAGACCGGAGCCGGGCGCTTGTCCTTCGGGTCCGGCGCGAAGACGGCGCGCGCCGCTCCCTCGCCGCGAACCTGCTGACGCGGGCGGTCCACCTCGACGCGGTCGGCGGAGAGCTTCGAGCCGCCGCTCTCGACGTGCGCGGATTGTCCCGGCGCCCCGGTCAGGAGCCAGACGTCGCCCGTATCGAGCTGCACCGCGCGCGTGGCGGTCGCGGCCCGGCCGTCTTCGTCGATCCGCACCGACCCGTCGAGGACGACGTTGCGCGCCGTGCCGTCCTCGGCGAACGCCAGCCGCGCCTTGTCGGACCGCGCGACCCGGCCCTCGGAATCGATCACGACGTTCCCCGCGGCGTTCGCCTCGCTCGCCTTTCCGTCCGTGACCGCGACGATGATCTGCGAGGCGCTGACGCGGCGATGATCGTCCGAGAGTCGCGCCGGAGCGCCCTTCAGGGTCACGGAGCGCACGTGCCCGGACTCGTCGAAGGAGGTCATGCTCTCGTCGCCCTCGTAGCGGCGATGGCCGTGCGATTCCGTCGCGCCGTCGCCGATGCCGCCCGGCAGGAGCGTGCCGCGGACGCCGCCCGTCGCGTGGGCCCACTCGGGCCGGTGCCCGGCGTCTCCCATCTTGAGCACGAGGTGCCCGGCCTCGAGCCGGTCGCCCGCGCGCGAGCCCACGACCGCGTCGTCGAGCTCGAGCACGCCCGGATCGCGCCGGTAGAGACCCTGGCGCGCCTTGATCGACGTCAGCCCGCCCGTCTCGCCGCCCTGGCTCGCGCCCTCGACCGGCCCCGCGAAGTGCACGACCTTGTCCTTCAGGTCGTATACCGCCGAGGGCGCGCTGAGGTCGATCGTGCCGCGGGTGAAGTGGACCGTGCGTGGCGCATCGAGGGTCCGCTTCGTCGGGTGGAAGAACACCGTGTCCGTCTCGGCGAGCGCGCCGTTCGTGTCGGTCCAGCGCACGTTGCCGTTCAGCTTCGACTCGCGCGTGCGCTCGTCGTAGTCCGCGCGGTCGGCGAGCACCGTCACGGGCGCGCCGTCGTCGGGATAGACGGTCAGCGTGACCTTCTCGCCGGCGTAGAGGTTCGGAGCGAGACCCGCCGCGGTGCCGTAGCCGACCGTGCGGTCCGCCTTGATGCGCAACAGCGGCTTGCCCTCGACCGACTCGGTGAAGTCGAAGCCGTCGAGCAGCGTCGTCGGCTCCCCCGCGCCCTCGGCGCCGGGCTCACTCGGTCCGGGGCGGCCTGGGCGCTGCGACGGACGCCCGCCCGGCCGAAACGAGACCGCGAGCAGGACGAGGAATAGCGCGCCGCAGGCGAGGACGACGAACTCGAGCCGGCGCCGGGTCGTCACGCGGCGTTCTCGGCCGGCCGCGCGTCGAGGATCTCGATCGACGAGGCGTACCCGTGGCGCGGCGGCTCGACGCGATACAGAAGATCCATGGAGGCGCCCGATTCGGTCAGGCGCGCCACGGTCTCGCTCGGCTGCCACGCCACGGCGCGAAACGGTCCGCGGGGCGCGCGGAGGCGCCCGGAGATCCCGTGACCGCCGGCGCCGAGCGGGGCGAATGGCGAGGCCGTCCGCACGCCCCGCGCGAGGAAGACGGGACGCGGGTTCCCGGAGCCGTGCGGTTCCAGCCGCGAGAGCGCATCGACCAGATCCGAGTCGATCTGCTCGAGCTCGAGCGGGGCGTCCACCTCCGCGACGCGCTCGAGGATCTCGGCCGGCACGCTCTCCGCGAAGAGCTCGCGGGCGTCGTCGCGGAACGCCTCGAACGACGACGCGGGCAGGCTTCCGCCCACGGCCTGCTCGTGCCCGCCGAAGTCGGTGAATCGGTGCGCCAGCGTGTCCAGCAATCCGTGGAGCGAGAGCCCCGGGATGCTGCGCCCGGACCCGCTCGCCCTGTCCCCCTCGATCCCGAAGAGCAGGACGGGCCGGTGATATTCCCGCGCGAGCCGAGAGGCCGCGATCCCCAGGACGCCGCGATGCCAGCCGGCGTCGGCCTCCACGATGAGCGATCCGACGCCGCCGTCCCGCGCCTCGACGCGCGCCCTCGCCTCGGCGACCACGCGGCGCTCGAGCGCGCGCCGCTCGCCGTTGCGCTCCGAGAGATCGCGCGCGATTTCAAAGGCGCGGGACGCATCCCGCTCCTCGAAGAGCGACAGCGCGAGCAGGGCCGTGTCGAGCCGGCCGGCGGCGTTGAGCCGCGGCGCGATGCGGAACGAGACCTCCTCCGCCGTCGGCGCCGCGCCCGCCGGCACGCCGGACTCCGCGAGCAGCGCGCGCAGCCCGGGCGCGCGGGAGCCGCCGAGCGCCGCGAGACCGCGGGCGGCGATCACGCGGTTCTCGCCGGCGAGCGGCACCATGTCGGCGATCGTCCCGAGCGCGGCGGCGCGCAGCAGCGACACCACCGACAGCGGCGTGCCGGCGCGTCGGCCGATCGCCTCCGCGAGCTTCAGCGCGATGCCGGCCGCGGCGAGGTCCTTCTCCGGATACCGGCAGCCCGGCTGCCTGGGGTTCACGACGATCGCGCCGTCCGGCAGCTCCTTCGGCACGAGGTGGTGATCCGTCACCACGACGTCCACGCCCGCGGCGCGCGCGCACGCGACGCCCTCGCGCGCGGTGATCCCGCAGTCGACGGTCACGATCGCGGACGGCGCGAGCTCCGCGACGACGCGGCGCACCGTGTCGGGCCGGAGCCCGTACCCGTCGCGGAGGCGGTGCGGGATGAACGCGACCGCGTCCGCGCCGATGCGCCGGAGCGCCGCCCGGAGCTGCGCGACCGCCGTCACGCCGTCGACGTCGTAGTCGCCGAAGACGACGATGCGCCCGCCGCGGCGCGCCGTCGCGACGAGCAGGTCGGCGGCGGCCTCCGCGCCCTCGAGGAGCCCTACGTCGTGGAGGACGCCTTCCGCGGGCCGCAGGTACGCCGAGGCCTCCGCGGCGGTCCGGACGCCGCGCCGGCGGAGAAGCGGGGCCATGACGGCGGGAATCCCTGCGGCGCGGGAGAGCGCCGCGTCGCGCTCGTCGTCGGCGGCGGAGCGAGCGGCGAGACGCCAGAGTGTCATGGACTCAGTATCCGCGGAGCCGCGGACAGATGAGGTCCGGGCTCAATTCCCCTCGAACTGGCCGAGCGCCCGGAATCTCCGGTAGCGCCGCTCGCGCCGCTCCTCGGCGGTGAGGTCCCCGATCTCGCGCAGGTTCCGCTCGACCGCCTCTCCGACCGCGGCCGCGGCGCTGGCGGGGTCCGCGTGGGCGCCGCCGGGAGGCTCCGGCACGATCTCGTCGATCACGCGGAACTCCTTGAGGTCTCCGGCGGTGAGCTTGAGCGCGTCGGCCGCGTCCTTCTTCCGGCCGGCGTCCTTCCAGAGGATCGCCGCGCAGCCCTCCGGCGAGATGACGGAGTAGATCGAGTGCTCGAGCATGAGGATGCGATCGCCGATCCCGAGCGCGAGCGCGCCGCCGGAGCCGCCCTCGCCGGTCACCGTCACGATGATCGGCACGTGAAACCGCGCCATCTCCCGCAGGTTGACGGCGATCGCCTCCGCCTGCCCGCGCTCCTCCGCGTCGATGCCGGGGTACGCGCCCGCGGTGTCGATGAACGAGAGGATGGGGCGGCCGAACTTCTCGGCGAGCTCCATGACGCGGAGCGCCTTGCGGAAGCCCTCCGGCCGCGGCATGCCGAAGTTGCGGCGGATCTTCTCCTTGGTGTCGCGCCCCTTCTGGTGTCCGACGACGGCGACCGGCACGCCCCGGAAGACCGCGAACCCGGAGACGACGGCGGGGTCGTCGGCGAACTTGCGGTCGCCGTGGAGCTCGACGAAATCCGTCATGAGCGCCTGCACGTAGTCGAGCGGATAAGGGCGCCCCGGATGGCGCGCGACGAGGGTCTTCTGCCAGGGCGTGAGCCCCGCGTAGATCTCGCGCGAGACGCGGTCGAGCTTCTCACGCAGCTTCTCGATCTCGCGCCGGTGGCCCGCGTCGTCGGGAAAGGCGGAGAGCTCCTCGATGCGCCGGCGGAGCCGGACGATCGGCTCCTCGAAATTGCCGTCTTCGTTCAAGCTGGTTTCATTGTAATCGGCTCACCCAGCCGAGCCGCTGATATACGGATGCCGTACTCGGGGTCAGGTCTTCCCGTTTTCGAAGCGACGCCGCGAGCGCGCCCGAGCGATGCCGGACCCTGAGCTCCGAAAACGGGAGACCTGACCCCATCGAACACGGCCTTGCCAGCCTGGGCTGCCAAGGCCGTGACTTCTTGGCGCGCCGTTCGGCGCGACGCGCGCAGGCCTGACTTGCGGAGTACCCCGTTTCATGAGCGACTTAGTCGCCGCGGGACTCGCGGGCCGGTCCTCCGGGCCTGGAGACCGAAACTGCTCTCGACATCCCTCACATCAGGTCCTGCGGATCCACATCCACCGCGATCTGGACCTGCGCCGGCGGTCTCTCCGGCACCGCGGCCTCCAGCGCCGCGAGCACGCTGCGCCGGTCGCCCGCCCGCACCAGAATCTGAAACCGCCACCTTCCCTGCAGGCGCTCGAGCGGCGCCGGAGCCGGTCCGGAGAGACGGAGGCCCTCGGGGCCGGCGCGCAGCGCGGCGCCGATCCGGGCGGCGGCGGCCTCCGCGCGGTCGCGGTCGGCCGACGAGACGAGGATCGCCGCGAGCTCCGCGAACGGCGGATAGAAGAACGCGCGCCGGAACTCCAGCTCGGACCGCGCGAACCCGTCCGCGTCGTGCGCGGCCGCTCGGCGGATCGCGGGATGCTCGGGATGGAAGGTCTGCACGTGCACCGTGCCCGGGGCGTCGCCGCGGCCGGACCGGCCGGCGACCTGGGCGAGCAGCTGGAACGTCTTCTCCGCGGCCCGGAAGTCCGGGAAGTTGAGCAGCGTGTCCGCGGAGAGGACTCCGACCGCCGTCACGCCGGGGAAGTCGTGCCCCTTCGCGACCATCTGCGTGCCGATCAGGCACTGCACCGCGCCCGACCGCATCGCATCCACGACCGCGTCCGCGCCGCCGCGCCGGCGCGCCGCGTCGCGGTCGAGCACCACGCAAGGCACGCCCGGGAATCGCTCGGCGAAACGCTCGGCGACGCGCTCGGTCCCGGCGCCAACCGCCTCGAGCACTCCCCCGCCGCACTGCGGGCACCGAAGCGGCGCCGGCGCGCGCTCGCCGCAGTAGTGGCACACGAGCCGGCGGCCGCGCTCGTGAACGGTGCGCGAGACGCTGCACTGGCGGCAGCGGAAGTCCTCTCCGCACTCGCGGCAGAGGAGGAACGGCGCGAAGCCGCGCCGGGGCTGCAGCAGGATCGCCTGCTCGCCCCGCGCGAAGACCTGCTCGAGGCGCGCCAGCAGCGGGCGCGAGAAGAGCGGGACGCCCTTCTCGTCCGGACGCGCCGTCTCGCGCCGGAGGTCCACGATCTCGACGGAGGGCAGCGCGCGGCCCGCGATGCGCTCGGGCAGGAGCAGACGGTCCAGCCGCCCCGACTCTGCAGCGTGCCACGCCTCCATGGACGGCGTCGCGGTACCGAGGACGAGGGCCGCGCCGTTCTCCTTCGCGCGCAAGGCGACGACATCGCGCGCGTCGTAGCGCGGCGACTCGCGCTGCTTGTAGGAGGCGTCGTGCTCCTCGTCGACGACGAACAGTCCCGGGTCGGCGACGGGCGCGAACGCCGCGGAGCGAGGACCGATCACGGCGCGCGCCTCGCCGCGCCGGACGCGGTCCCACGCGTCGGCGCGCTCCCGCTCGGAGAGCGCGGAGTGCAGCACCGCGGCGAGCGGGCCGAACTGCCGCGAGAGCTCGCGCGCGAAGACCGGCGTGAGCGCGATCTCCGGGACGAGCCAGACGGCGCCGCGACCGGCGTCGAGCGCGGCGCGGATCGAGCGGAGGTACACCTCGGTCTTGCCGCTTCCGGTGACTCCCTGTAGGAGTGCCGCATAGAAGCGTCGCTCCGTCACGGCGGCCGCGATGCGCGCGACGGCCGCCTCCTGGGCCGGCGTGGCCTCGATCGGCGGACCGGCTCGCCGCTGCGGCGGGGGCGCGTCGCGGCGCTCCTGTTCGAACCGCCGGACGAGACCCCGCTCCGCGAGCAGCTTCAGCACCGCGGGCCCGGCGCCGGTCGCCTCTCGCACCTCGGCTGCGGTCCCGGCGCGTCCGAGGGCGTCGAGATAGGCGAGGGCCTCGCGCCCCCGCCGGCTCCGGCCGACCTGCGCGTCGCGGGCCTCACCCGGCGGCGCGGCGGCCTCGTACGCGAATTCGACCCGCCGCCGGATCTCGCGGACGGCCGACCCGGGGCGGACGAATCCGCGCTCCTCGAGATCGCGCAGGATCTCCCGGCGGCCGCCGCCCTCGCCCGGCAGCTCGACGACGCGCCGAGGAGCCCCGCCGGCCAGGGCGTCGAGGACGGCCCTCTCCGCCGCGGTCACCGCGCCGGGGCTCGCGAGCGCGCCGCGCTCCGTGACGCGATAGCGAATCGCGCCGGAGGCGGGAAGCCGCGCGGGCAGCGCGGCCCGGAGCACCTCCCCCGTCGCCGCGAAGCACCGTCGGGCGACGCGCTCCGCCGTCGCGAGCAGATCGGGCGGGCAGACCGGCTCATCGTCGAGGACCTCCAGGATCGCGCGCGTCGCGCCGGGTGTCTCCCCGGCGTCGCCGGGCATCACGACGCCCGTCAGCGCGCGCTCGCCGAGCGGAACCCGTACGCGCGTGCCGGGCTCGGGCGGACGGGCGCCGTCCGGCACGGCGTAGGTGAAGGTCTGGCGGATCGGCAGCGGCAGCGCGACCCGGACGGTGCGCGTCTCGCCCGTCAAGTCCGGGAGGAGGGCGGCACGTCGGCCGCGTCGTCCTCGTCGCGCACGAAGACGTGGCGCTGCCGCTTTGGATCCCAGCGGTAGCGGCGCGACGCGTCCTCCGAGGTGTCGGGCGTGACGACGATCGAATCGCGGTCGAGCGAGAGATCGCCGTCGGCCAGCGAGATGTCGCGCTCGAGCACGGCCCCGGGCGCGAACGTTCCGTCCGAGCGGCCCTCGAAGACGACCACCGAGAACCACGGCGAGTCGCGGTCGGAGTCGCGCCGGATGAACGCCAGCACGAAGTCGAGGCGGCCGTCGTCGTTCGCGTCGCCGCGGACGAAGTAGGGATGGTAGACGCCGTACAGGTTGGAGACGTCGCCCTCGCCCGAGGGACGCTGGTCGGCGTCGACCGCGACGCGTAGGTCCGCGTTCGCGCGGAGGTAGCGGTCGACCGCCGCGCGCTCCTCCGTCTGAAAGTCGTAGCCCGACGCATCGGCGCTCGCCGGCGCCGCCGGCGTACCGGCCGGAGAGGCCGGGGCAGGCGGGGGCGGCGCGGGAGTCGCGACGGTGGTGCGGCGGCACGACGTCGCGCCGGCGAATCCGAGGAGGACGACGGAGACGGCGAGCACCACCGAGCGGACCCGGGTCGGAAGTTGCGTCATGCGAGGAGCCGCGAGGGCTCCGCGCGCGATTCTACGGCAGCGCGAGTGCCTGGATGCCGTGTGACATCATCCGACAGCTTCCATCATTGAGGAGGAATTCATGTTGAGTTGGCCCCAGGACTTTGCGACCAACTTCCAGTTTCTGCTGCGCTGGATCCACTTCCTGGCCGGGATCACCTGGATCGGGATGCTGTACTGGTTCAACCTGGTCAACGTGAGCTTCCAGAAGGAGATCGACGCCGCCACGAAGGGAAAGATCAACCCGATCGTGATCCCGAGGACGCTCTTCTGGTTCCGGTGGGGCGCGATGCTCACGTGGGTCTCCGGGTTCATCTACTACTTCCTGCTCGTCAACGCCGAGGCCAGCTCGGCCGGCCACGCGCCGCTCGCGTTCTTCGTGGTCGGCTGGTCGATCGCGTTCGTCGTGCTGTCCTCCCTCTATCGCACGTCGGTCGCGGGCGGCCCTCTGAAGGACGGCCGCGTGCTCGCGCTCGTGATCGCGGTGATTGTGCTCTTCGTCGCCTATGCGACCGCGCTGATGGCGCAGAAGGCCGGCGGATCGAGCCGGACGATCTCGATCATGATCGGCGGCGGCCTCGGCACGATCATGTTCTTCAACGTCTGGATGATCATCTGGCCGCTGCAGAAGCGCATCCTCGCCGCGGCGAAGGCGACAGCCGACAGCGGCGCGCCGGCGCCGGCCGACCTGCCGAAGTGGGCGCGGCGGTCGTTCCTGGCCTCGCGGACGAACGCGTGGCTCTCGATCCCGATGCTCTTCTTCATGGGCGCGGCGAGCCACTTCCCGATCTTCTCGACGCTCACGAAGTAGTCCCGCGAGCGGTCCGCGGCGAGGGACGTATTAGCTCCGGCTAATGCGTCCCTCTCACGTGCCGGCCAGGAAATCGCGGACCACCTTCATGTCCTCCCAGACGTCCTTCTTCCGCTCGGGCGAGCGCAGCAGGAACGCCGGGTGGAAGGTGGGCATGACGCGGACGCCGCGGGCCTCGCGCCAGCGCCCTCGCAGGCGGCCGATCGGCTCGTCCGTCTCGAGCAGCGCCTGGGCCGCGAACGTTCCCAGCGTGACGATGGCGCGAGGCGCGACGAGCCGGATCGTCTCCTCGAGGAACGGCCGGCACGCGGCGACCTCGTCCGGCTCCGGGTTGCGGTTGTTCGGCGGGCGGCAGCGGAGCACGTTGCAGATGAAGACGTCCTCGCGCTTCATGCCGATTGCCTCGATGATCTTCGTGAGGAGCTGGCCGGCGCGTCCGACGAACGCGAGCCCCTGCTCGTCCTCGTCGCGGCCCGGAGCCTCGCCGACGAACATCAGGTCCGCGCTCGGATTTCCCTGGCCGAAGACGATCTGGGTCCGGGTCGGCGCGAGCTTGCAGCGGCGGCAGCCGTCGACGAACTTAGCGAGCGCGGGAACATCGGGCATGGAGCCGGGAACCAGCGCGGGCTGATCGCCGCCGCCCCCCGGTGCCGCGGCACGCGGCGCGAGGAAGACGTCGCGGATGCCGAGGTCTCGGAAGTGCTCGAGCTCTTCGCGTGACGGCGGCATGGCCCCGGAGTGTGACACCGTTTCGCCCGCACCGCCCCCGGCGGCGCCCGTGTCCGTACTAGGAACGGATGGGCTGGTGAGAGCGGGCCAGGACGAACGCGTCCCAGATCCGGTCCGCCACCTCGCGCTTGGTCCGGCGTGAGACGGCCTCGCGGCGGTCTCCCGGTCCGAGGATGACGACCTCGTTCTCCGCCGCGTCGAAGCCGACGTCGGATCGGCCGACGTCGTTGACGACCACGATGTCCGCGCCCTTCGACTCACGCTTCGCGAGCGCGCGCGTCTCTAGGTCCTCCGTCTCGGCGGCGAAGGCCACGACGGTCTGGCCGCGGCGCAGGGGCCGCACGCTCGCGAGGATGTCGCGGCCCGGTTTCAGGCGCAGCGCCCTCTCCCCCTCCGACCGGTGCAGCCGCACGCGACTCTCCTCGGGGATGAAGTCGGCGACCGCGGCGGCCATGGCGAGCCCGTCGCACTCCGGGAACTCTCGGACGAGCGCGGCGTGCAGCTCGTCGGCCGTCTCGAACGGGACGACGCGGACGCCCGCCGGCCTCGGCGCGGCGGTCGGTCCCGCGAGCAGGGTCACGGACGCGCCCCGGTCGCGCGCGGCCTCCGCGAGCGCGAAGCCCATCCGGCCGCTCGAGCGGTTGGAGACGAAGCGGATCGGATCGATCGGCTCGCGCGTCGGACCGGCCGTCACCAGGAGACGCAGCCCCGCCAGGTCGCGCCCCGAGCCGGACGCGAGCCGCATCGCGGCGGCCACGATCGCCTCCGGCGCTGCCATGCGGCCCACGCCCTGGTGCCCGGACGCGAGCTCGCCCTCGTCGGGCCCGATCCAGTGCGCGCCGCGCGCGGTCAGGATCTCGACGTTCGCGCGGACCGCCGGGTGCGCCCACATCGCCGTCTCCATCGCCGGCGCGAGAAGCAGCCGACCGCGGTGAGCGAGCGCGTACGTCGAGAGGAAGTCGTCCGCCAGCCCGTGCGCGAGCTTCGCGAGCGTATGCGCCGTCGCCGGGGCGACCAGCAGCAGGTCGCATTCCTCCGCCAGGGCGACGTGAGCGACGCCTGCGGTGCCCGCCGGGCCGTGCGGCGCGGCTTCTGCGGTGCCCGCCGGGCCCTGCGGCCCGGCTTCTGCGGTGCCCGCCGGGCCCTGCGGCCCGGCTCCGGGCTCGAACACCTCGGTGTGCACCTCGTGGCGGGAGAGGACCGCGAACGTCAGCGGCGCGACGAATTCCCGCGCGCCGCGCGTCATCGCCACGCGCACGTCCGCTCCGTCGCGGACGAGCCCGCGAACGACCTCGGCGGCCTTGTACGCGGCGATGCCCCCGCTGATTCCGACGAGGAGGCGGGGGCGGTTCATGGGTGCGGTGATCGGAACGGAAGCGGAGGAGAAGTGGAAGCGCTAGCGGGCGGCCTCTTCCTCTTCCGCGACGGTCTCCATCTCCTCGGACTCCGCCTGCTCATCGGCGGCCGGATCGAGAACGCCGCCCTCGGCGCCGTAGCCCCACTGGATCTGATCGTGCTCGAACTCGGCGGAGGCCAGTCGGGTCGGCTTCAGCGGGCGGTCGCTCTCGACCTTGGGCCGGGCGCCCCGCATGAGCTGCTCGGCGCGGCGCGCGATGAGCAGCACGAGACGGAACTTGCTGTCGACACCGTTGGGCATGCTCTGAATCATTCGGTTCTTACCTCTCTTATGGCTGGAGGATGCGCTTAGCGGAAATCCTTGCGAAGGCGTTCGAGGACGCCCTCCTGACGTGCGGGCGAGAGCCTCGAGGCCCGGACGATGGATTCTAGCTCAAGACTGGCCCGATCGAGCGCCTCATTGACGATAACATACTGAAAGCTCGGGGCTTGCGCGATCTCCTTGGCGGCGTTGATCAGCCGCTTTCGGATCGCGTCCTCCCCGTCGAGCCCGCGCTTGCGCAGCCGGTGCTCCAGCTCCTCGGCCGAGGACGGGACGATGAAGATCGAGATCGCCTCCGGGTACGCGGCCCGGATGTCCCGGGCGCCCTGGACGTCGATGTCGAGAACGACGTCCTCCCCCGCCGCGAGCCGCGGCAACACCTCGGTCTTCGCGGTCCCGTAGAAGTTGCCGTGGACCTCGTTGTGCTCGAGGAAGTCGCCGTGACGCGCCATCTTCTCGAACTCGGCGGCGGTAATGAAGTGGTACTCCTTGCCGTCGGTCTCGCCGTCGCGACGCGGGCGCGTCGTGTGGGAGACCGAGAAGCGCAGCGGCTCCCCCGGCGGGTTGGCGAGCAGGCGCCGGATGAGCGTCGTCTTGCCGCCGCCCGAGGGCGACGAGACGATGAACAGGTAACCCTTCGCCGGTCCGCTCATTCGACGTTCTGGATCTGCTCGCGGATCTTCTCGATCTCGGCCTTCATGTCGAGGACCTCGCGCGTGGATCGCAGGTCTCGGCTCTTCGAGCCGAGCGTGTTGAGCTCGCGCAGGATCTCCTGCGTCAGGAAGTCCAGCGTCTTGCCGACGGCCGGCGGCGCCTTCGCGAGGAGGCCCTCGAACTGATCGAGGTGTCCGGACAGCCGCTCGAGCTCCTCCGACACGTCCGCGCGGTCGGCGGCCAGGGCCGCCTCCTGCTCGAGCCGGCCGGGATCGATCGGCACGTCCGGGAAGAGCGCCCGCACGCGCTCCCCGATCGAGGCCGCGAGCGCTCGGGCGATCTCCTCGCGCCGCGCCGCGAGCGCCGCGGTGCGGGAGCGCAGAAGGGCGAGCCGCGGCGTCAGCGCCGCGACGATGGCGCCACCCTCGGCCTCGCGCATCGCGACCAGGGCGGCGGCGGCCTGCTCGGCGAGTCCCTCCACGTCGGCAATCTCCTCGGGCGAGAAGGTCGGCGCCGCCGACTCGACGCTGATCATCTGCGGCACGGCGAGCAGGTCGCGCGCGGTCAGGCGCGGGTCCACCGGATAACGCTCGGCCAGCGCCTGCAGCCGCGACAGAAGCGCGTCGAGCAGCCTCTCGTCCACGGCGACGTCGGGCGCGGCGGGCCGGCGGCGGCGCAGCCGGAGCCCGACCTCGACCTTGCCCCGCTGGAGGTGCTTCGTGAACACGCGCCGCAGCGGCGCCTCCAGCGCAGCCTCGGCCTCCCGCGTCTGCACCGCGAGGTCCAGAAACCGGCTGTTCACGCCGCGGGCGGAGACCTCTCCGTCCCAGTCCTGTCCGACGGGGCCGCGGGCCCGGCCGAAGCCGGTCATGCTGCGGAGCGTCACGTGCGGGCGGGCGCGGAGAGCGGCGACTCGCCCTCGGCGAAGTACTGCATGTCGTGGAGCCTGCGATACAGGCCGCGTCGAGTCAAGAGCTCCGCGTGCGTGCCCTCCTCGACGATGCGGCCGCCCTCGAGGGCGAGGATGCGGTCCGCGCGGCTCACGGTCGAGAGGCGATGCGCGATGACGAGTGTCGTGCGGCCGCGCATCAGGTTCGCGAGGGCCCGCGCGACGAGCGCCTCCGACTCGGTGTCGAGCTGCGACGTCGCCTCGTCGAGGATCAGGATCGGCGCGTCGCGGTAGATCGCCCGTGCGATGGCGAGCCGCTGGCGCTGGCCGCCGGAGAGCTGCGACGCGCCCTCGCCGACGTGTGTCTCGTAGCCGCGCTCCATCCGCTCCACGAACTCGTCCGCGTACGCGGCCCGGGCGGCGGCCCGCACCTTCTCGTCCGGGGCGGACGGCTCGCCATACGCGATGTTCTCCCGGACCGTCGTGTCGAAGAGGACCGTCTCCTGGGTGACGAGCGCGATCTGGCGGCGGAGGGAGCGGAGGGCGGCGTCGCGAAGATCCACGCCGTCGAAGGTGATCCGCCCGGCGGTCGGGTCGTAGAGACGCGGCAGCAGGTTCACCAGAGTCGTCTTGCCCGCGCCGGAGGGTCCGACGATGGCGACGGTTTCGCCGCGACGGATCGAGAGGTCGATGCCGCGGAGCACGGGCGCGGTGCCGTACGAGAAGGAGACGCCCTCGTAGCGGATCGCCGAGGCGAACGGCGCCAGGGGCCGCGCGTTCGGCTTCTCGACGATCTCGTTCGGCGCGTCCACGACCTCGAAGATGCGGTCGGCGGCCGGCAGCGCGACCTGCAGCACGATGTTCGTGCGCGTCACGTCCTTGAGCGGCTTGTAGAGCATCATGATCGCGGCGAGAAACGACATGAGCCCGCCGACGGTCATCCGGCCATCACGGATCTGACCGGCCGCGTAGACGAAGATCAGGGCGAGGCCGACGCCCGCGAGGATCTCCATCAGGGGCGAGCCGAGGGCCTGCAGCCTCACGGACTGCCGGCTCGCGGCGAAGTGGCGCCGGTTCGCCTGGGCGAAGCGGCGGCCCTCGAACTCCTCCATCGCGTACGTCTGGATCAGCCGGTGCCCGCGCAGCGTCTCGCCGAGGATCGCGCCCATCTCACCGACGCGATCGCGCGCCGAGGCGCCCGCCCGCCGGAGGCGCCGGAAGTTCGCGACGATCGGCACGACCAGGAGCGGCGCGACGACGAGCACCGCGAGCGCCAGCGGGAACGACAGCGAGAAGACGTAGACGAGGACGAGAAGCATCGTCAGGACTCCCTGCACGAAGTCGGCGAAGCGCGAGCCGAACGCGTTCTGAATCTGCTCGGCATCCGACAGCAGCCGCGACATCAGGTCGCCCGACGACCGCTCGGTCGAGAAGCGCGTCGACTGGCGGAGGATCGAGCCGTACGCGTCCTCGCGCAGGTCGCGGACCATCGCGAGGCCGATGGAGTTCAGCGCGAACTCGGAGAGATAGGCGAACACGTTCTTGACGAGCAGCGCCGCGAGGAGCATGAGCGGAACGGCGAAACGGGTCGAGAGGCCCACCGCGCTCGTCGCCGACGCGAACACCGAGTAGACCGACTCCAGCGCGCGCAGGACCGGAGCCATGCGCTGCGACTCCGCGGCGGCGCGCATCCCGGGAATCGCGCTCGCCGCGCCCGCGCCGAGGACGTCGTCGATGACCTTCTTCAGGAGGAACAGCATTGCGACCGTCGCCGCGGAGACCGCGGCCATGGCGAGCAGCGCGAGCGCGGCGCGCCCCTTGTAGCGCCCGAAGTAGGCGAGCAGCCGCGGGAGCGTCCTCATCGCGCGGCGCGCATTCCGGCGGGCGCGGCCTCCCGGTGCGGGCCGAGCGCGGCGAGAATTTCCTGCGCCGCCCGCTCGCTCGCGCCGGGCGGTCCCAGCGCGGCGGCCACGCGGGCGAGGGCGGCCCGCATCGCGGCGGTGCGCTCCGGGGAGCCCAGGATCGCCGCGCCCTCCCGCTCGAGCGCGTCCGCGGTCAGCCGATCCTGCAGGAGCTCCGGGACGACCTCCGCTCCCGCGACGATGTTCACGAGCGACACGCGCGGAAGGCGCACGAGCGCGCGCGCGATCGCCCAGGTCGGCGCCGACATCCGGTAGACGACGACCATCGGCGCTCCGCAGAGCGCGGCCTCGAGGGTCGCCGTGCCGGAGGCGACGAACGCGAGGTCCGCGGAGGCGAGGACCGGATGCAGCCCTTCGGACACGACGCGAATGCCTCGGCCCGCCGCGTCCGGGAAGAGCGAATCCGCGAGGTGCGGCGCACGGACCGCGACGACCTCCAGGTCGAGTCGCCGGGCGAGACGCGCCGCGGCCTCGGACATGACGGGCCAGTGGCGCGCGAGCTCCGCGTCCCGGCTGCCCGGAAGGAGCACGAGGCGCCGCCTCGTCATCGGCGGCAGCGGCGACGGGGCGGCGAGGCCCTCCCGCACGTCGTCGACGAGCGGATGGCCGGACCAGACGGCATCGGCGCCGAGCGAGCGGAAGAGCTCGGCCTCGAAGGGAAACAGCGTGATGATCCGGCGCGCGCGGCCCGCGATCGCCCTCGCGCGGCCGCGCCGCCAGGCCCACACCTGGGGCGGCACGTAGTACACGAGAGGCACGCCCAGGCGCCGGAGGCGGCGCGCGAGCAGGCCGTGGAAGTCCGGGAAGTCGATGAGCACGGCCGCGTCGGGCCGGCGCCGGCGCGCCTCGTCGCGCATCCGCGACAGCGCCGCGACGAGGGCCGGCAGCTTGGCGAGCACCTCCGACACGCCGACCACCGAGAGCTCCTCGGAGGCCACGACGCGCTCGAGCCCCGCGGCCTCGAGCCGGGCGCCTCCCATTCCGAAGGCGGTCAGATCCGGACGCGCGCGCCGCAGCGCGGACAGCAGCCGCGCGCCGTGCAGATCGCCGGAGGCCTCGCCGGCGGAGATGAGGAGGTTCACGGCTTCAGGTTACGCCACGTTCGCGGCCTCACGGGAATCGTATTAGCTGTGGCTAATACGTCGCGCAGCCGGTCTCTACGGGAACGGGTACATCAGCCACGCCACCGCCAGCCCGCCCAGAACCAGCGACGCCATCAGCGTGGCGAAGAGCTTCCAGCGCTCGCGCGAGCTCTCGCGCCAGAGGAGCGCGAAGAAGGCCGAGGCCAGGAGCGCGTAGACGAACATGATCAGGAAGTGGTCGACCGGGAGGAGCGCGGCGATCATCGTTTCCTCCCCGTCGCGATGTCCCACGCGTCGAGCATCAGGAGCAGGTTCATGAGGCCGGCGGTCAGCAGGTAGGCGCAGCCGTACTCGTAGGTCGGCGAGAGGATCGTGCCGCCGGGGCTGTCGATGAGCATGCGCGCCACGACGTTGAGAATGCCCGACCCGCAGACGGCGAACGTCGCGAGGATGGTCAGCGGCTGGCCGGCCTCGACCGAGTAGAGGCGCCCCTCGAAAGAGAGGCCGAGGAGAAACGTCACCGTCACGATCACCGCGAACGGGATCGCGATGCGCCGCCGGCCCAGGTACCAGTGGCCCAGCCCGGGGAACACCCACGCCAGCGCCGCGGCGACCACCGGATTCTTGCGCGTCTCCGGGGCGGCCGGATTCTTCCGCGCGTCCGCCGCCACGGCGGTCAAGCCGCGCTCCCATCCGCCACGGCGGTCAAGCCGCGCTCCGATCCGTCGCGGCGGTCAAGCCGCGCTCCAATCCATCGCGCTCATGCCGCGCCTCCAGCGAACAGCGGCACGAGCCTGCGGCGCGTGTCCTCGAGGTTCTCCGGCACGACGCGCACGTCGCCGGTCACCGTCATGAAGTTCGTGTCACCCGCCCACCGCGGCACGACGTGCACGTGGTAGTGGTGCGCGACGCCCGCTCCCGCCGCGGAGCCGAAGTTGATCCCGACGTTGAGGCCGTCGGTGCGGTAGTGCGAGACGAGGATCCGCTGCGCCGTCGCGAGCGTGGCGATCAGCTCGGCCTGCGTCTCGGGATCGGAGTCGGAGAGCCACGCGTCGTGGGCGTACGGTGCGACCATCACGTGGCCGTTGGTGTACGGATATCGATTGAGCAGGACGAACACGCGCCTCCCGCGGTGGACGACGAGCGACTTCCCGTCGTCTTTCGACGCCGCCGCGTCGCAGAAGATGCACCCACCGGACTTGTCCGACACGAGGTACTCGTAACGCCAGGGAGCGAAAAGAACTTCCGGCATTACCGGTTGATCAGTTCCTTCAGCTCCTTGCCCGGCTTGAAATACGGGATCTTCTTGGCGGGAACCGACACCTTGACGCCCGTCTTCGGATTGCGTCCCATGCGCGCGCCCCGCTCCCGCAGCCGGAAAGAGCCGAACCCGCGCAGCTCGATCTTCTGTCCTTCCTTGAGCGAGCGCACGATCGCCTCGAACACCGTGTCGACGATCGCCTCGGCCTGTTTCTTGGTCACGTCGGTCGCGACCGCAACGCGCTCGATCAATTCGGCCTTGGTCATCGCCCGTCTCTCCTCGCCCACCGAAAAAGAGGATCTACTCTGTGGCGGCCTCGTCCGCCTTCTTTCGGGTCCGCTTCTTCTTGGGCGCCGCCTCCTCTGCGGCGGGCGCCGATTCGGCCGGAACCGGCGGCTCCGCCTCCTGGACGGGTGTCGCGGTCGCAGCCTCGGTCGCAGCTTCTTCGATGTTCAGACCGGAGAGACCGACCTTCATCTCGGCGTCCTCGATGCGCAGGATGCGGGCGCGCACCGGGTCGCCCTCCTTGAAGTGCTCCTGGGGCTTCTGCCCGCGCGCGAGAGGCGTCTCGGAGACGTGCATCAGGCCCTCGACCATGCCCTCGATCTGGACGAAGACGCCGAAGTCCGCGACGCGCGTGACCGTGCCCTCGACGATGTCGCCGGGTTGGTGCTTCTCCTTGAAGGCCTGCCAGTCGTTGGGCTGGAATTCCTTGATCGAGAGCGAAATCCGGCGGTTCTCCTGGTCGATCGACGTGATGATCGCCTCGACGTCGTCGCCCTTGCGCAGCACCTCGGACGGATGCTTCACGCGCCGCGTCCACGACATGTCGGAGACGTGGACGAGACCGTCGATGCCCTCCTCGATCTCCACGAACGCGCCGAAGTCGGTCAGGTTGCGCACCTTTCCGGCGACCCGGCTGCCGACCTGGTACTTCGCCGCGACGCTCTCCCACGGATCCGGGAGCGTGTCCTTGAGCGAGAGCGAGATGCGCCGCGCCTCGGGATTGACGTCGGAGACGATCGCCTCGACGGTGTCGCCGGGCGAGACGACCTTCGACGGATTCTTGATCTTCTTCGACCACGACATCTCGGAGACGTGGACCAGTCCCTCGACGCCGTCCTCGAGCTCGACGAACGCGCCGTAGTCGGTGACGTTGGTGACGCGGCCCGACACGCGCGAGCCGGCCGGATACTTCTCGGGCACGTGCGCCCACGGATCCTCCGTGAGCTGCTTCGTGCCGAGCGAGACGCGCTCGGTCTCACGGTCGAACTTCAGCACGACGACGTCGATCTCGTCGCCGACCTTGACGAGGTCGGACGGGTGATTGACGCGGCCCCACGACATGTCGGTCACGTGCAGCAGGCCGTCGAGTCCGCCGAGATCCACGAACGCGCCGTAGTCGGTGAGGTTCTTGACGGTGCCGCGCAGGACGCGGCCCTCCTCGAGCAGCTGCAGCGTTTCCTTCTTGCGCGCCTCCTGCTCGACCTCGACGACCGCCTTGCGCGATAGCACGATGTTGCCGCGCTTCTTGTCGACCGAGATGACCTTGAAGTCGAGGTCCTTGCCGCGCAGGGACTCGAGGTTCTTGACCGGCTTGACGTCGACGAGCGAACCCGGCAGGAACGCCTTCACGCCGATGTCGACGGCGAGTCCGCCCTTGATCCGATCGATCACGCGGCCGCGCACGGTCGAGCCCGAGCGGTACGAGCGCTCGACCTCGTCCCAGACCTTCATCTTCTCGGCCTTGTCCTTCGACAGGACGACGTAGCCGTTCTGGTCTTCCGTCCTCTCGAGAAGGACGTCGACCGGATCTCCCTGCTTGATCGTGACCTGTCCCGAGAAGTCGGTGAACTCGGAGAGCGGGATGATGCCTTCCGACT
>DATBBK010000028.1:0-2001 GCA_036271035.1 Thermoanaerobaculia bacterium | reverse complement strand
CTCTCGGCCGCGGCGATCGGGATCGGCGCCTCGGCGAGGGGCGCGGCGCTCCGCGAGATCGGAATGGCCGCCGGCTACTTCCGGCTGCGCCTCGCGCTCGAGATCCTACCGATCCTCGCCGGAGCGGCCATCGCCGTCTTCGCGTTCCGCCGCTGGGGACGCGTGACGGCCGCGGCCGCGATCGCGCTGCTGCTGGTGTTCGTCATCGCGCGAAGGATCGAGGAATCGGAGGTCTATCCGACGTACCCCGAGAGCGCGTTCTATCCGCCGCTCCCGGTGCTCGACCCGATCCCGCGCGGCGCCCCGGAGAGATTCACGGCGATGCGCTGGACGTTCGCGCCCAATATCGGTGCGATCTACGGCGTCGAGGACGTGCGCGGCTACGACGCGATGACCTTCCGGCCGCTGGTGGAGACGTTCGGTCTCTGGTGCGTGCCGCAGATGGCGTTCTACAACCGCGTCGACGAGGCGACGCCGTTTCTGTCGCTGCTCAACGTGCGCTGGATCCTCGCGCAGGAGGCGTGGCCGGCGCCGAGGGAGTGGATCCTCGCCGGCGAGAGCCGCGGCACGCGCCTCTACGAGAACCCGCGCGCGCTGCCGCGGGCGTTCGTGCCGCGGCACCTCGCGTGGACGGACGACACGAAGGAGCAGATCCGGATCCTCGCCCTGATCTGGGACTACGAGAACGACGGCGTCGCCGGGCGCACGCTCGAAGGCCCGCTGCGCTGGCGCGACAACGGGACGGCGCGGGTGGACCTCGTGTCGTATGCCCCGGAGCGGCTCGCGATGTCGGTCGACGCGGAGGCTCCGGCGCTCGTCGGGACGTCGATCCCGGCCTGGCGCGGCTGGAGGCTGACGGTCGACGGCAAGGACGCGCCGCTGACCGGCTTCGACCACGCGTTCGTCGGCTTCGAGGTGCCCGCGGGGCGCCACGAGGCGGTGCTCCGCTACCTGCCGGCGTCGTTCGTCTGGGGCGCCTGGATCAGCGCCGCGACCGCCCTCGCTTGCCTGGGCTGGGCTCTGCGACGCCGCCCGCGCACGCTCCTCCGATGACGAGCAGCGTCGCGACCGCGATGAAGATCCGCGCCGCGGACCACGAGATCCACAGCGTCGGGTCCTCCGCGCGGTGGAGATACGTGAAGACGAAGAAGCCGGTCAGCGCCGCCGCGGTCCCGAGCGGAATCCACGCGGCGCGGCTGAGCCGGCGCGAGGCGCCGGCCGCGGCGACGAGCGCGGCGAGCGGCACGAGCCACGGCAGCCCGTAGCCGGTTCCGGCGAGCGACCTCCCGACGTCGCCCGCGACCGCCAGCAGCCGGCCCGGATAGAGGTCGAACATCTTTCCCTCGCCGGCATAGCCCGTGAAGAGGCCGCGCGTCGTGCCGAAGAGAAACCAGCCGCCCAGGCAGAGGGCGGACGGGAGGACCAGCCGCCACGCCGCGGCCTGGCGCGCGCCGCGCACGACGCCGGCGGCGACGAACAGCGCGACGGCGGCCACGGCGAACGGCAGTCCCTCGACCTTCGCGGTCACGGCGCCGGCCAGCAGGATTCCGGCGAGCAGCTGAATCGACCCGCGCCTCGCCTCCGGCGAGACGAGGAGCGCGACGGCCAGCGTCTCGAACAGGATCAAGGGCATCTCGCCGTTGCCCGCGATGTCGGCGTCGATGCCGGCCCCGGCGATCGCCGCGACGGCGAGCGCCGACCAGGCGGCTGCGGCAGAGCGCGGAATCGACAGGCGGAGCGCTCCGGGCAGCCCGGCGGCGAGTGCCGCGAGCAGCAGCGGGAACGTGAGGACCGCTCCCGTCCACGGGAAGCGCCCGACCGTCATCGCGGCGAACGCATAGACGTTCGTCACGAACGGCGGATAGTAGAGGTGCATGTAGCGGTGGAAGACGTTCTGCAAGAACGGGACGTCGACGGTGCGCGCCGTGGCGAACTGCTGCGCCTTGGCGCCCCAGAAGAAGATGAGGTCGGGCGACGACGCGGAGCCCGACCATGCGGCGA
>DATBBK010000027.1:0-24640 GCA_036271035.1 Thermoanaerobaculia bacterium | reverse complement strand
ATCTGGCCAAACGCGACAGCGAGTGGATGGGCCAGGTCTATGGCTTTCTGGGGATGACGGTGGGCTGCATCGTGCATGGGCTGGACGATGACCAGCGCCGCGCCGCCTATGCCGCCGACATCACCTACGGCACCAATAACGAATTCGGCTCCGACTACCTCCGCGACAACATGAAGTTCGAGCTCGAAGCGATGGTGCAGCGGGGCCACGTCTTCGCGATCGTCGACGAGGTCGACTCGATCCTCATCGACGAAGCCCGGACTCCGCTCATCATCTCGGGCCCCTCGGAGGAGAACACGGAGATCTACTACCGCTGCAACCGCGTGATCCCCTCGCTCGCGAAGGGCAAGGAGGAGACCGACAAGTACGGGAACAAGACGACCACGGGCGACTACCTCGTGGACGAGAAGTCCCGAACCGCGGTCCTGACGGAAGAGGGCGTCGCGAAGGCGGAGAAGCTCATCCACGTCGACAATCTCTACGAAGTCGCCAACATCGACCTGCTCCACGGGATCGAGCAGGCGCTCCGCGCGCACGCTCTCTACAAGAAAGACGTCGACTACATGATCAAGGACGGCCAGGTCCTGATCGTCGACGAGTTCACGGGCCGCGTGCTGCCGGGCCGCCGCTGGTCGGACGGACTCCACCAGGCGGTCGAGGCGAAGGAGAACGTCAAGATCGAGCGCGAGAACCAGACGCTCGCGACGATCACTCTTCAGAACTACTTCCGCATGTACGAGAAGCTCGGCGGCATGACGGGAACCGCGGACACCGAGGCGGCGGAGTTCCACGAGATCTACAAGCTCGACGTCGTCGTCATCCCGACCAACAAGGAAATGATCCGTCAGGACAAGCAGGACGTGGTCTACGCCTCCGAGCGCGAGAAGTACGACGCCGTCGCGGACGAGATCATGCAGCTCCGCGAGAAGGGCCAGCCGGTCCTCGTCGGCACGGTGTCCATCGAGAAGTCGGAGCACCTTTCCGACCTTCTCAAGAAGCGCAAGGTCCCGCACGTGGTGCTGAACGCGAAGTTCCACGAGAAGGAGGCCGAGTTCGTCGCGCAGGCGGGCCGCTCGGGGTCCGTGACCATCGCGACGAACATGGCCGGCCGCGGCACCGACATCGTGCTGGGCGGCAACGCCGAGGCGGTCGCCGCTCACGAGCTTCGGGACGTCGAGGACGCAGAGGAGCGCGAGCGCCTCCTCGCGAAGCTGCGCGAGAGCTGCGCCGCCGATCGCGACCGCGTGCTCGCGTCGGGCGGCCTCCACATCATCGGCACCGAGCGGCACGAGTCGCGCCGCGTCGACAATCAGCTTCGCGGCCGCTCGGGCCGCCAGGGCGACCCCGGCGCCTCGCGCTTCTACCTCTCGCTCGAGGACGACCTGATGCGAATCTTCGGGTCGGACCGACTGCAGAACATCATGCGGAAGCTCGGCATGGAGGAGGGCGTCCCCATCGAGCACGGCATGGTCAGTCGCTCCATCGAGCGGGCGCAGAAACAGGTCGAGGGGCGCAACTTCGAGACCCGCAAGCACCTCCTCGAGTACGACGACGTCATGAACCGTCAGCGCGAGGAGATCTACCGGTTGCGGAAGGAGATCCTCACCGGGGTTCAGGGACGCGAGCACGTCCAGACCCTCGCGGAGATGATCCTCGACTACGTCCTCGACCGGCACGTCTCCGAGGACAAGGGCCCCACCGAGTGGGACCTCGCCGCCGCCGACGTGGACCTGCAGGAGTACTTCGGCATCAAGCCCGGCACGATCCTGTACGAGGGCAAGAACCGCGATCAGATCCGCGAGGCGATGCTCGAGACGATGCGGGGCATCTACGGCCGGAAGATGTCGATCCTCGGCGAAGAGCTCATGCGGACGCACGAGAAGTTCGTGATGCTGCAGGTCGTCGACCAGCAGTGGAAGGACCACCTCCTCGCGATCGACCACCTCAAGGAAGGCATCGGGCTGCGCGGATACGGCCAGCGCGACCCGCTCATCGAGTACAAGAAGGAGTCCTTCGAGCTCTTCACGCTGATGAAGGAGCGCATCGAGGACCTCATCGTCCAGTACCTCTACAAGCTCCAGCCGGTGCCGGCCCAGGCCGAGCCGGCGGAGGGCGAGGACGGGACGCCTGCGGCTCCGCCGCGGCGGGCGCCCGTCGCGATGCCGGCGCGCCGCGCGCCCGCCAACGTCAACTACTCCTACGGCGCCGCGGCGTCCGGGGGACAGGACGCGAAGGTGGAAACGGTCCAGCGCAACCAGCCCAAGGTCGGCAGAAACGACCCGTGTCCGTGCGGGTCCGGGAAGAAGTACAAGAAGTGCCACGGAGCGGAGGGCAACGCTCCCCCCTCGGGCGGCTCGAACAACCAGCGGGCGGCGGGAGCCTGATGCCGCCGCGACGCACACGGGGGACGCGCCGCGCTGCGGACCCGGACGTTCCCCTCGCGCTGACCTTCGACGACGTCCTCCTCCTGCCCGCGCGCTCGGACGTCCACCCGCGTGAGGTCGACCTCGCGACGCGCCTGACCTCCGAGATCGGGCTGAACATCCCGATCGTCT
The DNA here is from genome assembly GCA_036271035.1 of Thermoanaerobaculia bacterium. Lineage (GTDB taxonomy): Bacteria > Acidobacteriota > Thermoanaerobaculia > UBA5066 > Gp7-AA6 > DAHUXD01. The sequence continues at coordinate 22,085 of DATBBK010000027.1, read as the reverse complement.
CGGCCGCGATGGACACGGTGACCGAGTCGCGGCTCGCGATCGCCATGGCCCAGCAGGGCGGCCTCGGCGTCATCCACAAGAACCTCACGATCGAGGCGCAGGCGGCCGAGGTCGACAAGGTGAAGCGCTCCGAGTCCGGGATGATCGTCGACCCGGTCACGTGCCATCCCGACCAGACGATCGCCGAGGCCCTCGAGATCATGGCGCGCTACAAGATCTCGGGCGTTCCGGTCGTCGACCCGCGAGGCAAGCTCGTCGGCATCCTCACCAACCGCGACCTCCGCTTCGAGACGCGCACCGACAGGCCGATCTCGTCGCGAATGACGCGGAAGAACCTCGTCACGACGCCGGTCGGGACCACGCTCGAGCAGGCCAAGGAGCTCCTCCACAAGTACCGCATCGAGAAGCTGCTCGTCGTCGATCGGGCCGGCAACCTGAAGGGCCTGATCACGGTCAAGGACATCCAGAAGGCGATCAAGTACCCCAACGCGGCGAAGGACGGCCTCGGGCGCCTGCGTGTCGGCGCGGCCATCGGCGTCACGCGCGACCTGCTCGACCGCGCCCGCGAGCTCGTGCGCGCGAAGGCGGACGTGCTCGTGCTCGACTCCTCGCACGGCCACAGCCAGGGCGTGCTCGACGCGCTCGCGCTCGTCCGCAAGCGCTTCCCTTCGACGCCGATCGTGGCGGGCAACGTGGCGACCGAGGAGGGCGCTCGGGACCTGCTGAAGCGCGGCGCCGACGCGATCAAGGTCGGCATCGGGCCCGGCTCGATCTGCACGACGCGCGTCGTCACCGGCGCCGGGGTTCCCCAGGTCCACGCGATTCGCGAGTGCGTGAGGGCCACGCGCGGCACGCGCGTGCCGGTCATCGCCGACGGCGGCATCAAGTTCTCCGGCGACATCACGAAGGCGCTCGCCGCCGGCGCGCACGTCGTGATGATCGGCTCACTCCTCGCCGGCACCGAGGAGTCGCCCGGCGAGACGATCCTCTACCAGGGCCGCACCTTCAAGGCGTACCGCGGGATGGGGTCGCTCGGCGCGATGAAGGCCGGCTCCTCCGACCGTTACTTCCAGGAGTCCATGGACGTCGAGGCGTCGTCGTCGAACGGCGGCGGGGCGCTGTCGAAGCTCGTGCCCGAGGGCATCGAGGGGATGGTCCCGTACAAGGGCTCCGTCGAGGCGCTCGTCCTGCAGCTGACGGGCGGCGTCCGTAGCGGCATGGGCCTGACCGGCTCACGTACGATCGAGGACCTGCGCACGAAGTCGCGGCTCGTCCGGATCACCGCCGCGGGGCTCAAGGAGTCCCATGCGCACGACGTGATCATCACGAAGGAAGCCCCGAACTATCGAAGAGAGGAAGCGTAAGGCCGCTCAGCGCGCGTCGCGGGGTTTGGCCCGTTTCCTCCCGGGGTCCGTCGCCTCTTCCTTCTTCCACTTCTCCTGGCGGATCTTCAGGACCGCCTCGAGCCGGCGCGAGAGCTCGGCCTCCTCGCCGGACGCCCTCGGGCGGTAGTACCGGCGCCCCTGCAGGGTCTCGGGGAGGCACTCGATGCCGCCGACGCCCTCCGGCTCCGCGTGCGCGTACTTGTAGCCGCGGCCGTAGCCGACCTCGCGCATGAGCTTCGTGACGGCGTTGCGGATCACGGGCGGCACCGGCTCTGCCGGCTTCTCGGCGACGTCGTGCTTCGCCTCGTTCTCGGCCTCGTAGAGCGCGTTGGACTTCGGCGCGAGCGCGCAGTAAACGGCGGCCTCCACGAGCGCGAGGGAGCCCTCGGGCATGCCGAGGAAGTCGAACGCCTCCTTCGCGTCGAGCGCGACGCGCAGCGCGCGCGGATCCGCGAGGCCGACGTCTTCCGACGCGAAGCGCACGATGCGCCGGGCGATGTAGAGCGGGTCCTCCCCCGCCTCGAGCATCCGCACGAGCCAGTAGATCGTCGCGTCCGGATCGGACTCCCGCATCGACTTGTGGAGCGCCGAGATCAGGTTGTAGTGCTCCTCGCCGGCCTTGTCGTAGAGGAGCACCTTGCGCTGCAGCAGGTCGCGCAGCCGCGCGACCTCGATCCGCTTCGCCTTCGAGCCCTCCGCGTCCTCCGCCGCCGCCTCGAGCAGGTTGAGCGCCCGCCGCGCGTCGCCGCCCGCCGCCTGCGCGATGAACGACAGCGCGTCGTCGTCGAGGCGGAAGTCGCGGGCGCCGAGGCCGCGAGCGATGTCGCGGAGCGCGCGCTCGACGATGCGAGCGATCGCCTCCGGCGCGAGCGGCTCGAGCACCACAACCTTGCAGCGGGACAGGAGAGCGCCGTTCAGCTCGAAGGACGGGTTCTCGGTCGTGGCGCCGACCAGCACGACGTCCCCGGCCTCGACGTATGGGAGGAACACGTCCTGCTGCGAGCGGTTGAAGCGGTGGATCTCGTCGAGGAAGAGGATCGTGCGCTTGCTGTGGCGCGCGCGCATCGACCGCGCCTCCTCGAGGACCTCGCGCATCTCCTTCACGCCGGTGGCGACCGCCGAGTACGCCAGGAAGATCGAGGAGGTCTGGGATGCGATGAGCCGCGCGAGGGTCGTCTTGCCGACGCCCGGCGGTCCCCACAGGATCAGCGACGGGACGCGGTCCTCCGCGATCGCGCGGCGCAGGAACCCGTTCGCGCCGACGACTTCCTCGGGCCCCTCGACCTCGTCGAGCGAGCGCGGCCGCATGCGGTCCGCGAGCGGCGTCGACGCCGACAGCTCCGCCGGCACGCTGCCGGTCTTGCGGGGCGGATCCTCGAACAGCGAGCCGGTCATGACGCCTCGAGCCTCCGCCGGCAGTCCTCGGAGCAGACGGGAACGGTCTCGGCGCCGCGGCGAGCCGCCACGGCGAGGCGCCGGTCGAGCCAGGTGCCGCACACGGGATCCCGGACCATCTCGCCCTCGAGCACGCCGCGCGGGCCGGGGCGCGGCACCTCGTTCTTCGGGAACACCGCCCGGAAGAAGATCCGGAACCCCCGCAGCACCGTGAGGAGGAAGAAGAGGACGAGGACGTAGAGAAGGAGCTTGCCCACTCGGCTTCGCTCCGCCTACGCGCCGGCCCGGATCTTCGAGATCTGGTCCTGGATGCGGTCGATCTGGGGAATCTCGGGGTGCCGCCTCTTGAGCTCGTCGTAGGCGCGCTGCGCCGCGGCGGGGTCCTTGCGGTCGAACGCCTCGACGAGGACCTCGTTCACGAGCGACTGCCAGTGATCCGGCTTCGCCTCGCGCGCCTTGCGGAAGTAGGAGACCGCGAGCTTCAGCTCGCCGCGGTTGCGGTACGAGGCGCCGAGATCGGAGAGCAGGTCCGGATCCTTCGGCGCCTTGCGGCGCGCCTTCTCGTAAGCCGCAATGGCGGCGTCCCACTCCTCGCGGTCGTAGTGCAGGTTCCCGACCCGCTTCAACAGCTCGGGGTTCTCGGGGTCGCGCGCGAGGGCCGCCTCGGCCTCGCCGACCGCTCCACCCGCCGACGGCCCCGACGCCCGCGCGGCCGTGCCTTCCGAGGGCCGGCCTCCGCCTCCTGCGAAGTAGCCCGCGGCGAAGCCGATGAGGGCGCCGACGAGCAGCGCGATGAGCGCCTGCCCCTTCCTCGAGGACGCGCCGGACTCCACGCGCTCATTCTGTCAGAAATGAAACGGGGCGGCCGAAGCCGCCCCGTGATGAGAACCACGTCCGAACTGGGTCAGTGCGACTGCATCCGCGCCGCGGCGGACCGGGCGAGCGCCTTGTCGACCTGGCGCTCCACTTCCTTCTCGTCGAGGCTGTTGATCACGGCGATCTCGGACACGATGAGGTACTTCGCGCGCTCGTACATCTTCTTCTCACGGAACGACAGCGTCTTCCGGGAGGAGATGAAGTTGAGCGTCTTCAGCACGTCCGCGATCTCGTTCAGTCGGCCGCTCTTCATCTTGTCGAGATTCTGCTTGTAGCGGCCCTTCCAGTCGCCCGTCGCTGAGAAGTGGCCGTCGCCGAGCGTCTTCATCAGGCCGGTGATGTCTTTCCTCTGGGTGAGCCGACGCAGGCCGATGAGATCGGTGTTGCCGACGGGAACCATGACCCGGGAGTTGTTCGACAGGAGACGCAGGTGATAGAAGCTACGCGGGGCCACCGGCTCCGTCGCGAAACCCTCGCCGATCTTCTCGACCACCGAAACGCCGTGGTTCGGATAGACGATCTTCTCTCCCACCTTGAATCCCACTCGTTCCTCCTAAAGATCGAAAAAAGCTGCTGAACCGGGAGCCGGGGATTATAGGGCAAAAGAAGGCCAAAAGACAAACTTTACCCGCGCTCGGCGTGACTGGAAGTTATGCTGTTGCAGCAATTTACTGGCGCGATGTGAGCGGCGTCACGCGGACGCGGCCGGCTCGCCCGGCAACCCAAGTACAACGGAGAGAGGAGCTTCGAGAGGAGTGTGCGAGGATCGAACAGCCCGTTCTCGCCGGCTCAACGCCTCCTCCCTGGAGGCCATGAAAATGATCAGGGGCGAGCGGTCCGAGACCCCCGGACCCGGCGCGGCGGCGAGGGCCGCCTGCGCGTGGCGGAGGACTCCCCCAGCCGTTCGATCCAGGCGCCCAGCCGTTCCAGGCCCGCTCGAAGGGCGCCCGGGTCGTACCCGTAGCCCACTCGAAAGTACCGCCCGATGCCGAAGTGCGCGCCGGGAGTGATGAGGACCGACTCCTCGAGGCGCAGCCGGTCGAAGAGCCGCGCCGAGGGAATGGCCAGCCGGTACGAGAGCAGCGCGATGGCGCCCGCGTGCGGAGGGAGCACGCCGACGACGTCCCGCCGGGCGGCCGCCCAGTCGAGGACGATCGGGAGCTGGCGCCGGACGATCGCGCGCGTGCGCTCGATGAGGCTTCTCCGCCGGGCCGGTTCGAGGGCCTCGCGCGCCAGTCGGTCCGACAGCATCGAGGGTGTCAGCGTCGTGTAGTCCTGGTAGCCCCAGAGCTCGGCGACGGTCTTCGCCGGCCCGGCGATCCAGCCGATGCGGAGGCCGGGCAGCCCGTACGCCTTCGAGAGACCGGAGGTGACGAGCACGCGCGGGTACGCGCCCCAGAACGTCGGCGACTCCGAGTCGCCCTCGAGCTCCGCGCCCCGATAGACCTCGTCGGCGAGGATCCATGCTCCGGCGGAGCGGGCCGCGGCGACGATCGCCTCCATCTCCGCGCCCGTCAGCACCGCGCCGGTCGGGTTGTTCGGATTCGTCACGACGACGACCTTCGTCCGCTTACCGACCGCTCTCCGCAGGCTGCCGACGTCGAGGGCCCACCGCCGCGCTCCGCCCACCTTTCGCTCCACCAGCCGGTACACGTCGGCGCGTCCGCCGTACGCCACGGCGAGGCCGTTGGTCTGCAGGTAGGACGGGACCATGACGGCCGCGCGATCCTGCGGACCGAGGAGCTTCCACAGGACGGTGTAGTTCGCCTCGGAGGTGCCGTTGGTGACGAGCACGTTGTCGGCCGACGCGCCCGGGTACATCAGCGCGATCCGCTCGCGCAGCAGTCGCGAGCCGTTCGACTCGGGGTACTTCAACGGCTGCGAGAGGAGGGCGGCGCCGGACTCCCCCAGGAGCTCCGCGACCGAGAGCGGCTGCACACCGCTCTCCGAGAGGTTGTACCGAACCTCGTTCTCGTAGAGCGACTGCGTGCGCTCCATGTCGAAGCGTTTCACGCGCATGAGGCTTGCATGCGAATGCTAGCAGCCTGGACATGCCCGAAGTCATCCGAATGACGATCGCGATGAGCCTCGCCTCCTCGATCCGCCCGGCGCGGGGTCCTCCCGTTGGGATCTCGATCACCGGCGCGCATGCCGCGCGCCGGTCGGAGTCGAGTGATTCGCCAGGAGGTTCCCAATGATTCGATTCGTTCGAACGGAGGTTCACCGGTTCCCTCGATTCACCGCCGCCGCCGCGGCGCTGTGTCTCATCGCCGTCACGAGCACCGCGACGGGAGCGGCTCACATGTCCGCCCGGAAGCTGCCGACGCTGAAGCCGACCTTCACGGCGGCCGCCGCATTCGACGTTTCCGACTCGGTCCGCAACATTTCCCTCCACCCCTCGGCACGGCTGCCGATGATCCCGAGCACCGAGGTCCAGGAGATGGAGGTCCGGCCGGAGGGGGGACCCGAGAAGGCACCCTACCGCGGGCACACGCCGGATGCTGCGCTCCAGGCGACCTCGCCGACGCGGCGCTCGCTCGCGATCCCGAGCACGCTGCAGAACTTCGAGGGAGTGAGCAACGAGGACAACTTCACGATCTACGGTGGCCGCGTGGCTCCGCCCGATCCGATCGGCGCCGTCGGTCCGAACCACTACGTCGAGATGATCAACCTCGTCTTCGCGGTCTACGACAAGACGGGCTCGCGACTCGCCGGCCCGATTCCGCTCGGTGCGCTCTGGGAGAACTTCGCGATCCCCGACTGCACCGATCCCTCGGGCGACCCCGTCGTCCTGTACGACAAGCTCGAGGACCGCTGGATCCTGAGCCAGTTCACGACGAGCGGGCTCTCCGATCCGACGCGTCCGTTCTGGAACTGCGTCGCCGTCTCGGTGAACGGCGATCCGACGGGCGCCTACTATCGGTACGCCTTCGAGACCACGGTCAACGACACCTTCTACTTCCCCGACTACCCGAAGTACGGCAATTGGAAGAAGTCGTACGTCCTCACGTCGCGCGACTTCGGCCCGACGGTCGAGTACGGCATCAGCGTCTACGCACTCGAGAAGAACCGGATGATCGCCGGTGACCCGAAGGCGCGGATGGTGCACTTCTTCCTGGACTCGAACGTCGTGCCGCTCGAGCTCATCGGCGACGGTCTGCTCCCGGCGGATTTCGACGGAACGAAGCAACCGGCCGAGAGCGCGCCGATCCCGATCGTCGGAACCCAGGACGACGGCGCGGGCTACGGCGCGACCTTCGACGCGCTCAACGTCTGGGAGATGTCGATTCACTGGAACGCCCGTCCCGACGCATCGATCAGGCTGGCGACCCAGCTCCCGGTCGCGTCGTTCGACTCCATATTCCCCTGCTTCGGCGCCGACGGCCGCGGCTGCCTTCCCGAGCCCGGCGTCGTGGACAAGGAGCGCTGGCTGGACGTCCTCTCCTATCGGCAGCGGCCCACCTGGCGGCTCGCGTATCGGAATTTCGGCGGGTACGAGTCGATGGTGACGAACCAGTCCGTCGAGGCGTCGCCCGGCACGGCGGGCGTGCGCTGGTACGAGATCCGGCGCTCGCAGACCGGTACGTACTCGCTGACCCAGCAGGGCACCTACGCGCCGGCCGACGGCGTGAATCGCTGGATGGGCTCGATCGCGCAGGACAAGAAGGGAAACATGGCGCTCGGCTACAGCGTCGTCGACGCGACGAGCGTCAAGCCGGGCATTCGGTACACCGGCCGCCTCGCCGGGGATCCGGCCGGTCAAATGACGCAGGGCGAGGGCACGGTCATCAACGGGACCGGCGTGCAGCTGACCACGAACTCGCGGTGGGGCGACTACACGTCGATGAACGTGGACCCGACGGACGACTGCACGTTCTGGTATGTGAACGAGTACTACCAGATCGACGGCATCATCGGCGTCAACACAGCTCCCTGGCAGACGCGAATCGGAAGCTTCAAACTGCCCGGCTGTTCCGGCCCTTAGTCGACAGTCGACCTCGATTCGGCATTCCGGCCGGCGCGGGCGCCCGCTCGCGCCGGCCTTCTCCTCACAAGAGGCCGGGCCGGCCTCCCCCCGCGAGCCGCTTCGCGATCGCCGCGACGGCGAGGACGCCCATCGTCTTCACCAGGGTCGGGTGCTCGGCGTAAAACCCCATCGCCTTGTGGAAGAGATCGGGCTGATTGTCCTTCGCGTATGCGGCGACCTTCGCGACATCCTGCGGGCTGGCGGCCTGCGGGTTCGACGCGACCGCCGGATCGACGCCGATGCGGCCGAGGACATCGCGCAATCCACCGGCGCCCGCGAGCCCGCCCAAAAGACTCGACAGCATCCCTCCGCGCTGTTCGGGCGTCATCTGGGCGGCAGAGCGGCCTATCCGGTCCTCGACCTCGCCGTGGTCCAGGGCACCCAGCGCCGGGCCGATCTGGTCGCGCAGGACGTCGGGCGGGACGTGCTGCGCGATCTGGTCGTAGTGCGCGCCGGCCTCCTCACGGGAGGTCGCACCCTGCCCGGCGGCGTACTGATTCAGAAGGCCCGAGATCCGATCGACGAAGCTCATGAAGTCCCTCCTTCGAGAGGCGTGAGCGCCTCAGCCGTGCACCTTCCGTGCCGCATTCGCCTCAGCGCGGCGCAGGCGGCGCCGTCAGCTCGATGAGTTTCCCCCACGGCGTCGGATCGCTGTGCATCGCGAAGACCGTCGTCACGTCAAGCTTCTCCCGCCGCGCGGTGTCCGCCACCTCCCACGCGTACTCCGGCGGCCCGTCGCGCCCGGCCTGGAAGAGGTCGCTCGCGTAGAGGACCTTCGAGCCCGGCAGGTAGGCGAGCATCATGCGTTCCCCCGTCTCGCCGCGCACGGGCACGAGCTCGATGCGATTCGGGCCGCTCCCGAGCGACGTCCGCGCGCTGACGGGCCGGAGGACCGCGGCCCGCGGGGATCGCGCGAGCGCGTCGGGGTGGAAGCGGTGCGGCGCATCCAGCGCACGCCGGATCTGGGGGACGTTGTGGTCGAGGACGTAGATCGGGATCCCCCGCGCGGCGTATTCGCGGATGCCGCCGAAGTGCGGCCACGAGTCCGACGTCGAGACGACGGCCTTCACGGGCGTGTCCGGGAAGCGCCGCTTCGCCTCGTCCAGCACGGCCGCGGAGTAGCCGGCCGAGATCGGCGCCTCGATGACGACGACGCCGTCGTCCTGGCGCACCAGCGCGATTCCCCAGGAGCCGGGCACGTAGACAACGTCCGCCGCGAGCTCGCTGGCGGGCCGCTTCGGGTCGCCGAGCCGCGGCGCGTCGAGCGAGCGGGAAGCGCTCTCGGCCGACGCCGTGCGCGCGTCGGTCGGCACGTCGAAGGAGTCACCGGCCACGGAGCCGGGCTCGATCTTCGTGATCGTCAGCGCGCGCCAGGGCCGGCCTCCGCGCTCCACGTCCCACTGCCTCGGATAGATGACCGGCGTCGCTCCGCCGGGAATGATGTCCCAGTACGACCACGCGATGCGCGTCGGGACGTCGCCCCACACCTGCCAGAAGCGGTCCTCGGGATACGCCCGCAGCTCCTCGATTGCGGTCGGAAAGCCCGTTTCCGCGTTGACGAGCAGCCGCCGCGCGCGTTCGTCCGAGCCCCACGCGACGACGCGATGCGGCACCCCCTGGAACTCGCGATCGGCCTCGAGGCGGAGGTCGGACGCGTCCGCGGCTTCCCGCATGACCGCCTGCGGCGACAGCGACATCCACTCGCGCGCCGCGTCGACGTCGGCGGGGCCGGCGGGGATCCAGCGCTCGCCGAACCGACGTGCCGCAATCGAGCCGTCGACGACCGTCCGCATGGTGAAGTCCATCTCCGCCACGACCTGCTGCGTCGTCTCGCTCCAGCGTCCGTGCGGGATGTCCCACGCCTCCGTCGTCCGCTCGATCGCCGGGATCCACGGGCCCTCCGGCCGCTCCGACTGCTCGAGCAAGTTGCGGTAGCCGACCGTCTCGAGGCTCAGCGCGTCGAATCGCCGCAGCGCGTCGGCGCCGCCCATGCGGGTCATCGCGGTCTGGACCACTTTTCGCGCGGACGCGTCGGGCGAACCGGTAGCCGCGGCGACCACGGCCGAGATCGACAGGACGAGGTGCAGCATCGTCGCTCCTTGGCAGCCATTACGCGTTCCCACGCGTCGAGTTGCACGCGCGGCGGGTGCCGCGCATATCCTTGCGGGTTCGGCGGCGGCAACTTCTGTCCGGATCTCCCGGTGACGCGCCGCCAGATGGCGGTGTTTTTGTCCAGGGCGCTCGGCCTGCACCGGCGGGACTGACGCGAACGCTCGGTTATCCTAGGCGTCCGCGCCGGAGTGGCGGAATGGCAGACGCAGGGGACTCAAAATCCCCCGCTCGCAAGGGCATGAGGGTTCGAATCCCTCCTCCGGCACCACATGCGCTCCATGGTCTCCGCTTCCGTCCGACGTGGTCCTCGCGTCGGCTCTCGTCGACTACCTCGCGACCGGATCCGGAGGGGCCGCCGCCACCGGGTAAACCCTGCCCTGGCGCCGTGCGGCCACGGCGGCGTTCGTCAGCAGATGCCACGGCGGAAAGAAGACGTAAGCGATGAGAAAGCGGGCGAAGTCGGGACCCATCAGGGCCTGAATCGCGAGGAGCATCACGAAGCTGGCGGGGACGAGAACGCGGCGGGCCCACCGGCTGAACAGCGCCAGCGGGAAGAGCATCTCGATTGCGAGCGTCGTCGCGGCGAGCACCATCGAGACCACCGGGCTCCGAGCCACTCGAAGCCCCAGTCCGAGTATCGGAGCCGATACGGAGCGGCCGAGCGGATCGGCCCCTCGGATGAGGTACGTGGAGAGAGCGCCGGAGGTCACCCACGCGACGCCCGAATGCCTCAGCTTGGCCACACCGGCGGCGAAGAAGACGCACGCCATCACGAGGAGAATCATGCGCCCCGGCCATCGGTACTCACCCGACGGCCCCGGCTCGGGCGCGCGCCGGCCCACGCGCATGAGCCGCTCGAGCGAGAAGGCGTCGGCGCACCGCGACAGCGCGAGAATTCCCATCCCGAAGACGAGGATCGGGTCGGAGTGATCGATCCAGCCGAAGCTGCTGCTCAACCCGATCAGGTACGTCCCGAGGATGGCCGCGCTCGCCGTCGCGACCCGGCTCGCCAGTCCCACGCAGGCGAACAGGAGCGAGAGTCTCCAGAGCGTCTGAACGACCCACACGAACGCGTGGGCCGGAGGACGCAGGTGCAGCACGCGGAATGGCCAGACGGGCTGCCAGAACACCGACGAGACTTCGGAGAAGCCCGCGAAGTCCCTGCGTGCGTAAACGGCGATCATCATGGTGAAGAACAGAATTCGCGCGATTCCGAGGTCGGCTGGCGGAGCGGGTTCGAACCAGAAGCGCTCCCACCGGGACCGGAGGGTCACGATCCTCCCCCGGAGGCAGCGGCCACCTCGAGCACCGGCTGGCGCTCGACGAGCACACTGCGGCCGGGCGGCACGACGCGCCACTTCAGCCGATCGAGTCGCACTGCCGTCAACGGAGGCCCGTCGTGGCGTCCGGATCGACGAAGCGACTCGTATCGCGTCAGGCAATCGCGAAGGGCGGCCGGGAGCACCCGGTCGCGATCTCGACTCCGGTCGAGACGGTCGAGCGACGTCGCCAGGCTGACGAGCTCCATCGGCTGGAGGTACGCGTCGTCGAGCAGGGGCACCTCGTGACCCGGCCCCTGAGAGGTCACTCCGAAGATTCGAAGGCCGCTCCACGTGTCACCGGGGAGCCGCGAATACATCTGGTACGGCGAGAACGGCCAGTGCTCGCGGCGAAATGGGGGGTCCGTGAGCATCTCGACCGAGGCCCCCGCCACGACGAGGGCGGCGAGTCCGAGAACGATACGGCGCCGACCCGGCGAGACTCGGACCGCTACCATCCGGGCGCCTCCTCAACCAACCGCGGCAAGGCATCGCCCATGCGAAGGTCGGTCAGGAGCCCCTTGTTGCAAGAGTGACACCCGACCAACGACCGGATCCGAAGTCCGCACGAGGCTGCGACAGGTGCAGGGGTTCGGGTCGCTCCCTCCCCGGCTCCGGTCCGAGTGCGGCGGCGCACGGGACGGTCGGGACAGCTCGTCCGGCTCCGCAACGTATTAGCCAACGCTAATACGTTGCCGGCTCAGTGCTCGAGCCCGTATTCCTTGATCTTGTTGTAGATCGTCTTGAGCGAGAGCTTGAGCAGCTCGGCGGTCTTCTTCTTGTTGCCGCGCGCGAACTCGAGCGTCTTGGAGATCATGCGGCGCTCGACGTCGGCCAGCGAATCCCCGACCGCGATCTTCACGACCGGCGGCTTGCGGCGCCGAGCCCGCTCGCGCGGCAGGGGCCGTCCGATCACCGAGCGCACCACGGTCGGGCCGATCGTCTCGCCCGAGCACAGGCGCGCGGCGCGGCGCAGCACCTCGCGCAGCTCGCGCGTGTTGCCCGGCCAGTCGTGCGCTTCGAGCGCGTCGAGCGCGTCCGTCTCGATGGACAGCTCCGGCACGGTCTCCTCGAGGATCCGGCGCGCGAGCACGCCCACGTCGCCGTCCCGTTCGCGCAGCGGCGGCAGGTGGACCGTCTGCGCGGACAGGTCGTCGTATAGCCGGCGGTGGAGGCGTCCCGCGTCGAGCGCGTCGAGCGGATCCTCGTCGATCGCGACGACGAACCGAACCGGCCGCGGACCCTCGACGTGCCGCAGCAGCATCTCCTGGAAGCTTCCGGAGGTCGCCTCCACGCTCGGCAGGAACAGCGTGCCGCTGCCGATCTGAAGTGTCGCCAGATCGAGCGACTCGCCCTCGGTCACGTAGGCAAAGCGTCCCGCGCCGCGCGGCGAGAGCCGGTGCAGCGCGAGCGCGGCGGAATCCTTCTCGGTGCCCGTCTCGCCGGTCAGCAGGATCGACGCGTTACTCTCCGCCGCGCGCTCGAGCGCGGCGAGGGCGGCGATCCATCGCGGCGACCGGCCGGGAAGCGCGTCGCGGAGCTCCGCGCGCGCGAGACGGCGTCGCGTGTCCTCCGATGCGTCGTCGCGCCGGCGCGACTCTTCCGCCGCCGCCCACAGCTGAGCGACGCGGTCCTCCGAGACCGGACGCCAGAGGAAGTCGTCGGCGCCGCGCGAGATCGCGCCGACGGCGTCGTCGAGCCGGCTGGCATCGACGAGCGCGTAGACGCGTGGACGCCGTGGCAGCGCGAGCGCCGCTTCGAGGAGCGGCTGGCCGTCGGAGATCGCGGCCGCGTCGGCGACCAGGATGTCGGGCTGCGTCTCGGCGGCCGCGCGCGCCGCCTCCTCGGGCAGAGCGAACCCACGGACGGACCCGCCGCGCGCGGCAAACGCGCGCCGCAGGACGTCTCGGGACTCGGGCTGAGAATCGAGGACCAGGACCTTCATCGCCGAAACCGGAATTCTACACCCGGCAACGCCTCAACCCTTCAGCCGGATGCCGAGCGACGGCCAGAGCGAGTCGATCTTGCGGCGGACGTCGTCCGACATGACGATCTCGTCCGGCCAGCGGCGCTCGAAGCCCTCTTCCTTCCACTTGCGCGTCGCGTCGACTCCGAGCTTGCTGCCGTAGCACGGCAGCCGCGAGGCGAAGTCGAGCTCGTCGACGGGCCCGTGCACGATCTCGACGTCGCGCTCCGGGTCGATCGCGGTCAACACGCGCCACAGCAGCTCGCCGCCGCCGCGCACGTCCACGTCCGCGTCGACGACCACGATCGTCTTCGTGAACATGAGCTGGCCCATTCCCCAGATCGCGTGCATCGTCTTGCGCGCGTGCCCCGGATAACGCTTGTCGATCGAGACGATCGCGAGGTTGTGGAAGATGCCTTCGACGGGCAGGTACATGTCGCGGATCTCGGGGATCGTCTTCTTCACGAGCGGCAGGAAGAGGCGCTCGACGGCCTCGCCCATGAAGCCGTCCTCCATCGGCGGCCGGCCGACGATCGTCGTCAGGTACACGGGCCGCTCGCGCCGCGTGATCGCGGTGACGTGGAAGACCGGGAAATCGTCGTCGAGCGAGTAGAAGCCGGTGTGGTCGCCGAACGGCCCCTCGCGGCGGCGCTCCGACGGGTCGACGTAGCCCTCGAGCACGAACTCCGCCTCGGCCGGCACCATGAGGTCGACGGTCTTCGCGCGCACGAGGGGGACGCCCTCGCCGCGAAGAAACCCGGCGAAGAGCAGCTCCGAGACGCCCGGCGGCAGCGGCGCGATGGCGGAGAAGACGGTCGCGGGGTCCGCGCCGATCGCGACGGCGACCTCCATGCGGCGGCCCTCGCGCTCGTAGCCGCGCGCCTGGCCGGCGCCGTCCTTGTGCTTCTGCCAGTGCATGCCGGTCGTCGCCCGGTCGTAGACCTGCATCCGGTACATGCCGACGTTCGTCTTTCCGGTCGACGCGTGCTTCGTGATCACGAGCGGCATCGTGATGAACGGCCCGGCATCCTGCGGCCAGCAGGTCAGAACCGGAAGCTCCCCCAGGTTCACCGCGTCGCCCGTCGCGACGATCTCCTGGCACGGCGCCGACTTCACCGTCTTCGGAAACACGGCGGCGAGCTCGGTCACCTTCGGCAGCGCGCGGAGCTTGTCGAGCAGGCCCTCCGGAGCCTTCGGATCGAGGAAGAAGTCGAGGCGCTCGTCCCACTCCTCCCACGACGCGATGCCGACCGCGCGTCGCATCCGCTCGCGTGACGCGAAGACGTTGATCGCGACCGGGAACTTCGAGCCCTGGACGTTCTCGAAGAGGAGCGCGGGACCTCCGCCCTTCACCGCGCGGTCCGCGATCTCCGAGATCTCGAGCCGGGGCGAGACGGGCGCGGCGACGCGCACGAGCTCGCCGTCTTTCTCCAGATCCCGGAGGAGCTCGCCGAGGCTGCGATACGCCATCGCGGCGAAGACTATCTTTCTATCCCGCTATTCCGCGCGCCGCGAGCGCACGCCGCGGCGCACCGGCAGCCGGCCCTTCAGCGGCGCGTCCGCCTCGATGCGCCCGATGGCGCGGCCGCGCGCGTTGAAGACCGTCGGCTCCGCATACGCGGCGAGCGTGCGGCGGACGTCGTCGGGCAGCTCCCCCATCCGCGAGAGCAGCGCGAGGGCGACGGCGTCGCGCGGCCGCGCCGAGCCGTCCTCGATCTTGAAGGCGAGGCCGACCGCGGCGCCGCCGCGCGCCTCCGGCTTCAGCCCGATGGCGTAGACGCCCTCGGCGCCCTCCTTCCCGATCCAGCGCCCGCGGCCTGCGACGATGAAGTCCGTCGTGAAGCGGCGCGTGCCGGCGACCATGTCGGGGCTCCGCAGCATCGCGCGCACGATCCGGGCCCGGACCGCGGCGCCCTTCGCGTCCTCGCGCGGCAGCCGCTCGGCGAGCAGCCGCGCGTACGCCGACGCGATCGCCGAGAGCGGCAGCCGGAAGACGGGCAGGTTGCAGCCGTCGACGTCGGTCGTGATCTTCGACTCGGGCACGTCGGCGTAGAACGCGATCAACGAGCGGATGCGCCGCTGGAGCGGATGGGCCGGATCGGAGTAGCCGCGGGTCTCGTGGCCGAGGGCGCGGCACGCGAGGAGGATCCCGGCGTGGTTGCCGGAGCAGTTGTGGTGGAGCGGAGTCGGAGCCTGCGAGCGCCGGATGAGCTCACGGGCGGACGGGCCGTGCATCGGCAGATGCGCGCCGCACTCGAGGTCGGAGGCGCGAAAGCCGGCCTTGCGCAGGATCTTCGCGGCGATCGCGACGTGCTTCGGCTCCCCGCCGTGAGACGCGCACATGAGCGCGATCTCGGAATCGCCGAGCCGGAACGCCTTCTCACCGCCGGCGAGCAAGAGCGGCATCGCCTGGAACGGCTTGGCGGTCGAGCGCGTGTAGACCGGCCCGTCGGCGTCGCCGCACGACGCGAGGCGGCGGCCGCGGGAGTCCACGACCGAGGCCGAGCCGCGGTGCGCCGATTCGACGCGGGGACCCCGATACACCCGGGCCAGCACGGGAGTGACGGTCGGCACGGCGGCCATTATCCGGGAATTCGGTTATTCTGATCGAAGCGTGCCGCCGGAATATTGGAGCACCCCAGCCCGTTCGCTCACCCGGATGCGTCGAGCCCTCCTTGTCCTCGCGGTCGCCGTCGCCATGGCCCCCGCCGCGCTGGCGGAGCAGCCGTCGGAGCCCACCTTCCCGGATCTCGAGTTCGTCGGATCGGAGGGGGGCAGCGTCCGGCTGTCCGAGCTGAAGGGCAACGTCGTGCTTCTGAACGTCTGGGCCACCTGGTGCGGCCCCTGCAAGAAGGAGCTGCCCATCGTCCAGAAGATGTACGACACCTACAGCGACCGCAACTTCGTGGTGGTGTCGGTCAACGTCGACGCGGACCGGAAGCGCGTCTCCCCCTTCGTGAAGCAGTTCAACATCTCCCTGCCGGTCTACTTCGCGGCACCCGAGGACGCCGGGCCGCTCACGGCCATGGGCATTCCTTCGACGTTCATCCTGGGACCGGATCGGACGTTGATCGATCGAGCAGTCGGTTACTCCCCGGAGTGGGAGGACCGCTGGAAGAAAGTCGTCGAAAAGCACCTCAAGGCGCGCAAGTAATCCCGCCACGGGTCAGCGCGTCCAAACCCAGGAGGTCCCGTCATGAAGTCTCGCGCTCCCCTCCTCGTCGCCGCTTTGCTCGCCATTGCCGCGTCCGCGTCGGCCCAGTACCGCGGCGGCACCGTCGAGATCGAAGGATTCGGCGGCTACCTGTTCGGCGGCGGACTCGGTCATTTCCACGACTTCAGCAACAACAACTGCTGTTTCGACAGCCATCTCAGCGTAGACAACGACGCCTACTACGGCGGGCGCGTCGGCTACAACTTCAACAACTTCTGGGAGGTCGAGACCGAGTTCGCGCAGAGCAAGACGCACCTCGAGATCGAGAACCACGACCACCACAACAACATCCCGGACATCCGCGTCGGCGATCTGCGCTTCGACTACTTCATGGCGTACATGACCATGAACTTCGGCAAGACGTCGCGCTTCGTTCCCTACTTCACGCTCGGAAGCGGCGCGGCCAACCTCCGTCAGGACATCCTCGGAGGCATCGAGGGAACGGAAGCCCACTACACGCTCGGCGCGGGCGGCGGGATCAAGATCTTCATCTCGCCCCACTTCGCGTTCCGATTCGACACGCGTTCCTACTCGACCCACCTGAGCGACCACGACATCTGCGGCCCGACCTTCTGCTCGAACAGCACCTGGGTCACGAACGTGGTGACGAACGGCGGGTTCATCGTCGCCTTCTAGCGAGTCGATTGCCGCCGCGCCGCGCCGCGCGCCCGGCGGCAACTCGCTCGCAGACCCCTCTCCCCCGGCGGGGGAGAGGACGTGGGTGAGGGAGGAAGGCCCTAGGGCTGCGGCGGCCGGATCATGATCCGGCGCCGGTCGTCGGCGAGCGTCTCGATCCGGATCTCCCACGTCGGAGGCAAGAGCTCCCGGATGCCCGCCTTCGGCCACTCGACGCAGGCCGGCGCGCCGGCGAACGCGTCGGGCAGGCCGAGCACGTCGAGCTCGCGCGGGTCCTCGGACAATCGGTACAGGTCGAGGTGGCGCAGCCGGACGCGGCCGTCCCCACCGACGTACTCGTGCAGGAGCGCGAACGTCGGCGACGCGACCTCACGCTCGGGCGCGCCCAGGCCGCGGGCGAGGCCGCGCACGAGCGTCGTCTTGCCGGCGCCCAGGTCTCCCTCGAGGTAGACGACGTCGGAGGACGACAGCCGGCGCGCGAGCGCCTCGCCGAGGCGCTCGGTCTCGGCGGCCGTCCCGGAGACGAGCTCGTCGGGGACCGAGGACGCGCGCGCCGGATCTCCCGCGCTCACTCGCCGTCGCCCTCCGATTCGGCTTCGGCTTCGGTTTCCGCTTCCGCTTCCGCCCGCAGCGCGCGGCGCACCCCCGGCACCGCATCGGCAACCTCGTGCGAGAGCAGGCCGGCGTCGCCGAGCCGCGGCGTGAGCGACTGCGCCGCCGCGCCGTGCAGCCACGCGCCGGCGACCGCGGCGTCGCGCGGAGCCAGGCCGCCCGCGAGGAGCGCGCCGAGAATTCCGGACAGCACGTCTCCGGAGCCCGCGGTGGCGAGCAGCGGCGTCCCGGTCGGATTCACGGCGACGGTCCCGTCCGGCTCCGCGACCAGCGTGCGCGCGCCCTTGAGCAAGACGACGCTTCTCGCGCGCTGCGCCAACCCGCGCGCGGCCCTGAGGCGGTCCGCCTGGACGTCGGCCGCGCTCCTCCCGAGCAGGCGCCCCGCCTCGCCCGGGTGCGGCGTGAGGATCGTGGGCGCGCGCCGGCGGAAGCGCGAGGGCCGTCCGGCGAAGGCGTTCAGCGCGTCGGCGTCCGCCACGAGCGGAATTCGCGCGCGGACCACGGCCTCGAGCGCCGCCACCGCGCCGGCCGAGGTCGAGAGACCGGGTCCGGCGACGACCGCGTCGAAGCCGCGCAGCTCCCGCTCGAGCACGGTCGAGGCCGCGGCGGAGATCGCTCCGTCCTCCTCCGGAAGCGGTCGCGTCATCACCTCGGGAAGCGCCGTCCAGAGCGCGTCCGCGAGGGACTCCGCGCAGAAGACCGTCACGAGGCCCGCGCCCGCGCGCAGCGCGCCCCTCGCGGCGAGCAGCGCCGCGCCCGCCTTCCCCCGGGATCCGGCCACGATGGCGAGCCGGCCGAAGTTGCCCTTGTTCGAGTCGATCGGGCGGGGCGGCAGGAGCGCCCGGACGTCGGAGTCCTCCGTCCAGGACAGCCGCGAGCGCTTCGCCTCGAGGACCGCTCGCGGGATGCCGATGTCGGCGACCTCGACGCTCCCGCACAGGTCCGTCGCGGGCGGGAGAACGTGGCACGGCTTGGGCGCACCGAACGCGACCGTCTCGCGCGCGCGGACGGCCGCAGCCGGCGCATCGCCGCGGTCGGCGTAGAGGCCGGACGGCAGGTCCGCGGCCACGACGTGCCGGTCGGACGCGTTGATCGCGGCCACGGCACGGCGGGCGGCGTCCGCGAGCGGACGCGACAGCCCGGTGCCGAAGAGCGCGTCGATCACCCGGTCGCTCTCTGCGAGCGCGCGCGCGAGCTCTCGGAACGCGCCCCGTGCCGTCAGCGGCGTGGCGGCGAGGCCGATGGCGGCCGCTCGCTCGAGGTTTCGCGCCGCATCCCCGCGATAGGTGCCCGGGGCGGCGAGAGTGAAGACCAAGACCGGATGGCCGGCGAGGGCGAGCAGGCGCGCCGCGGCGAGCCCGTCGCCGCCGTTCTGACCGGGTCCGCAGACCACCGTGACGCGCCCCTCGCACGGCCCGCGCCGGACCGCGCGCGCGAGCGCCGACGCGGCGTTCTCCATGAGCTCGTCCGAGGGGATGCCGCCGCGAATCGCGGCGGCGTCGGCGGCGCGCATCGCGCGCGAGCCGAGGACGGGAATCATGCGCCGCCGCCGATGGAGACGCGCACGGCGACGGGCGAAGAGGGCGGCGACAGCGAGACGACCGGCACGGCGCGATTATCCGCCGTGCCGGATCGGATCTACATTCCCGGCTTCGCCGGGCCCGCCTCGGGCGGCTTGTCGGTCGGCAGGACCGAAACGAAGACGCTCTTCTGCAGATACGACGTCAGGTTCGACACCGCGTCGCGAACACCGACGGACAGCTTCTGGCCGCCCGGCACGACCACCAGCGTCACGTCGTAGTAGTAGTCCTTCTTCTGCGCCGTCTCGAAGTCCTTCCTAGGGATGTGCAGCTGCTGCCTCTGGATCTGCAGATCGGACTGGTTACCGGCCGCGTCCTTGACGACGAAGTAGACGAAGAACTGCCCCTCGTACAGCTCGCCCGAGGGCACCATCCCGAGCCGGCCGATCGGCAGCGAGATCCGAACCGGCAGGCTGTAGTTGTTCCGGTCGTACGGCTTGGCCTGTCCGACCGAGATGCTCGCCTGGAGGGGGTTGTCGGCGCGGGGGTACGAGAGCGACGCGACCACCGCCTCCGCGGTCCGCGTCTCGACCGACTTCTCGACGAAGCTCTGCCGGAAGCGGACGTTCAGCCCCTTGCGCTTCATCTCGACGTCGATCTTGTGCGGCCGGTCGGTCGCGCCGCGGGCGGCGCGGTAGCCGAGCGAGTAGAAGTTCGAGAAGTCGGACGCGATCTGGTCCAGCGACTGCTTCCAGTCGTTCGTGTTGATCGCGGCGAGGCCGCCCGTCGACTCCGCCATCATGCGGATCGGGCCCTGCATGTTCTGGCGAAAAGTGAAGTCGTTGACCTGGACGTCGTCCTGGCGGTTCTCGGCGGAGAGGACGTCCGGCGTCGAGAGGCCGGTCGCGTCGAGCGTGTAGATGGTGATGCCGTTCGCGTTCGCCGACTGGATGATCTTCAGGTACTTCGTGTTCATGTCGAAGTCGAACTGTTCCATCGTCACCGACGTGTCCTGGAACTTGGTCCGAATCGCCTCGAAGAGCTCGTATCCCGCCGTGGCCGGGAGTCCCTCCGAGATGTACAGCAGGCTCTTCTTTCCCTGGATGCCGGCGAGGCTGTCGAGAGTCTCCTTGATACCGTCGATCGTGAACTCGAGGTCATTCCGCAGCGACTGCGCGTAGTTGCGGGCGATGCCGTCCGCCTCCGTCACGCTCTTCGCCTCGGAGATGCGCTGGAGGGCGTCGCGCCGCTCGCCCACGGTGTTCGTTCCGCCGCCCGTCTCGAGCTCGATCTGTTCGATCGCGCCCAGGATGTCGTTGACGTCGGAGGTGAACTGCCGGCGCACCTTCACGTTGTGGTTGAATGTGACCACCATGCCCTCGGCGTTCGGGCCGATCGCCTGGGGGATGAACTCCTTCAAGCGTTTGAACATCCGATTCCGGTTCTGCGGCTGGATGTTCAGGTTGTCCACGTAGAAGACGTAGCGGGCCTTCAGCTCGGCGGGGACGACGGGCGCCGACTCGGGCTTGTCGAGCGCGATCTCCTTGCCGTCCTCCAGGATGATCTTGCCGCCGGTCACGGCGTAGAAGTTCGTGACGTTCTGGACGACGCCGTCCTGGCGGACGATGAAGTCCGCGGCGATCAACCCCGGCACGCGGTTCCCCTTGGAATCCGTCACCACGACGTCGACGTTGGTGATGCTGACGTCGACGGATTCGGAGACGGGCGGAAAGCCCTTCTCTTCCTGCTGCTGCGGCGGCTGCCCGGGAGCCTTCGGAGCGGGGGCGGGCGGCTGTTGGGCGCACAGGACCGCAGCCGCGAGGCCGAACGCGATCCCGAGCGCGGCGGATCTTTTCAAGGGGTTCCTCCTCAGCGCAAAGCGCCGTTGACGTCGTCAATATTCCCCGGTCTCGGGAAGTTCTTTCCCGCGGCGTCGCGCCTGCCGCGATCGAAATCGCGGCGACAGGCGCCTCGGCCACGGCCGGAACGGCCGGCCGACGCAGCGACGCGCGCGGCGCCGAGTTGGCGGAAAAACAATGTTGCTTTGTCGAATGGAATTCAACAGAATTCGTGCCTCCCGGGCGGCCCTGAGCGACAACCCCGGGCGGGACAACGAATTTGCGAGGAGCGATGCAAAGAATGCGACGCGAGCGGCAACGTGCGGCCATGGCCGCCGCGCTCCTCTTGGCCGTAGCCGGACTGACGGGCTGCAACAAGATCAAGTCGAAGCAGGAGATCAAGCGCGGCAACGAGTTTCTGAAGGCCGCGCAGTACCAGCCCGCGCTCGCCGCGTACGAGGAAGCGCTGCGGCTCGATCCCGGCGAGACGCGGCTCCACAAGCACATCGGCATCGCCTACATGGGCATGTACCAGCCGGGCTCGAAGCACCCGAAGGACCTCGAGTTCGCGCAGAAGGCGATCGACAACCTCAAGCAGTACGCCGAGGCATTCCCCCAGGATCAGAAGGCGCGCGAGTACCTCATCTCGATGTATCTCAACAGCGAGAGGTTCGACGACGCGATCACCTTCTACCAGAACGAAATGCTGAAGCGGAATCCGAAGGACAGCAAGGCGATGCAGTCGCTCGCGATGCTGTACTTCAAGAAGGGCGACTTCGACAACGGCGTCCTCTGGCTGAAAAAGCGGCTCGACGTCGAGGGCAACAACCCCGAGGTCTACTACCTGATCGGCGTCCAGGCGTGGGACCGGTCCTACAACTACCCGGACCTCGACCCGGCCCGGCGCGCCGCGATCGTCGACGAGGGCCTGCAGGCGCTGAACAAGGCCGTCGAGATGAAACCCGACTACTTCGAGGCGATCTCGTACATCAACCTCCTCTACCGCGAGAAGGCCAAGATGGAAACGGATCCGGCCAAGAAGCAGGAGTACACGGACACGGCGAACAAGTACCTCCAGCAGGCGCTCGACATGCGCAAGGCGGCCCAGGAAAAGGCGAAGGCGGACGCTTCGAAGGCGACGCCGGAACCGGGGAAGTAGCTCCGGTGTCTCACCGGGTCGGGGAG
>DATBBK010000026.1:0-3280 GCA_036271035.1 Thermoanaerobaculia bacterium | reverse complement strand
ACGGACGCGCGCATCGACCTCGGCGGGCAGGTCCTCGCCCTCGGACCCGGCGAGGACGGCGCGCCGTGGGAGGTCGCGCTCGCACACCCGCGCGAGCGTGAGCGCCCCGTGCTGACGCTCGCGGTATCCGGCGTCTCGGTCTCGACCTCGGGCAATTCGGAGCGCGGCCGCACGGTGTCGGGCGTGCGCATCGGGCACGAGCTCGACCCGCGATCCGGCCGTCCCGCGCCGGACTTCGGCTCGACGACCGTCATCGCCCCGACCGGTTTCGTCGCGGACCTGCTCTCGACCGCCTTCTTCGTGCTCGGGCCCGAGCGCGGTCTCGAGGCGTCCGAGGCCCTTCGCCGCGAGGGCGTGTCCCAGGAGGTTCTCTTTCTGGTCGACGAAGGCGGCGCGCGGCTCCACGCGATCGCGTCGCCGTCCTTCTCGCATTACGTCACCCGGGTCGACTCGGGCGCCGTGGACGGCCTCGCGACCACGACAACCAGGAGGGACGCTCGATGACTCGACTCCGGAGGTATCTCGTCGTCACACTCGCTCTCGCGGCCGCGGCGGTGTCCGCGCCGCCCCTGTTCGCCCAGAACAATCCGAGTCCCGCTCCGTCTCCGACGCCGGCGCCCGCCGGCTCGACCGAGGAGCGCATCCAGCGTCTCGAGAAGCTTCTCGCCGACACCCGCGCCGAGGTCGCCGCGCTCAAGGCCGCGTCCGCCGCGGCCGCCAGTGACGCGAAGCTCGCCGAGATCGAGCGCAAGATCGACGTCCTCGCGCAGGAGATCGAGGCGATGAAGATGGGCGAGGCCGCGCAGGCCGCCGGCGACGAAGCGCCCGCCGCCACGGCGGCTGCGGCGACCTCCGAGAGCCCCTTCCAGAAGCCGACCGGCACCTCGCAGGACACGGCGCGTCGCTTCGGGCTCGGGTTGTCCGCGGCGAAGGTCTACAACCGCCAGAGCGGCGTCTCGATCGGCGGCTACGGCGAGGTCGTCTACCAGAACTTCTCGGGCCACGACCAGAGCGGCGCGGCCGCCGGCGACGAGGACCAGATCACGCTCGCGCGCGCGGTCGTCTATCTCGGCTACAAGTTCGACCGCCACTTCGTGCTGAACACGGAGATCGAGTACGAGAACGCGGTCGTGGCGTCCGACAAGGGCGGCGAGGCCGAGGTCGAGTTCGCGTACATCGACTACATGAATCGCCCGGAGTTCAACGCGCGCGCGGGCCTCGTGTTGATTCCGATGGGGATCATCAACGAGCAGCACGAGCCGACGGCGTTTCTCGGCGTGCGGCGTCCCGACGTCGAGGACCTCATCATCCCGTCGACCTGGCGCGAGCTCGGGTTCGGCGTCTACGGCGAGGCCGGACCGATCTCGTATCGCGGCTACATGGTCAACGGCCTGAACGCCGCCGGCTACTCGCCCGACGAAGGCATCCACGAGGGAAGCCAGGAGGGCTCCGAGGCGCTCGCGAAGAGCTGGGCGTTCACGGGCCGCGCGGACTTCGTCGGCATGCCCGGGCTGACGATCGGCGCCTCCGTCTTCGCCGGGGACTCCGGTCAGGGCCACGTCACGCCGTCGGGCCAGGAGATCAAGGGCTTCACGACGGTGGTCGACGCCCACGCCGACTGGCGGTGGCGCGGGCTGTGGGTCCGCGGCCTGTACGCGCACACGACGATCGACGAGGCCGGGCTCATCAACCAGCTCAACAACTTCGAGGGCGACGAGTCGATCGGCAGCCAGCAGCAGGGCTGGTACGGACAGGTCGCATTCGACGTCCTCTCGCTCGGCGGGTCCACGAAGATGGCGCTCTGGCCGTTCGTGCGCTACGAGGGATGGGACACGCAGCTCCGCGTTCCGACCGGCTACGAGCGCAATCCCGAGAACAACGCGCATCAGCTCACGCTGGGGCTCAACTTCTACCCGATCAACCAGCTCGTCGTGAAGGCGGACTGGCAGCAGCGCCTCAACGCGGCGCGCACGGGCGTCAACCAGTTCAACGTGGGCCTCGGATACATCTTCTAGATGGCCGGTAGAGCGCGCGGCGAACTTCTCGCGGTCGGGGCGGCGGTGACGCTGTCCCTCGCGGGAGCCTCGGCCGCGCGCGCCAAGGTCTTCCTCACGCAGGAGGAGGCGCTCCGGCTCGCGTTTCCGGACGCGAAGGTCGAGGCGCGAAACGCCTTCCTCACCGACGAGCAGCGCCGCACGGCGAAGGCGGCATCCGGCGAGCAGGAGCTGCCTTCCGCGCTGGTGCGCTACTACGTCGCGACCAAGGACGGGCGTCCCGTCGGCGAGGCCTACTTCGACACGCACGTCGTGCGCACGGAGAGCGAGACCGTGATGGTCGTCGTCATGCCGGACGCGCGAATCGGCCGGATCGAGGTCCTGTCGTTCTCGGAGCCCGAGGAGTACCTGCCGCGCGCGAAGTGGTACGAGCAGTTCCAGGGAAAGCCGCTCGACGACGAGCTCTCCCTGAAGCGCGCGATTCGCCCCGTCTCCGGCGCCACGTTGACCGCGCACGCGACGACCGACGCGGCGCGGCGCGTGCTCGCCGTCTACCGCGTGCTCCACCCGGCGGCGGCGACTCCGACGAGCCCCACGCCGGCGGCCGCTCGAGCGGCGAGGCCCGGAGGCCCGCGATGAGACGCTGGGAGGCGTGGTGGAACCACTCCGCGCTGATCGCGATCTCGGTGACCGGCATGCTCTACGGCGTCTTCAAGTACTTCGTGCCGTCGCCGGATCCCGACTCGCGAGCGGGCCATCCGCTCCAGCCGTGGCTGATGAAGTCGCACCTTCTGATCGCGCCGTTCGCGATCTGCGGCATCGGCCTGATCCTGCGCCGGCACGCCCTGGCGCGGCTGCGGACCGGCGAGGTCAATGGCCGCTGGAGCGGCGCGATCATGCTCGTGTTCTTCACGCCCCTCGTCCTCTCCGGCTACGTCGTCCAGATGCTCGTGTCGCGCACGGCGACGCGCGCGGTCGGCTGGACCCACACGGCGCTGGGCCTCTTGCTCGTGGCCGGTTATCTCATCCACCCCAAGCGGCGGCAGCCGACGGACACGGGCCGGGACGAGCAGGAGCTGAAGATCTGGGCGCCCTGGAATCATCCCGCCGAGCCGGACGTGCGAACGCAGGATCCGGACGTGCCGGTCGAGACGGCGGGAGGGAACATGGGGAGCGGAACGTATTAGCCGCAGCTACTATATCCAGTCGCCCGCCTCAGTTCGCCGCTTACTCACGTCTCGTCCTCAGACCTCTTACGTCTCAGGCCTCACGTCACACTGCGCTGC
>DATBBK010000025.1:0-18237 GCA_036271035.1 Thermoanaerobaculia bacterium | reverse complement strand
AGGATGACGGCAAACGCCAGTTCGGAGACGATGAGGACGTCCCGCAGTCGGCCGGTCTTCGTGCTGTAGCCCGACCCTCGGCCCCCTTCCCGAATGGCCGAGGAGAGTGCGACCTTGGATGAATGAAGTGCTGGAACGAGTCCGAACATGAAGCCGGTGAGAATGGACATCAGCAGAGCGAACGCCAGCACCACCCAGTCGATCCTGACTTCGTGGAGCCGGGGAACGCTCGATGGCACGAGGCGCAGGACAAAATCCAGAGTACCCACTGCGGTTGCGACTCCCGCGGCGCCGCCGATGAGCGACAGCAGCATGGACTCGGTCAGCATCTGGCGCACCATGCGGCCGCGGCTCGCCCCCAGCGACAGCCGCACCGCCATCTCGTGTTGCCGCGCAGAAGCGCGCGCCAGGAGGAGATTGGCAATGTTCAACGA
The DNA here is from genome assembly GCA_036271035.1 of Thermoanaerobaculia bacterium. GTDB lineage: Bacteria > Acidobacteriota > Thermoanaerobaculia > UBA5066 > Gp7-AA6 > DAHUXD01. The sequence continues at coordinate 17,803 of DATBBK010000025.1, read as the reverse complement.
CACGATGAAGACGATCAGGATGACCGCACCCAGCAACACCAGCAGCATGGGCCGGACATTGCCCACCAACGTTTCCTGCAATGGCTGAATCTCGATCGTCCATTGCGCCTGCGGCGGGTAATCGCCGGGAAAGTCGTGGCGCAATCCGGCAGCCATGGCAGTGAGCCGCGCCTGAGCTTGCGCCAGTGTCAGGCCAGGCTTCAGTCGGCCGATTCCATTGACAAAGACCCGGGTCGCACGCATCGGCTTGGGAAAGGGCGCTCCGGTCCCACCGAAGGCGCAGAACACCTCCGCTTCGCCGGAAACCGTCGGTCCAGGATGGCGAAATCCGGGTGGCAGAACCCCGATGATCGTCAGGGGATCATTGTCGAGCCGGAGGGTGCGGCCGACGACGTTCGGATCGGCGCCATAGGCGCGACGCCACAAGCCATCGCTGATCACGCCCTTTTCCGCGAAGCCCGGCACGAAGTCCTGCGGACCGAACAACCGTCCGATCTGCGGCGTCACGCCCAGCATGGAGAAGTAGCTGAAACTGGCGTTGACCCCGTCGAGACGCTCGGGCTGTCCGGCCCCGGTCACATTCTCGCTGCCCTCGAAGATCGGGGTGACGTCTTCGAAGACCCCCGCTCGCGTCTGCAGGTCATCCAGCTCGGGCTTGGAAAACCTCACGTCCCGCAATCCGACGCCGGGCTCATTGAAGAAGACTCGTACCAGGCGATCGGGATCGCGGTAGGGCAGCGAACGCAGCAACACAGCATCCACGATGCTGAAGATGGCCGTATTCGCTCCCACGCCGAGAGCCAACGTCAGGACAGCCACAATCGTGAGCGTGGGCTTCTTGACCAGCGTGCGCACGCCATAGCGAACATCCTGCCCGAGCTCCGACAAGAACCGTGAGATCCAGATCTCCCGCGATTCTTCGCGCTTCAACAGGACGTTGCCGAATCGACGGCGCGCTTCAGCCCGTGCGTCCTCCATCGTCGCACCGTCGGCTTCGAGCTCGGCGGCTTTTTCGGCGAGGTGGAGCTCCATTTCTTCACGCAGCGCCTCGCCGCGTTTGGCGCTGGTCATCCAGTACTTCAGGCGTCTTATCAACATGGCCGTCACTCCGCAGCCATCACACGGGCGATCGCCAGCGTGAGCTTGGCGTACGTACGGGTTTCAACCCCCAGCTGTTTGCGGCCGGCCGCCGTGATCTTGTAGATCCTCGCGCGCCGATTATTCGCGGTCATGCCCCATGTGCCGTCGATCCAGCCGTTCAGCTCCAACCGCTGGAGAGCGGGATACAGCGAGCCCTCCTCGACCAGGAGCTCATTCTCGGACGACTGTTGGATGAACTGGACTATGCCGTATCCATGCAGGTCGCGCAGCGACAGGGTCCGGAGAATCAACATGTCGAGCGAACCCGGCAACGAGTCGTTCTTTTGTGCCTTGCGTCCCATACCTAGAATTCTTAGGCTACAAGACGAAATCACATGAGTCAAGCCTTCGGTACTCGAGTCGACGGCGAACCGGAGCGGGAGCTTCAAATCCTCGATCCTCGGCGGCCTAGAAACAGAAACGCCGGGCTCGCGCCCGGCGGCTTACAAGCTTGGTTGCGGGGGAGGATTGCGCGCCGGCAGAGCCGGCGCGGTTCGCCGGGGACCTCCGCTTCGCTCCGGTCCCGGCGAGGAACCCTCTCGCCGCGCTGCTGCGCGGCTCGCCGGGTTCAAATCCCTCCCCTGCGCGGTGGCCTAAAAACAGAACCGCCGGGCAAAGCGCCCGGCGGTTTATTCACTTGGTTGCGGGGGAGGGATTTGAACCCTCGACCTTTGGGTTATGAGCCCAACGAGCTACCAGGCTGCTCCACCCCGCGGCAGAGACGCGGACCTTATCGGAAGGTTCCCGGGCAGGTCAAGCCAGAGTTCCGGCATCCTCGCCGCGTCGATTCGGGATACTTCGCGGCTTTGCCGCTCAGGATGACGTCGAAGCGGTCAGGCCGCCCTGGACCCGTTTCATCGCTCAGCATAGGCCGCATACGGCGACCGGTTCCGCCGCGCCGGACGACGCGTTCCAGGCGCGGCGGCCGCAGGCGAGCGACACGAAATCCGCCTAGTTCGGCGGTTCCGTGACCGCCGGTGCGGGGAGCGCCTTGGTGTCCACGGCGTCGCCCGGCGCGGCGGTCTGCGGCTTCGTCAGGCTTCCCTCCGGATACAGCAGAACGACGTCGTCGGGCTGAACGAGATGGAGCTCCTCGCGCGCGACCTTCTCGGCGGGGAACTCGTGGCGATTCGCCGCGTCGATCGCGGCCTTCAGTCGCTCGTTGTCCTCGCGCTTGCCGGCGATGTCGTGGTCGAGCGTCCGCACCTCCGTGCGCGCGCGGCGCAGCTCGAGCACGCGGCGGTCGGAGAAGAGCAGCACGCCCATCAGAACCGACGAGATTCCCAGGGAGACCAGGAACGCGAACATCGGGCGGGGACCGGTCCCGATGTGCTCCTTGTTCTTCACGGGCGCGTCACCGGAACGCCTCGCGGCCGGCGTAGCGCCCCGCGCCCTCGAGCTCGTCCTCGATCGCGAGCAGGCGGTTGTACTTCGCGAGCCGTTCGCCGCGGCACGCCGAGCCGGTCTTGATGAGTCCCGAGTTCACGGCGACCGCGAGGTCCGCGATCGTGTCGTCCGGCGTCTCGCCGGAGCGGTGCGAGGAAATCGTCTTGTAGCCCGACGTCTGCGCGAGCCGCACCGCGGCGAGCGTCTCCGTGACGGTGCCGATCTGGTTGAGCTTCACGAGCAGCGCATTGCCGACGCCGTCCGCGATGCCGCGCGCGAGGATCTCCGGATTCGTGACGAAGACGTCGTCGCCGACGAGCAGGATCTTCTCGCCGAGCTCCTTCGTGATCGCCTGCCAGCCCTTCCAGTCGCCCTCCGCGAGGCCGTCCTCGATGGAGACGATCGGGTACGCGGCGACGAGGTCCGCCCAGTAGCGGATCATCCCGTCGGTCGAGAGCGTCTTGCCCTCTCCCTTCAGCCGGTATTTGCCGCCCTCGTAGAACTCGCTCGCGGCGGGGTCGAGCGCGACGACCGCCTCCTTGCCCGCCTTGTAGCCTGCCGCCTCGACGGCCGAGAGCAGCAGCTCGATCGCCTCCTTCGACGACGCGATGTCCGGCGCGAATCCGCCCTCGTCGCCGACGCCCGTCGAGAGGCCCTTCTTCTTGAGGATGGACTTCAGCGCGTGGAAGATCTCCGCGCCCGCGCGTAGCGCCTCCGCGAACGACGCGAACCCGACCGGGCAGATCATGAACTCCTGCGGGTCGAGCCTGTTGTCGGCGTGCGCGCCGCCGTTGATGACGTTCATGAGCGGGACCGGCAGGGTCGTGGCGCCGGTGCCGCCGAGCCACCGGTACAGCGGCACGCCCGACGCGTCCGCCGCCGCCCGCGCGACCGCGAGCGAGACGCCGAGGATCGCGTTCGCGCCGAGCCGCCCCTTGTTGTGCGTGCCGTCGAGGTCGATCATCACCCGGTCGATGAGCGCCTGGTCGCGCGCGTCGGCGCCGATGAGCTCGTCCGCGATCTCGCCGTTGACGTGCGAGACCGCCTTCAACACGCCCTTGCCGCCGTAGCGCTTCCTGTCGCCGTCGCGCAGCTCGAGCGCCTCGCGCGTCCCCGTCGAGGCGCCGGACGGAACGCCGGCCCGTGCCGAGACGCCGCCGGAGAGGAGGACCTCGACCTCGAGCGTGGGGTTGCCGCGAGAGTCGAGGATCTCGCGCGCGTGGAGGGCCTCGATCGAGAAGCTCAAGCGATCAGCTCGCGTCCCGCCCGCGCGAGCGCGTCGAGGTCACCCTCGGTCTTCGCCTCGATGTACACGCGCGCCACCGGCTCCGTTCCCGACTCCCGGATCAGAATCCACGAACCATCCTCGAAAATCAACTTGATTCCGTCGAGCTGGTTCACCTTCGCGACCTTCCGGCCCGACACCGAGGCCGGCGGCGACTTCCGGATCGCGGCGAGCTTTGCCTTCTCCTCCGGCGACAGAGGCAGGTCGATGCGACGCGTCAGAAACGGCCCGATCTGCTTCCAGAGCTCCGATCGGAGCGCGCCGATCGTCTTGCCTTCCGCGCCGACCATCTCCGCGGTCAGCAGGTCGGCGAGGATGCCGTCCTTCTCGGGCACGTGGCCCTCGACGGTGAGGCCCGCGCTCTCCTCTCCGCCGAAGATGATCTTCTTCTCGAGCAGCAGCTCGCCGATGTACTTGAAGCCGACCGGCGTCTCGAAGACCGGTGCGCCGTAGCGGGCGGCGATCGCGTCCAGGGCGTGGGTCGTCGCGACGCTGCGTGCCACTCCGCCGCGCTTTCCCTTGCGGCCGAGCATGTCCTGCAGCAGCAGCGCGAGGATCTCGTTGGGCTGCACGTAGGCGCCGGCGTCGTCGACGACGCCGAAGCGGTCCGCGTCGCCGTCCGTCGCCAGACCGAGCCGCGAGCGGTTCTTGCGGACCTCGGCCGCCAAGTCGACGAGCTCCTTCTCGCCGCACTGCGGCGACTGGCCGCCGAAGAGCGGGTCCGCCTTCGCGTGCATCCGCTCGAGCCGCGCGCCCGTCTTGTCGAGCCAGCCGTCCAGAAAGCCGGACGACGTACCGAAGCGGAAGTCGAGCGAGAAGTGCGGACCGCCCTTGCCGACCGCCTTCGCGTCGACCTTGCCGTCGAGGTCCGCGAGGTACGGCCCGGCGGGATCGAAGCCGGGATTCTTGGCGGCGGGAGGTGCGGACTCGGAGGGAATCTCGACGATGGCCGCCTCGATCTTCTTCGTGATCTCCGGCAGCGCGGGCGCGCCGTCGGACGTCGAGAACTTGATGCCGAGATACTTCGGCGGATTGTGGCTTGCAGTAAAGTTGATGGCGCCGACGGCGCCGCGGCGTCGGATTTCGAACGCGAGAACCGGAGTCGGGACCGGCCGGTTGGCCACCTCCGCCGAAAACCCGTGGCGGGAGAGCACGCCGGCGGACTCGGCGGCGAACCGATCGGCGAGAAAGCGCGTGTCGTATCCGACCAGCACGAGCCCCCCGGAACGTTTCTCGCCGGAAAGGACCCGCGCGATGGCGGCGACGACGCGCCGCGCGTTGGGGAAGGTGAACTCGTCGGCGATGACGGCGCGCCAGCCGGACGTGCCGAATCGGATCGTCGGTTCCGTCACGGCGTGACGCTAGCACGGATCGCCGCCATCGCCGCCGCGGCGACGTTCGGGTGCGCGCTCGTCGCGAAGCCGGCGAAGACGAGTCCGTTCGCGACCCGCGAACCGCCGCTTCCGATCTCCGAGTCCTACCCGGAATCGCAGCACCCCAGGGACGACGTGAAGAAGGCGATCTTCGACCGCATCAACGAGGACCGACACAAGGCCGGCCTGCCGCCCGTCGCGTGGGACGAACGCGCCTCCGCCGTCGCCGACCGGTTCTGCGCCGCACAGATCGAGGAGCGCACGCACGGGCACTTCCTCCTGAACGGCGTCCCGCCGTACGCGCGCACGGCGTTCGACGGGATCTTCGGAATGCAGGCGGAGAACGCAGTCACCTGGCGGACCACGGCGCCGAAGTTCGAGGAGTCGACGGTGAGCCTCGCCCTCTCGGGCCACGCGAGCATGATGGCCGAGGTGCCCCCGAACGACGGCCACCGCCGCACGATCCTCGACCCCGAGGCGACGCACGTCGGCGTCGGCTACGCGGTCGAGAAAGGCGACTTCCGGATGGCGCAGGAGTTTTTGACGCGCCGCCTGCAGGCGATGTCGCTCGAGCGCCTGCCGGAGGATCCGGGGACGATCGTCTTCCGCGGTCGTGTGCTCGAGGGACACCGCGTCGCGTTCGTGACGATCGCGCACGAGCCGCCGCCGAGGCCGCTCCCCCGCTCCGTCGTCAATGCGCGGACCTTTTACACCTATCCGACGCCGACGCTCGCGTACACCCCGAGCGGCGACAAGTCGTTCCGCGTCGTCGACACCGTGACGGAGGATCGGATCCGCTTCGAGGGGAACCATGGATTCTCGTTCCGCTTCACGCCGAGCGCGGCCGGACTGTGGACGTTCGTCATCTACACCTCGGGTGACGGTCCGCGGCCGCGGCCGGGCGGGCTCGCCGTGCTGTGGGTCGAGGAGAGCCCCCGGAAGTGATCACCGTCCTCGCGGCGGGGCGAGGCGCGTCGGCGCCGGCGCTCGAGGAAGCAGCGGCGGGACGCCCGTCGCTCGAGGTCATGACCGCGGAGGAGGACGAGGAGGTCCTGAACAAGCTCGCCCGGAACCGGCGGGTCGACGCGGTGCTGCTGATGCCCGGTCCGCGCGCGGCGGGGCTCGCGGCCGCGATCCGGGAGGAGGATCCCGCCGGGCCGCCGATCTACGGCTGGGGCGAGGCGGCGTGGATCGAGGGGGTCCAGAAGCTCGCGGCGACGACCGCAGCCGAGGCGATCGAGGAGGTCGTCCGGAAGCTATCGGGCTAGCGTCGGCCGCGCCGAATTCTCCGACCCGCCTCTGAAATGAAAAAGGCGGTCCCCGTCGGACCGCCCTGAGCGCCGCAGGTGCCCCGTAAAGGGCTCCTGCGTCTCCTCCTTACGCCCCCGCGGATAACTCCGCGATCGACGCAACCCACCCGTGAAAAGGGATCGAAAAACCGCGGCTAAGCTATCGGCGACCCGCGCGACTGTCAAGAAGAACAGGTGCCTCTGGCGAGAAAGACTGGCCACTCGGACAGTTCCGGGTGCGGCTTCCGGGCGGCCGCCCCTCCCCCCGGTCACCCCCCAAGCGGCCGTGGTAACTTGGCGCGAGGGGGTCCTAATGTCCTGTGGCAATGGAGGGGGTTGCGGCATCGGCAACTCCTACAATCCCGGCCAGTACGTCGGGATTCGAATCAACGAACACGAGGACGGCCGCAACGTCCTCTGCGACACCATGGGGATCGAGGTCGGCAAGGGCCAGCGCGTCGTCGTCGAGGGCGACTCGGGGCTCGACCACGCCCAGGTCACCAACCTTCGGCCCATGATCCTCAAGCAGTGCCAGCTCCGGGATGCCCGGCGGCTCGTCCGCGTCGCGACCGACACGGACCAGGCCAGCTACAAGGCGAAGGTCGCCCGGGAGACGCGCTTTCTCCAGGATACCCAGAGCCTGGCGGCCGAGAAGCGCTTCGCGGCGAAGATCATCCGCGCCGAGGAGACGTTCGACGGACGGAAGGTCACCGTGTACTACACCTCGGAGACGCGGATTGATTACCGGAAGCTGGTCTCGGACCTCGCGCTCAGGCACCCGGTCCGGATCGAGATGCGCCAGGTCGGCCCGCGCGACGAGACGAAGATGCGGGGCGGCATCGGGCCGTGCGGCCTGACGCTGTGCTGCTCGACGTTTCTGAAGTCGTTCCACCCCGTAACCATCAAAATGGCGAAAAATCAGAACCTCTCGCTAAATCCCTCGAAAATCTCGGGGATGTGCGGGCGGCTGATGTGCTGCCTGGCCTACGAGGACGAGGGCCCGTCCACGCCGGCCGGGCGCCCGAAAGACCCAGAATAATCCCGCCGAAATGCCCGTTTGACCTGTCAAAGAGTCCCACCTTTTTCCGGGACAAAGAGAGACAGCCGTGGTCAACCGAAATACCGGCGGTGCCTTCCGAGGCGAGGATGAGGCTCCCGCCAACCGCAAGCTGATTCGCCCGAACCTTTCCGAGCTCGCCGACCGCTATCCGACGCGCACGTTCGCGCAGCGCAAGCAGGTCCCGCCCGAGCAGACGAACGCCGAGAGCTACTACTACCTCAAGCAGATGGCGGCCAAGACTCCGATGGTCGTCGTGTTGAACGACGGCGAGGAGATCCATGGCTGGATCGAGTGGTACGACAAGGGCTGCCTGAAGGTGAACCGCGACCGCGGTCCGAACCTGCTGATTCCGAAGCAATCGATCAAGTACATGTTCAAGGAGTCGGAGGGCGAGGGCGGCGAGCAGGACGGGAACCGGTAAAATCCCGCGCGAGCGAATTCGATCCGAAGGGCGGGGGCAACCCCGCCCTTCTGCTGTTCACCGGATGCCGTGCTCGGCGTCAGTGGGGCTGCGCAGCGACCTCACCAATGTCGGAGGACCACCCCGCAAGTCCCGCGGCGACTAAGTCGTTTACGTAACATGCCACCCCGCAAGTCGGGCTTGCGCGCTTCGATGGGGTCAGGCCTCCGCTTTTCGGAGCTCCGGTCCTAGCGTGGCTTCAGTTTTCGCGCGTCATCGCTCCGAATAAGCTGACGCCTGACCCCGAGCACGGCATCCGGTAAACAGCCGCCGTCCTACCGCGCCCCTCGTCCCGTCAACACCGCGGGCACCGTCTTGAGCAGGATCTTCAGGTCGAGCAGCGTCGACCACGTGTCGATGTACTTCAGATCGAGCGCCATCCACCGGTCGAAGTCGACCTCGTTGCGCCCCGAGACCTGCCAGAGGCACGTCAGCCCGGGCTTCATCGACAGGCGGCGCCGCTGCCACGGCTCGTAGCGCGAGACCTCTTCCGGCAGCGGCGGCCTCGGCCCGACCAGGCTCATGTCGCCGACGATCACGTTCCAGAGCTGCGGTAGCTCGTCGATCGACAACCGCCGGAGCAGGCGTCCGACCGGTGTGCTCCGGGGATCGCGCGACGCCTTGAAGACCGGCCCGGTCATCTCGTTCAGGTGCGAGATCTCCGACAGCCGCGCCAACGCGTCGCGCCGCATCGTTCGGAACTTGAAGAGCCCGAAGTGGCGACCGTTCAGGCCGCACCGCTCCTGCCGGAAGAAGAGCGGGGTTCCCGACGTCAGCACGATCGCGATCGCGGCGAGGATCTGGACGGGCAGGGTGACGAGGAAGAGCACGAGCGAGAATGCGAGGTCGAGCGCGCGCTTCGCGGCGAGTTGTCCCGGGTTCGACGGCGTCGTCGTGAAGGTCAGCAGCGGGATGCCGTCGAGCTCCTCGAGCACGGGACGCGCGAGCACGTGCGGGAAGATGTCGAGCGAGACGTGCGCGCGGACGCCGGCGCGCTCGGCGACGAGCAGCGCCTCCTCGTACTCGCCGAGCTTGCCCTTCTCGATCACGAAGATGACCTCGTCGACGACCTCCCGGGCGAGGATCGACTCCATCTCCGTGATGCGCCCGAGACACGGCCAGCGGTTGCGCAGCCGGATCTCGCCGCCGTTGTCGTCGTCGAGGTATCCGAGGACGCGGAAGCCCCAGTGCGAGTGCGCCTCGAGGAAGTCGGCGAACTGCGACGCCTTCGGACCGGTGCCGACGATGAGCGCGGTGCGGAAGTTGAAGCCGCGCTGGCGCACTCCGCGCGAGAGCATGCGCAGGGCGACCTTCTCGCTCGCGATCAGGCAGAAGTTCACCGTTCCGAAGAGCACGAGGAACCAGCGGCTCACGAAGTCGAGCCGCAGGCCGTAGATCAGCAGCACGAGGATCGCGGTCCCGCCGAACGACACCTTCGCGGCCGCCCAGATCTCCTCGCCGAGCGGCAGCGTGCGGTGGCTGCGGTAGAAGCCCGCCGACGACATCAAGAGCGCCCAGATAGGCAGGATCCCGAAGAGCAGCAGCAGGTACTGGTTGAGCGGGAAGAGGGGCAGCGGGAACAGAATCGGGAACTCGTGGGTCAGAAACCCGTGCCGAAACATCCACGTCAGAGGCAGGGACACCGCCGTCAGGGCGAGGTCCCCCACCAGCACCCCGAGGGCGATCGCGCGCGCTTTCTGCTTCAGCATCGGACGCTTACCGGGAGCGGGCCGAATTCTCCGAAGAATCGGCGCCGGCTCTCCCCGCGGAGGGCATCAGCACGGCCTCGTACTGGCGAACCACATCGTCCCAACGATATCTCTCAATGGTGCGCTCGCGTGCTCGTTCTTTCCATACGGAATACGACGCCGGATCGTCCAGTATGGTTTGCAGCAGCCCGGTGAGCGTTTCGGGGCGCCCCGCCTGGAACGGCAGCGCCGCGCCGCCGGCGACCTCCTCGTTTTCGGGAGTCGCGTTGTAGCAGACCACTCGCCCATAGCCCATGGCCTCGACCAGCGCGGGGTGTGTGCCGCCGACCTCCGTCGCCTGGACGTAGACGGCGGCGTTGCAAAGAAGCTGCCGGTAGCCCTCGCCGTAGATCGCGCCGGGAAACTTGACCCGCGGATCCGCCGAGGCCCGCAGGCGTGCGATGTAGTCCGCCGCGTAGGGCGCGTCGCCGACGACGACGAGCGGCGTGTCGCCGCGCACGTCGCGGTACGCGCGCACGACCGCGTCGGCGTTGTTCTCGGGCTCCAGCCGCGAGACGTACAGCACATAGCGCTCGGGCACGAGGCCGAGGCGGTCGAGCACGTCGTGGGCCTCCGGACGCGGGAGGTCGCCGCCGTAGGGAATGAAGACGGAGTCGATGCCGTAGCGCGTGCGGTAGTACTCCTGGATCACGCGCGCATCCGACACGATCGCATCCGGCAGCACCGTCGAGAGCGTCTCCGAGACGCGGTACGCGGTGCGCCCGACGGCGCTCCACTTGCGGCGATTCCGCTCGAGGCCGTCCACGTTCAAAACGACGCGCGTGCGTCCTGTCAGGCGCGGCAGGAACGAGGTCGCGGCGTTGATCGCGTTGCAGACGAGGACGGCGTCGAACCGCTCGAACGCGGCGTCGACGCCGGCGACGAGGCCGTGCACCACGGTGTCGAGGTACTTCGTCGGGATCGTCGGCATCACGCGGATGCGCGCGCCGCGCCACGTCGACAGCCCCGGTTGCGCATAGCGGGTGCGGGTGTAGACGAGGACGTCGTGGCCCCGCGCGGCGAGCCCGGCGGAAAGCTCCTCGGCGAGCGTCTCGAACCCGCCGTAGCGCGCGGGAATGCCGCGCGTGCCGAGGATGCCGATCTTCACTGAGAGGGGAAGGTATCAGCGCTTCGACCCAAAGCCGTCATCCCGAGCGATAGCGAGGGATCCAGTCACCGGAAGGCTCTGAGCCGACGGCATCCATTGGCGTCGAGGACGGGATCCCTCGTCGCCGCGCTCCTCGGGACGATGGCTAGGGGGCACGCCGCGTCGCTGCCTTCACCTTCTCGGCGATCTCCCGTCTCTTCTCGAACAGCCTCGTCCGATTCCTCCACAGCCATCCGAAGGCCGGCAGCGACGAGCGCTCGACCGTCAGGCACGCGGCGAGCACGACGACGTCCCGCGCGGCCGTGGGCACGAGCGTCCGGAGCGCCTCGCCGGCCGACTGGTTGTTGATCCGCAGAAGGAATCGGTTCTTGACCGAGTGCATGTTCGCGAGCGCCGTCATGCTCCGTCGCCGCTCGGGGAGGTTGCGCCGGCGGTGGCTCGCCCGCGCCTCGGGCACGTACAGCGAGCGCCAGCCGAGCCGCCGCAGACGCCACGCGAGCTCCGCGTCCTCGCGGTAGAGGAAGAAGTCCGCGTCGAAGTAGCCCGTCGAGATCCGCGCGCTCTCGAGCGCGCTCCGGCGATAGAAGCCGGCGGCGCCCGACGGCCCGGCGATCTCGTCCTCTCGCAGATACCTTCCGTCTTCGCGCTCGCCCGCGCCGCGGTCGAAGTGGCGGCCCGACGCCGTGAAGTAGATCCCGGTCGTGTCGAGGATCCCGGACGGCGACAGCCCCGGCCCCTCCGCGCGCACGACGCGTCCCGAGGCCGAGCCGACGTCCGCCGCGTCCGCGCGGTCGAGCCGCTGTGCGAGCGCGGCGCAGAAGTCCGGCTCGAGCCGGCAGTCCGGATTCAGCGCGAGCACGTAGCGGCCCGTGCTGCCGTCGATGCCCGCGTTCATCGCGGCCGCGAACCCCACGTTCTCGGGCAGCGCGAGCACCCGCACAGCTGCGCCGGCTCGAGCGGCCGCCTCGCGGGACGCGTCTGTCGACGCGTTGTCGACGAGCAGCGTCTCCGTCGTGACGCCGCGCTGCGCGAGCGCGGCGCCGAGCGAGACCGGGAGATCGGCCGCGTCGTTGTAGGAGACGACGATGATCGAGACGTCGGTCATGCGGCGGGCGGAATCCGGAAGGCCGGCTTCGGAGCGCCGAGCGCGATGGCGAGGACCCGCAGGTACGCGAGCGCGGCATCGCGGCGCGAGCGGGGGACGCTTCGCCGCAGCGGAAGCGCGGCGAGGCGGAGGAGCATGCCGGCCGCGAGCAGGGCACGGTAGAGGACGCGCGCTCCTGGCCCGTAGTGCCTGCCGCGATAGCGCAGGGCGTTGCCGTAGAAGATCGGGAGAAACAGCGGATACCCGAGCGTCGCCGCGGCGCGTCCGCCCGCGTGCCGGAAGCGCGCCTCGGGCAGGTAGACGATGCGGCCGTCGCGCGCCAGCCGCAGGCACAGGTCCACGTCCTCGTACCACGCGGGAACGAAGCGCTCGTCGAAGCCGCCGACGCGCTCGAAGGCGTCGCGCCGGACGGCGAGCGCCGCGGCCGCCGCCTGCTCCGCGTCGAACGCGCGGGATCGAGCGGAGTCGGCGTAGCGCGCGCGGCGCCGCCACGGGTTGTTCGGCCAGACGTGGTCGACGAGCAACAGCTCGCGCGCGTCGGATGCGAGCGTCGGAAGGCGCCGCAGCTGAAACGTCGCCTGGTCCTCGGCGCCGGGCGGCGCGAGCCGGATCGGCGCGGGCGACGGCGACGGCGACGGCGACGAATCCCCCGGCGACTCCGCGTCGACCAGCATCGGAGCGGCGGCGACCACGCCGCCCTCGTCGAGCGCCCGCGCGATCGGCGTGAAGGGCTCCCCCTCCGCGCGCGTGTCCGGGTTCAGGAAGAGCAGCGCGTCCCCCGCGGCGGCCGCCGCGCCCTGGTTCGCGGCGGGACCGAATCCGCGATTCGAGGGGTTCACGACGAGGCGCGCGCCCGGAACCAGGGTCTCGAGCTCGGCGGCCGAGACGCCGCCGCCGCCGTTGTCGACGACGACCGCGCCGACGCGCACTCCCCCCGCCGGAATCCGGCGCCGAGCCGCCTCGAGCGCGCACAGCGCCTCGCGCAGGTCCTCGCCGTCGTTCCACGCGACGAGGACCGCCGTGATCTCGCGAATCACACTCGGTTCGGCGCGCCCGGAGAGGGCGCCTCGTTCGGCGCGCCCGGAGGGGACGCCCCGCTCTTCGGGCCCTGAGGGCGCGGCGGCGCCGCCGCGCGCGGCCAGCTCGCGAAGCGCCCGGGCTCTTCGCGGAAGCGCATGGCCAGCAGCGGCAGCCTCGGCCACACGAGGAGCGGCAGCGCGAGACCCGTCCACCCGACGGCCCGCGCGTGCGCGAGGTCGGCGTGCAGCAGCGACAACAGATCGCTCATCAGGAGCGAGGGCGAGAAGTTGCGGAACAGCGTGCGCCAGCGATTGCGCGAGGTCCAGAACGCACGGCGGAAGGGAGTCCGGCGTCCGGTGCGGGAGCCCTCGTGGCGCGCGATCGCCGCGGGCTCGCACAGGAAGCGCCAGCCCTCGCGCGAGAGGCGCAGAGCGAGATCCACGTCCTCGTAGTACGCGAAGTACGCGGTCTCGAAGGCGGCGCCCTGCGGCGCCATCGCCTCGAGCGCCTCGCGCCGGTACATCGCGGCGGTCGCCGAGACGCCCGAGACCTCGAAGGGGGCGGTCGGGACCGACGCCGGAAGCGCGCCCGCGAGGACCGGCACGGCCTCGCCGCGCGCGTTCCACTCGAGGCCCGCGGAGTCGACGCGGTCGCCGTCTTCGGTGAGCACGAGGCCCTGCACGGCCGCGAGACGGTCGTCCATCGCGAGCCGCGCCGCGAGGGCCGCGGCGTAATCCGGCTCGAGCACGGCGTCGTTGTTCACGAGGAGGACGAAGGGAGCGCGCGTCCGCGCGATGCCCTCGTTCGCGGCGCCGGCGAATCCGAGGTTGCCTGAGAAGGCGATGACGCGCGTCGCCGGCTGCTCCGCCGCGATGCGCTCGCGCTCCGCCCTCGCCGATCCGTTGTCCACGACGACGGCCGACACCGCGACGCCGGTCTGAGCGGCGAGCGAGTCCAGGGCGCGGAAGAGCGCATCGCCGCCGTCGCGGTTGACCACCACGGCGTCGACGTCCGGTAGAACGGGAGATCCGATCAAGCTGATCCGATCGGCGGTTGACTCAATCGGCGTGGGCGATGTGAAATCGCGTTTTCATGCTACCACGCGAGTATCTCCGCGAGAACGCGGCCCGCCTCGCCGCTGAGATGCCGGAGCGCTTCGGCGGCATCGGCCTCGACGAGTATGCCGCTCTCGAGCGCGAGCGGCGCGAGTCCATCACGCGGCTCGAGGACAAGCGCCGCCGCCGCAACGAGCTCTCCGCAACGAAGGGGAAGCCGTCGCCCGAGGTGCTCGCGGAGTCGCGGGCGCTCAAGGAGGAGATCCAGGAGCTCGAGCGGCGCACGGAGGAGGTCGAGAAGCTCCTTCGGGCGACCGAGGAGGTCGTGCCGAACGTGCCGCAGGCCTCGGTGCCGCGCGGCAAGGACGAGACGGCGAACCGCGTCGAGCGGACGTGGGGAGAGCCCCGGAAGTTCGACTTCACACCGCAGGCGCACTGGGACCTCGGGCCCGCACTCGGCATCCTCGACTTCGAGCGCGGCGCGAAGATCGCCGGTGCGCGCTTCACCGTGCTGAACGGCGCCGCCGCGCGCATGTCCCGCGCGCTCATCCAGTATTTCCTCGACGTGCACACGCAGGAGCACGGCTACCGCGAGGTCCTGCCGCCGTTTCTCGTCAACGCGGAGTCCCTCTTCAGCACGGGCAATCTCCCGAAGTTCGAGGCCGACCTCTTCCGGACGCGGGAGGGCTACTACCTCGTCCCGACGGCGGAGGTCCCGGTCACGAACCTGCACCGCGACGAGATCCTCGAAGCCCGCAGCCTGCCGATCCGCTACGCCGCGTATACGCCGTGCTTCCGGTCGGAGGCGGGCGCAGCGGGACGCGACACGCGCGGCATGATCCGCCAGCACCAGTTCGACAAGGTCGAGATGGTCATGTTCGCGCGGCCCGAGGACTCCAACGCCGCGCACGAGGAGCTGACCGGCCACGCCGAGGCGCTGCTCCGCCGGCTCGGCCTGCCCTACCGCGTCGTGGCGCTCGCGACCGGCGACCTCGGCTTCGCGCCCGCGAAGACGTACGACATCGAGGTGTGGCTGCCGGGCGTGAACGCCTACAAGGAGATCTCGTCCTGCTCGAACTACGAGAGCTTCCAGGCGAGGCGCGGGCAGATCCGCTTCCGCCGCGGCGAGGGGGACAAGCCCGAGTACGTCCACACGCTGAACGGCTCCGGCCTTCCCGTCGGGCGCACGCTCGTCGCCATCCTCGAGAACTACCAGCGGGCCGACGGCTCGGTCGCCGTGCCCGAGGCGCTCCGCCCCTACATGGGAGGGCTCGCGGAGATCCGGGCGAGCTGACGCTTCTCCCTCGACAGCTCCATGCCGCAGCCGCACGTTCTCGAGGCCGTCCTCCGGGCGGCGCGGCGGACGCCGGGCTACCCGTCGCCGTCGATTCGCGCGCTCGATTTGTCCGCCGGACGCGGCGAGATCGCGTCGGCGCTCGCGCGGGACGGGGCGACCGTTCGCGCGACGCACTTCCGCGCCGACGACTACAAGACGAAGGACGCGCCCCCGCTCGACCCGGCCGTGACGATCGACCGCGACGTCGACCTGACACGTCCGCTGCCGTATCGGGACGGCGCGTTCGACCTCGTCATCCTCTCCGAGGTCGCGGAGCATCTGCCGACGTACGTTCCCATCGTCGCGGAAATCGGCCGCGTCCTCGCGCCGGGCGGCCGGCTCGTCCTCTCGACGCCGAATCTCGCCCGGCTGCACTCGCGCTGGCACTTCTTCTGGAGCGGCACGCACAAGCTCATCCGCCGCCGCGCCGGCTGGGACCTCTCGCCCGACGATCTCTACGCGTACCACATCGGTCCCGTCGACTTCCCGCTGCTGCACACGCTGCTCCGCCAGGCGGGCCTCGAGGTCGAGCGGCTCGACGTAACGCTCTTCAAGCGGCGCCACGCGTGGCTGCTGGCGCTCTACCCGTTCGTATGGCTCGCGACGCGCCTCGAGACGAAGAAGCACCGCGGCGGCGCGGAGCACGCGCGCGGCGAGGAGGACCTGTTCCGGTGGATGGTGAAGCCGGCGATGCTCGTCAGCGAGCAGCTCCTGCTGACGGCGGTGAAGCGCGGACCGTAGCCGTCAGGGCTTACTGACGAGTCTCTCCGGGACCAGCGCTCCGGCGGAGACGATCATCTTCATCGCCTGCTCGCCCGTCATGTCCAGGTACTGGACCCGCTCCTCCGGCACGACGAGCAGGAACCCCGTCGTCGGGTTGACCGCGCTCGGGATGAAGACGCTGCACACGCGGCGGCCGGTCTTGTCCCCGGCCTCCCCGCTCGCGGTCGAGGTCACGAAGCCCACGCCCCACGTGCCCGGCGACGGGAACTCGACGAGGGCCACCTTGCCGAACGAGGCCGCGCGGCCCGGGCCGAGGAGCATCTCGGCGATCTGGCGCAGCGTCGCGTAGATCTTGTTGATGAGCGGGACGCGGTGCATGACGCGGTCCCACAGCGCGAAGAGCCGCTTGCCGAAGAAGTTGGTCGCGGCGAACCCGAGCACGAGCAGGACCGCGTTGAGCAGCACGAAGCCGAGCCCGACGACCGAGACGCCGCGCGCGCGGAGCTGGTCGCCGAGGATGTTGTCGAAGAACGTGAACAGCTTCCAGACGACCCAGAGCGTGAGCGCGGTCGGCGCGAGGACGAGGATGCCCGCCACGTAGTAGCGGCGCAGGCGCACTCCGAAAGTCGCCGGCATCGGAGCCATGGTAACCGACCACCGACCCGTACAATGTGTTCGTGCATCCCATCCTCGCCGCGGGCCTCGCCGCGCTCCTCGCGGCCGCCGCTCCCGAGCCGCCGTCCGTCGCGGACGACGACGCCGCGGCGGACCGCGGCGCACCGCAGTCGATCGCGTCGTGGACGTCTGGAGGTCCCGAGCTGAATCAGATCAACGCGGTCAGCCCGGATCCGAACGACGAGGGCACCGTCTACGCGAGCGCGTCGCTCTTCGCGGCGTCGCAGAGCGCGCTCTACGGAAGCGTGGACGGCGCGCGGACGTGGACGCCGCTCGAGGAGGTCCCGTCGGGCGAGTTCTTCGCGGAGGTCTACGCGGACCCGCGCGGCGGCGGCCGCGTCTTCGCGGGGTCGCAGGCGTCCGGCTTCGGAACCCGCTTCTACCGCTCGACCGACGCAGGCGCGAGCTGGAGCGTGCTGATGACGATCCCCGACACGTGCGTGCCATCGTTCGCGGCGGCGGCCGGTGGGGACGGGATCGTGGTCTCCTGCGGGACCCGCGCGTTCGCGAGCCCCGACGCCGGCGCGACGTGGAGCGAGCCGCCGAACCCCTTCACGGAGTCGACCAAGGTCACGTCGGCGCCCGGCGGCGCCGTCGTCGCGTACGGGACGTCTCACTTCTTCCGCAGCCCCGACGGCGGCATGACGTGGAGCCCGGCCGGCGAGGCGCCGGCGGCATGCCCCGGCATGTTGAGCCTGCGGGTCGACGCGGCCAACGCGAATACGATGCTCTCCGGCACGGGCGTCCTCGGCGCCGGCGGATTCCAGTGCGGCGGCGTCTACAGGAGCGCCGACGGCGGCGCGAGCTGGATGGCGACCGGCCTGTCGGGCGTCTACGTCACCGACGTGCGGTTCGGGTCGGCCGGGACCGCATACGCGTGCGCGAGCTACATCGCGGGGATCCTGCCGCTCGGCGGCGCATGGGGAAGCGAGGACGGCGGCGCGACGTGGGAGAACCTGCGGCTGCCGACGACCGGCGCTCTGAAGATCGCGGCGTCGAAGACCGCGCGGCACGTCTACGCCGCGACGCCGCTCGGCGTG
>DATBBK010000024.1:0-22142 GCA_036271035.1 Thermoanaerobaculia bacterium | reverse complement strand
CGCGGGGATGGTCCTCGACGTGCTCCAGATCCCCGCGTTTCTTTGCCGCCAGACGGACCTGCTCGTCGCGGCGGCCCGGACCGGCAAGCCGGTCAACGTCAAGAAGGGCCAGTTCATGGCGCCCGACGACATGGGCCGGGTCGCCGACAAGATCCGCGCCGCCGGCAACGACCGCGTGCTCCTCTGCGAGCGGGGCGCGTCGTTCGGATACCACGACCTGGTCGTCGACATGCGGTCGTTCCCGGTCATGCGCGGCTTCGGCTGCCCCGTCGTCTACGACGTCACCCACTCCCTGCAGCTTCCCGGCGGAGGCGTCCAGACGGGCGGGCTCAAGCAGTACGCACCCGTTCTCGCCCGCGCGGCCGCCGCGACGGGCGCCGTCGACGGGTTCTTCCTCGAGGTCCACGACGCCCCGGATAGGGCCCTCTCCGACGCCTCGACGCAGCTCGACGTCGGGACGCTCGCCGCCCTGATCCGCTCGCTGACGGCGATCCGCCTGGCCGCCGGCCGCTGACGGCCGCGCCCGGCCCGGCGCGCGTCCACAAACCGCCCGTCTCCGTTCACGCCCCGTTCATCCCTGCGGGAACAGGATGTGCACCTGTCCGTCCCGCATGGTGCGTGGACCGAGGAGGTGTCACATGAGTCGAGTGATTCGCAGGCATCTGGGGGTGGGACTGGCGCTGATCGTCGCCATGTGTCTCGCCGCGACCGCGACCGCGGCGCCGCAGAAGGTGGACGTCAACACGGCCACCCAGCAGGAGCTCGAGGCTCTGCCGGGCGTCGGGGCCGCGACCGCGGCGAAGATCATCGCCGGCCGTCCGTACTCGTCGATCAACGATCTCTCGCGCGCGGGCGTCACCGACGCCACGATCGAGAAGCTCAAGCCGCTCGCGAAGGCGGGCCGCGTCAAGTCGGAGAAGCCGGCCGCGAAGGACGAGGCCGCGTCCAGCTCCGCCGCCTCGGAGAAGAGCGCGAAGTCCGAGAAGCCGTCCAAGTCGGAGAAGTCCGAGAAGACCGACACCTCGAAGTCGAGCTCGAAGGCGGAGAAGACCGCCGCGTCCGGGCCGGTCGACCTGAACACCGCTTCGGCGGAGCAGCTCGAGGCGCTTCCGGGCGTCGGCAAGGCCACGGCGAAGAAGATCGTCGACGGCCGTCCGTACGCATCGGTCGACGACCTGTCGAAGGCCGGCGTGTCCAAGAGCACGATCGAGAAGATCCGCGGATCCGTCGTGGCGCAGGGCGGCTCGCCGGCGTCGCCGTCGCGCAAGTCCTCCGCGGCGTCCGAGCCCGCGGCCAGCTCTCCGGCGCCAGCGGGCGGCTCCTCGACTGCGGCGGGCTCGTCCAGCTCGTCGTCCTCGAGTGCGTCCTCGTCGCACCGCGCCTCGTCGAGCTCCTCCTCGAGCTCGAAGGAGGAGGAGGTCGCGCCCAGGACTCCTCCCGCGAAGGGAATGGTCTGGGTGAACACCGCGACCAAGGTCTACCACTTCGAGGGAGACCGCTGGTACGGCAAGACCAAGGAAGGCAAGTTCATGACGGAGGCCGACGCCCAGAAGGCGGGCTACCGCGCGTCGAAGGAAGGCCAGCCCAAGCAGTAGCGGTTATCGATTCGAGACACGAAGGGCCGCGCTCGCGCGCGGCCCTCTTCGTTTCTGGAGGTAACGGCTACTTCTTCTTTTTCTCCGCCGCGCCCGGCTTGACGTCCACCGCGGTCGCCGTCATCCGGTACTCGATCGTGACCTTCGATCCGACCTTGAGGTCACCCGTGACCTTCGTCGAAGCGTCGCGGGCGATCTCCCACCGATCCTTGCCCTTCTGAACCGCGATCATCGTGTCGTTGACCTCGAGGACGGGACCGGTCACCTGATACGTCTTGACGGCGGCCACCGCGGGAAGGGCGAGCGCCAGCAGACCCAGGGCCAGGGCGAGAGAAATCGCGACGCGTCTCTTCATGAGTGTCTCCTCCCGCGAGGATTCTAGACCTCGCGCGGGGCCGGCCCGCGAAGAGTCCAGGCCGCCTACGAGGACGCGCCGCGGATCGCGATGAGCGGCTCTCCCTCGACCTGGTACCCGGCGCGGATCCACGCGTCGAGCCCTCCCGCGAGCGGCCGCACCAGCCGGAACCCCCGATCGATCAGCATGCGCGCCACACGGGCGGCTGTCGCCTCGTTGGGTCACGTGCAGTAGAGGATGATCTCGCGATCCCGGGGCAGCTCGACCAGGCGCGCGTCGAGCTCCACCGCCTCCATGACCGCCGCGCCGGGAATCCGGCGGGGATCGCGGCTCCGCGCGCCCGCGGTCCGCACGTCCACGACGACCGGGCTCTTGCCCTCGTCCATCAGTCGATGCAGGTCGTCGACGGAGATTCGCGCCATGCGGAGCATCTTGTAGAAGCGGCGCCGCTGCCACCACTTCACCGCGATGAAGGCGGCGAGGCCGGCGCCGAGCAGCACGAGCGCGCTGCTGCCGAGGGACGCGATGGCCGAGATCACCCGGTCCACGGCCCGATGAAAGATCGCTCCCGCGACGACGCCCGCGCCGGCCCACAGGAGCGCCCCGCCGGAGTCGAAGAGAAGAAAGGCCGGAAGGCGAGCGCCGACCGCTCCCGCCATCGGCGGCGCGACCGTGGAGAAGCCGGGTATGAATTTCGCGACCAGAAGCGACGGCATGCCCCAGCGCTCGAACACCGACTCCGTCTGTCGCACGCACGAGTCCGGAGAGAGCGAGACCCGGCAGAGCGTCTTCAGGATCCGGTTCCCCTGCAGGCGGCCGAGACCGAACCACAGCGAGTCCGCGACGACGGAGGCGGCCACCGCGCCGAGCAGGACCTGCCACGTGACGAGCTTGCCGTCCACCGCGAGCGCGCCCGCGACGATGAGGACCGGCATCGCCGGAATCGGCAGTCCGAGTTGCTCGAGCAGCACGACGAGCATGACGAGGGGCAGCCCGTACGCTTCGACCGCGTGAGTCAGGGACGACATCGGCACGAGATTCTACGCGGGGACGCCGCGTCCGGGTTCACGCTCGCGCCCGTCGGCGGCCGGGGCCGCGGCGCCGCCGGGTTGCCGCTAAGATACCGGCGCCATGAGCCTGGACATCGCGCGGAGGGTCCTCGAGATCGAGGCCGACTCCGTCCGGCGCCAGATCGAGAACCTCGGCCCGTCGTTTCTGGCGGCGCTGGAGGCGATCCGCGTCTCGGACGGCCGCTTGTGCGTCACCGGGATCGGGAAGTCGGGCCTCGTGGGCCAGAAGATCGCCGCGACTCTTGCCTCGACCGGCACCCCGGCGTACTTCCTCCACGCCGGCGAGGCGAGCCACGGGGACCTCGGGATGCTCATGCCCGGCGACGTGCTGCTCGCGCTCTCGTACTCCGGCGAGACCCCCGAGGTCGTGCGCCTGATCGAGTTCGCGGGCAAGCGCGGCATCCGCACGATCGCGATCACCGGGGCGCCCGACTCTCCCGCCGCGAGAGCCGCGCAGATCACGATCTCCGCGGCGATCCCACGCGAGGCGTGCCCGAACAATCTCGCGCCGACGGCCTCGACGACCGCCATGCTCGCCCTGGGGGACGCGCTCGCGCTTTCGCTGTCCGAGCGCCGGGGCTTCGGCGAGCGCGACTTCGCGGAGCTCCACCCCGGCGGGAGCATCGGACGCCGCTTCGCGAAGGTCCGCGACCTGATGCGGAACGGCAGCCGCGTTCCGAAGGTCCTCGAGGCGGCGCCGATGACCGAGGCGATCCACGAGATGTCCCGGAAGATGATGGGCATCACGGCGGTCGTCGACGCGGATGGGCGCCTGCGCGGCGTGATCTCCGACGGCGACCTCCGCCGGCTCCTCGAGAGCGATCCCGACAAGCTGCGCAGTGCCGCGGGCGCGTGCGCCCGCCCCGACCCGAAGACGATCGGCGGCGAGGAGTTCGCGGCGACGGCGCTCGAAGCGATGCGGTCGAGCCGCATCACGTCGCTGTTCGTGCTCGACGCGGACGGCCGCCTCGAGGGGGCGATCCACATGCACGACCTGCTCGAGCGCGAGCTGGGGAGCTGAGATGCGTGCGAGCGTGGGCGCCCGAGGGTCCCGCAGCGGGAGCGGCCGAACGCCGATCCGCGCACTCTTCCTGGACGTGGACGGCGTCCTGACCGACGGCAAGATCTATCTCGACGGCCGCGGCAACGAGCTGAAGGTGTTCGACACGAAGGACGGCCACGGCATGCGCAAGGCCGAGGCCGCCGGGATCACCCTCTGCTGGATCTCGGGCCGCACGTCGCCCGCCACCGCCCGCCGAGCCCGCGAGCTCGGCGTCCGGCACTGCTACCAGGGCGTGCGCGACAAGGGCGCGCGCATCGAGTCGGTCCGCCGGCGCCTCGGCGTGACCCGCGAGGAGATGGCCGCCATCGGCGACGACGAGCCCGACATTCCGATGTTCGAGGCCGTGGGTCTCTCCGCGTGCCCGTCCGACGCGACGCCCGGCGCCAGGCGATCCGCCTCGATGGTCCTCTCGAGCCCCGGCGGCGCCGGCGCCGCCCGCGAGTTCATCGAGAAGATCCTGGAGCGCAACGGGAAGGCGGGGATCGTCACGCACAAGCCGATCCCGCGACGCAAGCGGTAGGGCGCGAGAACGCGACGAGGCGTCCGGCGGATCGAGGCGCCGGCGCCGCGAGGCCTACGCTTCCGACCCCTCCACGGGCGCCTTCTTCCTGAACAGGTAGGCGATCAGGATCCCGAGCAGGTACAGCCCGATCATCGGGAACGCGAACACGCACTGCGTCGCCACGTCGGGCGTCGGCGTGATCACGGCCGCGATGATGAAGATGATGAGCACGGCGTACTTGAACTTCTTCAGCAGCCAGATTTCGGACACGATCCCGAGCCGTGCCAGAAAGAAGATCAGGATCGGCGTCTCGAAGCAGATCCCGAGCCCGAGGATGAGCTTCGTCGCGAGCGACAGGTACTCGTTGATCGTGATCACGGCCTGGAACGGCTCGCCGACCTTGACCAGGAAGGCGACGACGAGCGGGAACGCCTCGTAGTACGCGAACGCGCAGCCGGAGAAGAAGAAGAGGGCGCCGAAGGTCACGAACGGCACGACGTACTTCTTCTCGCGGCGGTAGAGGGCCGGGGAGATGAACAGCCAGAGCTGCCAGAGGACGACGGGCGCCGCGACGAGCGTGCCCGCGAGCAGCGCGACGCGGAAGTACATGAGGAAGGGCTCGGTCAGGGTCGTGTAGGACAGCTTCTGGCCGGGAGGCAGCGCGCGCTTGATCGGGACCGCGAGGAAGTCGAAGAGCGCGGGCGCGAAGAACCAGCAGCCCAGAAACGCGACGAAGATCGCGAGCAGGGAGACGATCAGCCGGCGGCGGAGCTCCTCCAGGTGCTGGAAGAACCCCATCCGGGGAAGCTCTTCAGATTCCCCTTCCCTGCCCCCGATGAGTTCCCGGGGATTGAAGCTCAAGCCGGACGGATCGGCGGGGATTCCCGGGGCACTCCCGGCTCGGCCGGGCTAGAGGCGGTGGGTGCCTCCGTGGGGGCCGGAAGTGGCGGAACCGCCGCGATCGTGTTCCGCACCTCGGCGACCTGTTTCTTCACCGATTCCGCTTCCTGTTTGCCCTGCTCGATCTCGTCCTCGATGGTCTTCTTGAGATCCTCGGACGCCTTCTTGAACTCGGCCAGGCCGCGGCCGAGGGACTTGCCGAGCTCGGGCAGTTTCTTCGGGCCGAACACGAGAAGCGCCACGACGAAAATCAGGATCAATTCGGGCATGCCAATGGAACCGAACATGTTCTCGTTCCTCGCGAGGGTAATTTTACGCCGCAGTCCCGGACTCGGGGAGACTTTCGGCGGGCGAAGTGCCAGAATGACGACGAGGAGGGTGCGCTTGAGATTACATCGGTCCCGACTATTTTTCGCGCTGGCCCTGCTCGCCGGTGCCACGATCGCCGGCGGCTTCTTCGCGAATCGTCTGAACGCCAGTCCCGAGCGGGAGACTCCCTCCCTCGACGAGTACGCGGACATCCTGACGACCCTGTCCGACTGGGCGCCCGAGCCCATCGCTCCGGAGAAGATCGTCTACGCGTCGATCCACGGGATGCTCGCCCGCCTCGATCCCCACACCGCCTTCCTCGAGCCCGACGAGTTCTCGGCCATGAAGGAGAAGCAGCACGGCTCCTTCTACGGCCTTGGCATCCAGATCCAGAAGCGGATGGGCAAGATCACCGTCATCGCCCCGATGGAGGGAACGCCCGCGTACAAGATGGGCATCCGCGCCGGCGACATCATCACGTACATCGGCGAGGAGGAGCTGAAGGAGGAGACGACCACCGAGGACGTCGTCCGGAAGCTCCGCGGTCCGAAGGGGACGACCGTCGCGATCACGATCCGGCGCGTCGGCTTCCCCGAGCCGATCCACATGACGATCACGCGCGCGGAGATCCCGACGAAGTCGGTGCGCTACGCGTTCATGCTCGAGCCGGGCGTCGGCTACATCATGCTCTCCGACTTCACCCACACGTCGAGCCGCGAGCTCTACGAGGCGATCGACAAGCTCCAGAAGCAGGGCATGAAGAAGCTCCTGTTCGACCTGCGCGGCAACCCGGGCGGGGTGCTCGAGCAGGCCGTCGACGTCACCGACGTGTTCGTGCCGAAGGGCTCGATGGTCGTCTACACGAAGGGCCGCACCGCGTCGTCCGCCCAGGAGTACTACGCGCCGGGCGAGACGACGCACTTCGACCAGCCGCTCGTCGTGCTCGTCAACCGCGGCTCCGCATCCGCGTCGGAGATCGTGGCCGGAGCGATCCAGGACCATGACCGCGGCGTCATCGTCGGCCAGCGCACGTGGGGCAAGGGCCTCGTCCAGAGCGTCTACACGCTCTCGTACGGCGCCGGCCTCGCGCTGACCACGGCCCGCTACTACACGCCGTCGGGCCGGTGGATCCAGAGGGACTACAGCGACCTGCTCGCCTATGTGAATCCCGGCGATCCGGACAGCCCGGACCCGAGCGCGAGCGAGGACGCGCCCAAGCCGTCTCCTTCGTCCGCAGAGAGCGCGGTCTTCTACACGGACGCGGGCCGCATCGTGCACGCGCAGGGCGGCATAACCCCCGACGTAATCGTCAAGAACGACCGCGATTCGAAGCTGCTCCAGCAGCTGCTGGCGCGCTACGCGTTCTTCAACTTCGCGGTGGACTGGCTGTCGCGGCATCCTAAGGTCTCCGAGGATTTCCTGGTCACCCCGGAGATTCGCAGCGAGTTCTTCGAGTTCGTCGAGAAGTCGGCGAAGTACTCGACGGCCGAGGAGCTCTCGAAGGCGTACACGGACGACCCGAATCGCAGCCTGGTCGACCTGGCGCTCCGAATCGAGATCGTCAACGCGCGTTTCGGACCCGAGGCGGGACGGCGCGCCTTCGCGTCGGGCGACCCGCAGATCCAGAAGGGCCTGACCGAATTCGACGAGGCGGCCCGCATCGCGTCGCTGCCCAAGAAGAAACGGGAGATGGCGATCAAGGCCGGCCTGTAATCCCGCTTCCACACACGACGTTTCGTTCGAGGGCGGCCCCGGTGGCCGCCCTCGGTGTTTCCGGGGGTAGGCTGGTGCCGCCGCGGACGAGGACTCGGTCCGGCGGCGCCCGGAGGAGGTGCCCATGACTCAGGCCGTCACGCCCGACCGCCGGCGGTTCTTGCAGGCGACCCTCGCACTCGGAGCCGCCGCCTTGCCCGCCCGTGCGTTCCTGGCCGCCGCGGAGCCCGAGAAGACGAAGGTGCCCGCGGAGAAGGACCAGGAAGACGTCTCGCCCGCCGAGGACCTGATGCGCGAGCACGGGGTCCTGAAGCGGGTCCTGCTCGTCTACGACGAGGCCCTGAGGCGGCTGGACTCCTCCGGCGAGGGGACCGACCTGCCGCCCGAGACGATCGCGGACTCCGCCGGGATCATCAGGACGTTCATCGAGGACTACCACGAGAAGCTCGAGGAGAACTTCCTGTTCCCCCGGTTCCGCAAGGCACACACCCTCGTCGACCTCGTCGACGTGCTGACGGCGCAGCACCAGGCGGGGCGCCGGGTCACGGACACGACCATCCGGCTCGCCAACGCGAAGTCGATCCGCGACGCGCGCGAGCGGAAGCAGCTCGGCGACTCGTTGCGGGCGTTCGTCCGCATGTACGCCCCCCACGAGGCGCGCGAGGACACGGTCCTGTTTCCGGCGCTTCGGAGGATCGTGTCGGCGCACGAGTACGACGCCCTCGGAGACCAGTTCGAGGACGAGGAGCACCGCCGGTTCGGCGAGGACGGCTTCGAGAAGTACGTCGACAAGATCGCCGGTATCGAGAAAAAGCTCGGGATCTACGACCTGACCCAATTCACGCCCAAGGCCTGAACCCTCGCGCGGGGAATGCTCGGCTGCTGGCGGGAGAAGCCGCCTTCGCGATCACTCTCATCCCACGGCCGGGCGCAGCGGGCCGGTTTAGATGCGAACCCAGGCGCGGTTGAGCCGACGGGTTAGCCGCTAACGAGCTCCGGGCGGGTCGATGCGCCAAAGGGCGTTGGTGCCGATCCGCGCCTCGACCTTCCAGCGACCCGGCACGCGGGCGGCCGCGTCCGAAACCTCGTAGTCGGCGAGCAATGCGTACCAGGGCTCACCGGCGGCGGCGGTTTTCGACCGCAGCGCGGCCGCTCCGGCCGGATCGAGGACGTCCCAGCGCACGGGCGTGAGCGCCGTGTAGTACCGCAGTGCCCCGCTGAAGTCGCTCGAGAGCACCACCGAGCCCGGAGGGACGAGGCGCTCCGCGATGCGGCATCCGACGGGAAAGGCCGCCTGTCCAGCCGGCATCGCGAGAACGCCGAGCCGCCGGGTCGCACGGAAGCCCAGCGCCACGACCGCGAGCACGGCGAGCGCGCCGACGATCCCCGACGGCGCGCGCCAGGTCGGCCTCCAAGCCGCGACCCGGGCTCCGAGGCGGCGCAGCGCGATCAGGAAGCCGATCGGGAGGGCGGGAACACCGGGCAGGAGGAAGCGCGTGTACCACCAGGCGTCGGCGGGGGCGTAGAAGCAGTAGAACAGGAAGAAAACGGCGATCCAGGTGAAGAGCAGCGCCCGTGTCCACGAGGCGAGCCGCCGATCCAGGACGGCCCATATCCAGCCGAGACCGACGACCGGCGTGAGGACCTGCGCGGTCCAGCGCAGGTAGTTCCAGGCGCGCGGCGGGAAATTCGACCAGGCCAGCGCCTCCCAGTGGCCGGTGAGTCCGTACCCGGTCGACAGCGGGGAGCCGTAGGAGAGCGAGTCGTAGACGGCCATGCCGAGCCCCGCCGGAACGCCGCCCGCCAGAAATGCGCCGACGCGCCGGCGGTCGAGCGGCATCGCGCATGCCAGCGGAACGGCGAGCAGGACGTCGAGGGGTCGAATGAGAACCGCGACGCCGAAGCAGAATCCCGCGGCGAGCGACCAGCGCACGTCCTCCCGAGACCGGAGCGCGCAGAGGACCGCCGCCGCGCACCAGAGCGTCGCCACGACGTCGCTCATCGGCTGGATCGCTTGGAAGATGAAGACGGGGCACGCCGCGAGGATCGCAGACGCGCCCGCGGCCTGCGGCGCAGAGAATCCCAGCCGCCGTCCCACGGCGTACACCGCCGCCAGCGATAGGAGCGCCGCGATCGGGCTGACGAGATACGGAGCTGCGCTCCAGCCGAAGATCGTGCCGGCGAGCGCGAGGTGAAGCGGGAATCCGGGCGGATAGAGAAGCGACATGGTTCCCGGCCGCGGGCCCCGCAGGTAGCCGAGGGGGACGAACGCGGGGGCATCCGAGTCGGGAAGCCCGTATCGCGCGAGTGCCGCGATCGGCTCGACGAGACGGCCGCGCGCGATCGCGCGAGCGGCGTTCGCGTAGCCGGAACTGTCGGAGCCGCCGACCGCGAAGCAGGTATGGCGATAGAGATAGGCGCCGTAAATCGCGGCGGCGAAAAGGCACGCCGCGACGAAGTACCGCGGAGGCCGCTCGCGCACGCGCGCGACGGGCGCTTCACCGCGAACCGCGGATTGCTCTGCCGCTGAATCCCGAGTCGTGCCCGGATCTTAGTGCGTGCCGCCCGGGCGGCTCGTCACAAAACAAAATGCCCCGCCTTTCGGCGGGGCGATGGTTTCTCGGGGGGCCTCCCCCGCGTTCGCGCTTATTGGTGGGTGGCGACGTTGTTGTCGACGACGAACTTCCGGCGCCCGATCTCCGTCCGGTTGCCCAGGCGATCCGTGACGTAGACGACCAGGTCGTGCGGCGAGTCGGCGAGCCGCGTCGTGTCGAGCAGGAACGAGAACCCGACGTTGTTCGAGAACACCCTCGGATCCGTGGCTCGCACGTCCGGCCGCGAGAGACCGTAGTTCGCCGTCCCGACCACCTGTCCGTCCACGTCGATCTCGACGTGGTCGACGCCCTGGAAGTCGGACGCCCATCCGAAGACCTCGAAGATCCCGTTGATGAACTGGTAGTCCGAGGGCGTGTCGACGTAGCCGAACGCCGGCTGATCGCCGAACTGCTGGTCGCAGAGGATGTCGACCGACATCGCGCCGATCTGCGTGACCGTCTCCTCCTCGTCGCCGACCCGGACCGCGATCGTGTGCTTTCCGGGCGTCGTGAAGCCGCCGAGGATGAACGTCCCGAAGTCGCTGGTCGGCAGCAGGATTTCTATCCCTCCCGTCGGATCGTCGGCGTTGCGGACGAGCGCGAACGAGAACAGGAAGCCCGCGTTGTCGGCGTTGACGTAGCCGACGTAGCTGCGCGCCACGTCGGGCCGGTTGACGCCGTAGCAGTTGACGAGGGTCTGGCCCAGCTGCACGCAGTTGGTGCGCGTGTTGGCGACGATCTGGCCGTCCAGCAGCAGCTCGACGTACGAGACCTGGCCGCGATCGAGCGCGGACCCGACGTCGAGCGCCCAGCCCGCGACGATGTTCGTGAGGATGTCGCCGCAGATGTCTGGCGTGCAGGGCGAGGGGATGCCGCCGCCGATGGACGAGCAGAAGAGCGAGGCCTTGTCGAGCGGGAAGTCGATCGCGCCGAAGGGCGCGAGGTTCTGCCCGATGCTGTTCACCTGGATCGTGCGCTCTCCGATGTCGCGCGACGCGCCTTCGTTGTCGGTCACGCGCACGGAGAGCACGTGCAGACCGTTGATGAGCTGCGTCGTGTCGATGTTCGCCGTGAAGCCCGAGTAGAGCGAGTTCGGCACGTCCGGGAAGGCCGCCTGAACGTCGGGGCGCGTGGTCCCGTAGATTGCCGAGGAGGGCTCGCCGCGGCCGACCGCGCCGGCCATGATCAGGCCGTCGACGAGGAAGTCGACGTGGTCGACCTCGACGTCATCCAGGGCCCAGCCGGTCACCGGGAAGGAGCCCAGGGCGCCCTCGAGTCCGGCGGGGCCGGGCGTGTCGATGTAGCCGAACGGCGCCTGGTTGATCGAGCCGTCCACGACGACGTGGACCGTGCCGATGATGAACTGCTGCTGCGTCGCCGACTCCGTCACGCGGACCGCGACCGTGTGCGGGCCGTCCGAGTAGACGCCGCGCGCGAGAAACGACGTGAGGAAGCCGGGCTGCGGCGTCGCGCTGTTGAAGTACGTCGGGAAGATCTCGAGCACGTCCGGCCGGGGGAGGTCCGTGTCGGCCCGATTGACGAGGACATCGTCGACCAGGAGCTCGATTCGGTCGACGGTCTTGAAGTCGAGGACGAAGCCGGAGACCCGAACGATCCCGCTGACAGTCTGCCCCTCGCTCGGGAAGTCGATGCCTCCGATCGGCTGCGCGGCCGCCGATCTGGCGACAAACCAGACTGCGACAGACACGAGCGCCAGAAGCCGGGGCGCCTTCCTAACCATGCGAATTCCTCCCCCGAAAATGTAAGAAAAGAATGGTGAAACTGTGCCGGAAAGTCAAGCGGTATCAGGCGTTCGCCTCATTTTTTTAGGCAAACTGGCCGCGCGAAATGCTAAAACCGCAGCCAGCGATGCTTCGTCCCGCCTGCGGATCTCCCGGAGAAGAAAGGGCCGTCCGCGCGCGCGGCGCGGTCCGGTGACCGGCATCACGCGGGGCGGCGGCCTTCTTCGGTCACGCGCCTTCCAGGCCGCGGCCTCGATTGCGCTCGCCGCCGCCCTCTTCGCGTACTTCCTCTCGCACGTCCCGATCTCGGAGATCGGTAAGCAGATCGCCGCCGCATCTCCCAGGTGGCTCGGGGCCGCCGTCGCCCTCTCGATCGGAACGTTCGTGATGCGCGCGCTGCGCTGGACGTGGATCCTCCGGCCGGTCGCGCGCGTTCCGTTCCTGCCCTCGATGCGCGCGACCTCGATCGGGTTCGCCGCCAACACGGTTCTGCCCGCGCGCGCGGGCGAGGTGCTGCGTCCCGCCATCCTGTCGCGCGAGGAGGGGCTTCCCTTCTCGGCGCTGCTCGCCTCGATCCTCTTCGAGCGGATCCTGGATGCGCTCGCGCAGCTGTTCTTCCTGTCGATCGCGCTGTTCGCCGCGCCGGGCGCGGGCGCGATGGCGTCCGGCCGCGTCCGGCTCGTGGCGGGCGCGGTCGCCGCCGCCGCGATCGGCGTCGCGCTCTTCGCCGTCGTATGGCGCGGCGCGACGGAGCGGATCATCGACCGGCTCCTGCGCGTCCTGCCGGAACGCTTCCGACCGCGCGCCAGGGCCATCGCGCACACGTTCCTCGACGGCTTCGCGTCGCTCAAGACTCCGCGGCTGCTCTTCCTCGTCGGCGCCGGCTCGATCCTCATGTGGCTCGTCATCAACGTCCAGATCTGGTGCGTGATGCGCGCCTTCGGCGTGGACCTGCCGCTCCCCGCGGCGTTCGTCGTGACGACGGCCGCCGTGCTCGGCCTGGCCGTGCCGACGCCCGGCGGCGTGGGCGGATACCACGCGGCCGTGCAGTTCGCGCTGACGAGCGTCTTCCACGTGTCCCTCGCGACCGCGACCGGCGTCGCGCTGATCGCGCACGCGGTGTCGTTCGTTCCGATCTCGCTCGTCGGATTCGTGTGGCTGGCCGTGAAGCCGGTGCGCAAGGGAGACGCCGCCGCGGAGCGGAAGGCGTGATTCCAACATATTAGCGAACACTAATATGTTGGGCGGTCCCGGGTCGGCTTCCGGCCTCCTCGGCTCATGTCTCACCGGCCTCGAAGGGCCCATTCCGCGATACTCTGTCCTCGTGAAATGCCCTTTCTGCGCGGCCGTCGACGACCGTGTCGTCGACTCGCGCGAGAGCCGCGAGGGCGAGGTCATCCGGCGCCGGCGCGAGTGCACGGCGTGCGGCCGCCGCTTCACCTCGTACGAGACCATCGAGGAGATCCCGTACATGGTCGTCAAGAACGACGGCCGCCGGGAGCGCTTCGACCGCAACAAGCTGCGGACGGGTCTCGCGAAGGCCTGCGAGAAGCGTCCCGTGGCGCCCGTCGAGCTCGACCGGATCGTGGACGAGATCGAGTCGATCCTCCACGACGCCGAGGAGCGCGAGATCTCGACGACCCGCATCGGCGCGATCGTCATGGACCGGCTCCGGGAGCTCGACAAGGTCGCCTACGTCCGCTTCGCCTCCGTCTACCGCAAGTTCGAAGACGTCGACGAGTTCCTGCACGAGCTGAAGAACCTGATCGGCCGAGGCGAGAAGGTGACCCCGTGAGAGCGAAGCTCCTCACATGGTCATCCCGAGCGCCGCAGGCGCGAGGGATCCCGATGTATACGCTCCGAGAGATACCGCAGTCGACGAGGACCCCATGGTGAAACGCACCGCCCGCTTCTACGGCCCGATCGTCGAGCTCTCTCGTCTCCAGGGCGAGCTGAACCGGCTCTTCGCCGCCTTCGTCGAGACGAACAAGGGCGGCACGCCGCCGGCCACGTCCTGGGATCCGAACGTGGACGTCATCGACGACGGCGAGACGATCCGGCTCCTCGTGGAGCTGCCCGGCGTCGAGCCGGCGGATGTGAAGGTCTCGATCCGGGGCCGTGTGCTCGTGGTCCGGGGCTCGAAGAAGGGACGGATCCGCGTCCAGAAGGGAATCCGCTTCTTCTGCATGGAGCGGTACTTCGGGAGTTTTCTGAAGTCGGTTCCCCTGCCCCGGCCCGTGAACTCGCACCTGGCGAAGACGAGGATGAAAGACGGCATCCTCGAGGTTTTACTTCCCAGGGTTCCCGATATGAGAGAAAAGGAAATCGAGATCCCCGTGAGCCCCGAAGCGGAGGAATAGAACGGGATGACCGAGATCGACGACAAGGAAACGCACATACCCGCGGACCGGGACTCCGAGCTCCCGATCCCGGACATTCTGCCCGTCCTGCCCCTGAAGGACGTCGTCGTCTTTCCGTTCATCATTCTGCCGCTGTCGGTCTCGCGCGAGAAGTCGATCAACGCCGTGGACGCGGCGCTGGCGGAGCAGCGGATCATCATGCTGGTCGCGCAGCGCGACGCGCAGAACGACACGCCACGCCCGAACGATCTCTACCCCGTCGGCACCGTCGCCGCGATCATGCGGATGCTGAAGCTGCCCGACGGCCGCATCCGCCTCCTCGTCCAGGGCCTCTCGCGCGCCCGCATCGACAACGTGCTCTCCGAGGAGCCGTACCTCAAGGCGAAGATCACCCGCCTCGAGGAGAAGGAGTCGCCGGACGAGCTCCCGCCGGAGCACGAGGCTCTCCTCCGCAGCGTCAAGCAGAACCTCGAGCGCTCCGTCTCGCTGGGCAAGAACATCTCGCCGGAGGTCATGGTCATCGCGGGCAACCTCGACGACCCCGCCCGCCTCGCCGACCTCGCGGCGTCGAACCTCGACCTGAAGCTCGAGGACGCGCAGAAGATCCTCGAGTCCACGGACCCGATCGAGCGGCTCCGCATCGTCAACGACAGCCTCGCCAAGGAGATCACCGTGCTGACGATGCAGCAGGAGATCTCGACGCAGGCGCGGGGCGAGATGGACAAGTCGCAGCGCGAGTACTACCTGCGGCAGCAGCTCCGCGCGATCCAGCAGGAGCTCGGCGAGGGCGAGGAGATCTCCGAGGAGCTCGACGGTTACCGCAAGCTCGTCGCCGAGAAGAAGATCCCGCAGGAAGCCTCGACGGAGATCGAGAAGCAAATCAAGCGGCTGGAGCGGAGCCATCCCGACTCGGCCGAGACGGCGATCATCCGCACGTACCTCGACTGGATGACGGGCCTGCCGTGGGGGGTCACGTCCGACGACTCGAAGGACATCGATCGCGCGCGGAAGATCCTCGACGAGGATCACTACGACATCGAGAAGGTGAAGGAGCGGATCCTCGAGTTTCTCGCGGTGCACGCGCTCAAGCAGAGCCTCAAGGGACCAATCCTCTGCTTCGTCGGCCCTCCGGGCGTCGGCAAGACGTCGCTCGGGCGATCGATCGCGCGGGCTCTCGACCGCAAGTTCGTGCGCCTCTCCCTCGGCGGCGTGCGCGACGAGGCCGAGATCCGCGGCCACCGCCGCACATACGTCGGCGCGATGCCGGGCCGCATCATCCAGGGCATCCACCAGGCGGGGACGTCCAACCCGGTCTTCATGCTGGACGAGATCGACAAGATCGGCGCGGACTACCGCGGCGATCCGTCCGCCGCGCTCCTCGAGGTGCTCGATCCGGAGCAGAACTTCTCCTTCCGGGATCACTACCTCTCGGTGCCTTACGACCTCTCGAAGGTCCTATTCATCGCGACCGCCAACGTCCTCGACCCGATTCAGCCCGCGTTCCTCGACCGCATGGAGGTGATCCGGCTGTCGGGCTACACGCTCGAGGAGAAGAAGGCGATCGCGAAGCGCCACCTCATCCCGAAGCAGATGGATGAGAACGGGATCACGGAGGCGAACATCGAGTTCACCGACGCCGGCATCGAGAAGGTCATCGAGGCGTACACGCGCGAGGCCGGACTGCGCAACCTCGAGCGCGAGATCGGCGCGATCTGCCGCAAGGTCGCCGTGTCCGTCGCGAAGGGCAAGGCGCGCCGTTACCGCATCGGCGGAGCGTCCGTGGAGAAGATGCTCGGCCCGGTCAAGCACTTCCGGGACGAGCAGCTGAAGAAGGACGAGGTCGGCGTCGCGACCGGTCTCGCGTGGACGTCGGTCGGCGGCGACATCCTCTTCGTCGAGGCGCTCGCGGTCCGCGGCAAGGGCGGCCTGCGCCTGACGGGACAGCTCGGCGACGTCATGAAGGAGTCCGCGCAGGCGGCCATGTCGTACGCACGCGCCCACGCGGCCGACCTGAAGATCCCGCTCGACTTCTTCGAGACCCACGACGTTCACGTGCATGTTCCGGAGGGCGCGATCCCGAAGGACGGACCGTCGGCAGGAATCACGATCGCCTCGGCGATGATCTCGGCGTTCACGGGACGCAGGATCCGGCGCGACGTCGCGATGACCGGCGAGATCACGCTGCGCGGGGAGGTCCTCCCCATCGGCGGCGTGAAGGAGAAGGTCCTCGCCGCCCGCGCCGCGAAGATCCACACGATCGTCCTGCCGAAGCAGAACCGCCGTGACGTGGTGCAGATCTCGTCGAAGATCGTCCACGACCTCGCGTTCCGCTACGTCGAGTCGATGCAGGAGGTGCTGGACATCGCGCTCCTGCCCCCGGAGGCGGAGACCGGCAGCGACGGCGGAAAGCCCGCGCTTCCCGAGCCGCCCGGCCGCGAGATCCCCGTGACCGGATCGGGCGGCCGCCGCCGCGCACCCGCATCCCCGCCGCCGCGCGCGTGAAGGCCGAGGACCGCGTGGTCGAAAGGCTGCGCGCGCTGCTGCCTCCGTCCGGCTCGGTCCTCTGGGGCCCCGGCGACGACGCCGCGCTGATCGATCGGCCCGCCGGACTCTTCGCCGCGACGACGGACCTGCTTGTGGAGCAGGTGGACTTCCTGCCCGGCGAGGACCCCGAGCGACTCGGCAGGCGCGCGGCCGCCGTGAACCTCTCCGACCTCGCCGCGGTCGGCGCGGCGCCCGAGGCTTTCCTCCTCGGAATCGCGTTTCCGCCCGAGCGCGGCGAGGAGTTCCCGGTCTCGCTGGCGCGCGGCGCGGCGGCGCGCGCGGAGCCCTTCGGGGCGCGCCTGGTCGGGGGCGATCTCTCGTCGGCGCCGCTCGTCGTGGTCGCGGTCGCGATGTGGGGCCGTCCCGCGGCGGCTCCCCTCTCGCGATCCGGCGCGCGCCCGGGCGATCGCGTCTACCTCTCCGGCCATCCGGGCGAAGCGGCCGCCGGCCTGCGCCTCGCTCGGATCCTCGCGGCGTTCTCGAAGCAGGGGTCGGAGCCGACCCCCCGCTTCCCCGAGCTCACGCCCGAGCACCAGCGACGGCTTCTCGATCGCTACCACGACCCGGAGCCGCGGGTCATCCTGGGCATCGCCCTCGCCGGGGCGGGCGTCGCGAGCGCGGCGATCGACGTCTCGGACGGACTCGGCGTCGACGCGGGCCGGCTCGCGCGCGCGTCGGGCGTCCGCCTGACACTCGAGGCGGATCGCCTGCCGCTCTCCGCCGCGCTGCGCGCCTTCGCGTCGATGGCGGACCAGGACGCACTCGAGCTCGCGCTCTCCGGAGGGGACGACTACGAGCTGCTCTTCACGGTGCCCGAGGACCGCGAGGCGGCGCTCGAGGAGCTCGCCGCCTCCGCGGGCGCTCCCCTCACGCGAATCGGCTCGGTCACGGCGGGCTCGGGCGCGGTGGTCCGAGGACCCTCCGGCGAACGCGACGTCGCCGCGCTCGGACACGACCACCTCGAGGCGGGGGCATGAGAGCCCCGGACAATCCCGACACGCCCGACGCCCTCGAGAAGCGCGCGAAGCACCGCGGCTTCCGTTCGCTCAAGCGGCTGCGGCTGAAGCTCATCCTCCAGTGGATGGGCCGCGCGGAATCGCCCGAGCGCGTCGCCGCCGCGGTGGCGGTCGGCGTCGGCGTCGGCCTCTCGCCGTTCATCGGCTTCCACGCGATCATGGCGATCGGCATCGCGGTGATCTTCCGGCTCAACAAGCTCGACACCCTGCTCGGATCCTTCGTCGGGAATCCGTGGACGCTGCCCGCGGTGTATGCCCTCGGCTACCGCATCGGCCACACGCTCATGGGCTCGCCGACGGCGGGACGACGGCTGCCGTGGCACCGCTTTCTGCACCACGATTTCTGGGTGTCGTTCCGAGGACCGGACTTCGGGAAGCGCCTGACCGCCTTCATCATGGGGACCAGCGTGCTCGCGATCCTCGGCGCGGGGGTGGCGTACGCGCTCGTCGTCGCCTTCCTGCGCCTCTACCACCGCCGGCACCCACGCGTCGCCGCCCGCGCCGCGCGCCGCCGCGCGAAGGAGGTCTTCGCCCGCGAAGAAAAGGCGACACACGAGCATCGGGTGCATTGAGCCGGGGTTCCGGTCTCTGGTTTCCGCTCTCCGCTCCGGCCCAACCGATTCGCTCCGGCTGATCCGTTTCTGCAGGTCCAACGCGGGCTGGTACCGCGGCGACATCCGTAGCGTCTCGGCGGTCTCCCGGCGCGCCTCGTCGATCCGTCCGAGCGAGAGCAGCAGCTCGCCGTAGCCGACGCGCGACGGCAGCGATCCCGGCTCGATCGAGAGCGCCCGCCGCCACGCGAAGATCGCCTGCGGCCGGCGCTGCCGCGACAGCAGCACCGCGACCCGGTACGCGAGCGGAAGCGACTGCGGCGTCCGCCGCAGCCCCGTCCGCCAGGCGCGCTCCGCCCCGTCGTCGTCCCCGCGCGCCTGCCGCGTCACGCCGAGGCCGAACCAGCCGTTCTCGTACGCTGGCTGGACGCGCACCGACTCGGCGTAGGCGCGCTCCGCGTCCTCGAGCCGCCCGAGAAGCCGCTCGCAGTGGCCGACGCCGGCCCACGCGTCCCAGTAGCGCGGGTAGATCTCGGCCGCGCGGCGGTACTCGGCGAGGGCCCGCGGAACGTGGTCCTGTGCGACCGACATGTATGCGAAGTCGTAGTGCGCCTTCGCGCTGTTCGGCGAGGCGCGGACCAGGTTGGTGAAGAGGGTCTCGTCGTTCTCCCAGACCGGGTTGCGGACGATCGTGCGCGCCGCGAGGAGCAGCACCGCGCCGCAGAGGACCGCCAGCCGGCCGGAGGAGAGCGCCGCCCGATCCGGCGAGCGTCCCGCGATCGCGGCGGCGGCGGCGAGGCAGAAGCCGGCCGAGGGAAGGTACGCGAGTCGCTCCGCGAAGATCGTCCCCGTCGGGAACAGGAGGTTCGACGTCGGGAGAAACGCGACGAGGAAGAACAGCATGCCCAGCGCCTCCGGCCGGCGGCCGGACCTCGGCGTCGCGCGCAGGATCCTCCAGCCGGAGGCGATCGCGAGCGCGGCCAACAGCACCGGCGCGGCCCAGAACACGACGCTCCGCGGCGTCAGGACGGGCAGCGACCACGCCGACTCGTCGGCGGACAGCCGAAGCGGCAGCGCGAGGCGGCCCAGGTAGCGGAACAGGATCGCGCAGGCATTCGCCACCCGATCGAGCGGCCGAAGAGGCGCGAGCGGATTCTCGAGCTCGAAGATTCCCGTCCCGGCGGCCCTCAGCGCGCCGCCGAGGACGAGCCGGCGCACGGCGAATACGCCGCCGAGCAGGACCGCCGCGCCCGCGGCATAGACCCAGCCGTCCGCGATGGCCCGCCGCACCCGCCCTGCCGCGCCGCCGTCCGACTTCCACGCGAGCGCGAGGAGCAGCAGGGCGGGTGCGACGGCCGCGCTCTCCTTCGTCAAGACCGCGAGGAGAAACGCGAGGAGCGCTCCGGCCATCGCCAGACGCCGCCGCCGCGCGCCTCGATCCACCCGAAGCGCGAGCAGCAGCGAGAGCAGCATCAGCACCGCCGCCTGCGTCTCGCCGCGCCCCACGATGCCGGCGATCGCCTCGACGTGGACCGGGTGGACCGCGAAGAGAACCGCTGCGCCGAGCGCGACGGGACGCGCGAGCTCGAGCTCCAGCAGCAGACGCGCGAGGAGCAGCGTCGCCAGTACGTGGAACAGCACGTTGACGGCGCGAAACGACGTCCCATCCTCGCCGTGGATCCACCACTCGACCGCGAACGAGAGCAGGAGGACGGGGCGGTACGCGGTGCCGCTCCCCGGCGGCCCGCCGAAATACTGCGTCGTGAAGAGCTGGCCGGCCGAGGACGGCGAGCGGATGCGCGGGTTGTCGCGCACGATCGCCTTGTCGTCGTAGGTGAAGCCGCCGGGAATCCCGTTCGCGTGAGCGAGGAGGGCGGCCCCGGCGAGAAGCAGCGCCGCCGGGAGTCCCAGCCGACGCGCGCTCACCGAATCTGGTACAGCTGGTTCCGGATTCGGCAGCCCGTCGGGGTCATCGCGAGGCCGCCGTCCGCGGTCTCCTTGAGCGAGCGCGGCATGGCCTCCCCGATCTTGACCATGGCCTCGACGACCTCGTCCATCGGGATCACGCTCTCGACGCCGGCCAGCGCGCACTGCGCGCCGGTCAGCGCGAGCATCGCGGTGAATCCGTTGCGCACGACGCAGGGCACCTCGACCAGGCCGGCGACCGGGTCGCAGGCGAGGCCGAGCGTGTTCTGGAGCGTCAGCGCCGCCGCGTGCACGCTCATCGACGGGCCGCCGCCGAGCAGGAACGTGAGCGCGCCCGACGCCATCGCGGCGCCGACGCCCTGCTCCGCCTGGCATCCGCCCGCCGCGCCCGAGAGCTCGGCCTTGCCCGCGACGAGGGCGCCGAATCCTCCCGCCACGACCAGGCCCTGGGCTGCGCGCTCGTCGGGTATGCCGCGCTCTTCCGAGAGAGCGAGGAGCGTACCGGGCACCATCCCGGCCGCTCCGGCCGTGGGCGCCGCGACGATGATCCCCATGCGCGAGTTCTCCTCGAGCACGGCGATCGAGTACGCGATGCACTTCGCGACGAGGCGTCCGCCGGCGATGTCGCCGTCTCGCGAGAACTCCATGACCTTCCGCGCGTCGCCGCCGACCAGGCCCGAGAAGGACTTCCCGCCCGCGAGCCCGCGCCGGACGGAGTCCTTCATGACGGCCCAGCGCTCGAGGAACGTCTCGAACACGCGCGGCGCCGGCACCTCGCGCTCGGCGGCCTCCGCGTCGAGGAAGATCTCGTCGAGTGGCTTGCGTGTCTCGGCCGCGACCTCGATCAGGTCGGCGAAGCTTTCGATGCGATTCATGAGCACCTCACTCGGGATTCGGGACTCGGGAATGTGGGGACTGTCGTCACGTGATCGGCGCCCCGCCGGCGACACGGTCGAGCACGTGCACGCGGCGCACGCCGGGAATCTCCTTAAGTGCGGCGACGTCCTCGTGCGGCAGGCGCGCGTCCAGGTCGATCCGCATGAACGCCTGCTCGCCCTTGCCGCTGCGGAGCACCTCCATGGAGGCGATGTTGACGTTGCGCCGCCCGATGATCTCCGACGCCCGCATCACCATGCCTGGGCGATCCTCGTAGAACAGCAACAGGCACGGGTCCTTCGCCGAGAGCGAGACGGGAAATCCGTCCACCTCGCGGATCTCGATCATGCCGCCGCCGATGGACGCGCCCAGGATCGAGATCGTGCGCGTCGCGCCGCTCAGCGTGATGGCGACGCTGTTCGGGTGCGCCTCGAGGCCCATGTTCTTCGGCTTGAGGACGAAGACGAGGCTCCGCTCCTTCGCGATCTCGAGCGCATCCTTGATCCGGGGGTCGTCGACCTCCATCCCGAGGGCGCCGGCCACGAGCGCGCGGTCCGTTCCGTGGCCGCGCATGGTCTTCGCGAACGCCGAGTGAAGCTCGAAGCGGGCGTCGACCGGCTCCTCCTCGAGGAGCTCGCGCGCAACCCGTGCGAGGCGGCACGCGCCGGCGGTGTGCGACGACGACGGCCCGACCATCACCGGCCCGACGATGTCCAAGAGCGAAATCACGTGAGAAGTATATGGACCGGATGAAAGCCGGCATGGAACAGCAGCTCGGCGTTGCCGGCTTGGAGCGGCGCGGCCGGTCTTGCGAGGCGGGGCGGCTTCTCTTGCCGCGCCGCTCAAGCCGGGGGTCTCATGGCTCAGGAGTCGGGCGGGCGACGCGCGCGACCTCCCACGGGCTTAGGCCGCGGCTCCACTCCGGCGAAGTCTCGACGCAGTCGGATCCGCTCGCGCCCTAAGCCCGGCGGCATTGCGTATCGCTCCGCGATACGCGTCCGGTTGGGCGGGCTCACCGCCGCTCGG